>CAZDTE010000030.1:0-27827 GCA_964508275.1 uncultured Ardenticatenales bacterium
AAAAGCCTTAATCCGTGCAATCCGTGGCAGATTCAGGAGACGCTGAACGGTTACCTTTTGCGGACAGGCCTCAAACTTGCCCCTACTTGTGTATCCTGTGCCGCAGCTGTGACGTCTGGGCGACAACCACGCTGAGGTGCGGTACTACCCCCGACGAGGATGCCCCGATCATTACCGGTTGACGAGGACGGAGAATACCCACGCCGCCCCGTGATGGTATAGGGGTTGGAAGTGGGTGCTGGCGACCAGCTTCGCAGGCGAGAGGACGCCACCTTTGGTCCCAACATACACGTGGGTCACCCCCTGTTCGCGCAGGGCTTGCAGGAAGGCCGGGTCATCCACAGAAGGCAACTCGGCCACCTGTCTGGCGAAGGCGGTGATCTGCCGGACGTAGTCCGAAGAGCCGTAGATGTAGTGGGCCATGGGCAAGGTCGTGCGGCGACCGGTCAGCGGGGTCAGCCAGTATCCCCCGTCGCTACCGGTGTAGACACCCTCCTGCCAGAAACGCGCGTTGATCAGGAAGTGGGCATCGGCCGGAGTGTTTTGGCGCACCCACTCCAGGGCCATGCGATCATCCGCCGTGGCCAGAACCGTAATTGGGTTGATCACATCGGCCAGGTCCCATGTGCCCCACAGGCCGGCAGCGAGAATCGCCAGGCCAACGATCCAGCGTATGGCCACGTCCCAGGTCGCCGGCGCGCGTCGCCGGGCGACACCGATCATCCCCGCGAGTAGATAGCCTCCCAAGATCGCCACTGGCAGGAAGAGGCTGATCACGGCGGTGGCGTTGTTTACCAGCCAACGAGGTTGCAGGCCGACAAGGTTCGGGTTGGCAGCTAGCCCCACGATGGCAACCCACACCGGAATGACGAAGACCGCTCGGTTCCGCCGAATCGCGACCCACAAGACGCCGGCAGCAGACAGCGCCAATAACGTCCCGTTGTGGCGAATCCACAAGAACTCCCACGGGAAGGTGTTGTACGTGGCCGTGCCGGCCAGCCGTTTTCCCTGAGCAACGACGGGGAACAAGAACCGCTGACCCAAGTTGAACAACCAGGGAGCGGTGAGCAGAGCGACGGCAGCGGCCAGTAGAAACGTTCGCCGCCAGAGTCCGGCAGTCGCCGTCCACTCGCGTCGCCGCGTCAGGTCAACCATCAGGTAGGCGAGGACGAAGGCGGCGTAGTAAACCAGCACGCGATAGTGGACCAGAACGAGCCCGGAGACGGCAACGGTGGCCAGCGCCAACCGTCTCCCC
This sequence comes from uncultured Ardenticatenales bacterium, assembly GCA_964508275.1. Classification (GTDB taxonomy): domain Bacteria; phylum Chloroflexota; class Anaerolineae; order Ardenticatenales; family JAADHH01; genus CAZDTE01. The sequence goes on from CAZDTE010000030.1 coordinate 1,256, forward strand.
GTCGGCTGTGGTCGTTCGAGCCAGTCCAGGGTCGCAATCAGGGCGATGGGCAGTAGGGCCAGTCCGGTGAGTTGTGTGTAGCGCCCCCAACTCACGTAGAAGGCGGGCATCAGCGAAACGAGGCCGGCGAGCAGCATGGCGATCAGGCCGGCCAGCCGGCTCTTGGTCAGTCGCTGGGTGAGCGCGAACAGGGGCAGCAGTAGCAGCGCGTTGATCGCCTGTCCCAGCGCCAGAAGAGTTCGTGGCACATCGAGTCGGGTCAGCCAGGCGAAGGTGGCGGCCACGGCGTGAAAACCGAAATGGTAGACGAAGCGATCAACCGGCATGAAGGGCCGGTAGGTGGTGGGTATCCCGCCCTGTTGCAGGAAGAGTTGGATCACGCTGGTGTGAAAGACCGAGTCGACCCAGAGGGGCAGCGCCAGGTCGCGAATCTCCAGGTACCGCGCGGTAGCAGTCAGGAGCAGCACGAACGCCAACAGGGCCAGGAACGGGCCGTCAGTCCGCAGTTTTCGGATGTGCCGGCGCGGGTCACGCCATCCGGCGGCCCACAGTCGCCGGAGAGTGAGCAAGACGAGGATCGCGGACAGCACCATGAGCCGGGGCCTGGATGCGGAGATGCCCACGACACGGGCCCACAAAAAAGCGATCGGAACGAGCGCCAGGCTGAGTCCAAAGGACAATGCCAGGCGGTGTGCCAGGTCCGCTTCGTCCGGTGGCAAGAGCACGCCCTGGACGACGTAGCCGGGCAAGAAAAGAACGAGCAGCAGCGGCAGGACGAGCCAGCCGTTGGCCACCAGGCCGCCGGCCAGGTAAGAGAGCAACGCGATGGCATCCTCGTCATAGTACGCGCGGAACGTCAGGTCGCCGGGCGCCGGTTCGTCGTTCACCCAGGCCCGGCCGCGAGCATAGAGATCGAGGCTCGACTGCCAGAGCGACAGCGGACTGTTTGTGGCGCCCACGGCCCGCAAGGTGTAGGTTATGCCCCGGGAGTTGGTCTGTGGAGGGAAGGTGAAACGATAGAACTGGTTCGGCTGCAATGCGCCGGCGCCGATCGATTCCGTGATCACGTCGCGTTCCGGCGGCGATCCGCGGCCCAGCGTGACGGTAAGGGCTGGGCCAGGATAAGCCCCGGCCGGCGCGGCCGGGACGCCGGCAGGCATCACTTCGATGGCCGTCAGCCGGTCATGCGCCGGTACAAACGATTGGCTCGCCGAATTGGTGCCGTCAAGAATGGGCGCGGGATCGGTTGGCCAGGGCTGTTCCTGATCGAGGCGCGTGCGTGAGGGTGTGCAGGACAAGAGGGCGGCTGCCCCGAGGATGAGAACAACGGCGTATGTGCGCAAGGCAATCGAGGAGTTCACAATCGGTTGTATCCAGAGTTGCGCGCAGCGTCAGGTCCGTGAGCCGGCGATGGTTCGCCTCCGGTCGCTTCAACACCTTCGCAAAGTGTGTCTTCGGAATGACGCCCGGAGCCACCAGACTGTGTAGTGACGCCAATTCTACCACGGTGACCCACTTTTGCCAAACAGTGTCGGCGAGCGCGCCGCGCGTACCACCCTGTTTGACGGTTTATGGCAGATGTGTTATCATTAAGCAAATAGTGTAAGCATGATAGGAGTCCGGAGATGATTCGAACCCAGGTGCAATTGAGGGAAGAGCAGGTACAAGCGTTGAGAGAGTTAGCTTCTGCCCGCCGCACGTCTATCGCCGAACTGGTTCGACAGAGCGTGGACTCGATGATCCACTCGTCGAGAGGTGTCGATGATCAAGAACAACGGCAACGTGCCATCGCTGCGGCTGGCCGCTTTCACTCCGGAACATCGGACATCTCGTCCAAACATGATCAATACCTGGCCGAGACATTTCAGTCATGAGCATATTCGTTGATACCTCGGCCTTCTATGCCATCCTGGACGCTGATGATGAGAATCACGGGCGAGCAAAACGCTTATGGATAGACCTGGTGCTGCAAAAGGCACACCTGGTTTGCAGCAACTATGTATTGGTAGAAACCTTTGCTCTGGTACAGCACAGGCTCGGCCTACAAGCCATTCGCACCTTTCAGGTAGACGTGTTGCCCCTACTGCAGACTGAGTGGGTTGGCGAAGTTGACCATCAGGCTGGAGTCACTGCCGTTCTCACGGCGGCACGGCGCAGGCTCAGTTTGGTGGATTGTGTTAGCTTCGAGATTATGCGCCAGTGGGGAATGAAGCAGGTGTTTACCTTCGACCTGCACTTTGCCGAGCAAGGGTTTATGTGTATCCCTCGCGAGTAGGACCTCTCGTGTAAGGCTTTTCCAGAGAAATAAACCTGCCAGAAAGATATCACGAAGCCTGTTATGATTCGCGAAATATATTCAAACGAAGTGGAAAAGCCCAAGGAACTCCCTTGTAGATTGCTTTTTCGATCTATTGTGGGCTGCATCGATAATCTGTTTGGGAGAACTATTTTCTCGGAGTTCCCTAATACAGTCGGCCGTCAGGGGGCGACAGCTTCGACGTAGACCGGGTCCTGTGTAATCTGCAAGGTGACCCAGCCGTTCAGGGAGCCGTCCACGTCTCCGGTTCCACCGTCCACGATGGTCTGGGCGGCAAGCGCCGGGTAGGATGTGCTGTCGGTGACGCGAACAGTTAGCGGCGGGGTGGTGGGTTGCCCGAGTTGCAGGGGGCCAAGGGCGACATCAATGTGCATGTCTTGGGCGCTGGGCGGGCTCTCGCCATACAGGGGGTTGTACTGCAGGCCCTTGCCGTCGTCGGTCCACAGCACGAGCTTGCGCCGGCCATCGCGATGCCGGAAGCGGTAGGCCTGAACGTAGATCGAGCCGGTCCCGCCGGCGGAGGCTGCTTCCGGCCCCAGTTGCGTTTCGAAGCGATACCCGTCAAGTTCTTGCCCTAGCCAGGTGTAGGCGTAGTAGGCCGGGTACGGCTGGGCGGTGTCAAGTTCTAGCAGGCCGTACGTATTGTTCTGCAAGGTGAACCACATGGCGGCAAACAGATCGTCCGGCCACAGAGTCATCGCGCGGACGTATTCATGGACCGTGTGTCTTGCTTGCAGCTCATTATCGCCTGCCGAGCGGCTGCTGGACAGGCTGACCTCGGACACGACCAGTGGGATATCTTGCAAACCATGAGCCGCCAGCACTTCCCGGATTGCCGGGTAATGAGGATGGCCAGGGAAGTTTGCGCCGGGATGCGACTGGACCGCTTTGGCCAGCAGGCCCTGGTTGTACGGCAACGTCCCCGTCCCTGTGCCGTCCCAGCTATTGCGCCAGCGATCATATTGGTGGAAGCTCATCAAGTCGAAGAACGGGTAGTCGGTCTCCGAAGCGTAGTTGGTTTGTAGATACGTCAGGACAGAGTCGAGGAAATCCATGTTGAAACAGTCTTCAGGAATCACGTCGTAGGCCAGGCCACTGAAGACGACCTGGGCCTGCGGGTTGGCGGCCTTGATGACCGGATAGGCGCGGCGCAGTAGCTCGGCGTATTCCTGCGTGTCGGGCATGCCGTCTGAGTCCAGGTCTGCTCCCCACAGTCCGCCCACGACCGCACAAAGGGGATCGAGCGACTGGTTATCCGACTCGTTGTAGATCTCCCAGAAGCGCACGCCGACTCCGGCCGGCAGCCCGCGCTGTTTTTTGGCCCAGTCGCCGTCCGGGGCGTAGCGGCCCACCAGCGCCGAAAGGAAAGCGTCGAAGTTGGGGAGGTCCGCGTCGTCAATCGGCCCCCCTCTGTGTTGCACGTCGGGCGTGGCAGGGTTAGAGTCATCGTCCCAGGGTGCGGAATAGCTGTCCACGGCCCAATCCGGCGCGCTCTTCACCGTCAGGACCGGGTCACGCCAGCCGAATTGGAACATGGCTCCGATGAGTGAATCGTAGCGGGTCCAGTCGTAGGTGTGGACGCTCCCGGCCGGCGGGTTGGGCTCGATATCGCTCCACGCCACATCCATGCGGGGCCAATGAACGCCGGCGTCGCGGGCCCGGTTACGCGCTTCCTCGTTGATCAGCTCCCCAAACGTCTGCGCCCCCAAGGGCGGCGCGGTTGGCCCGTAGGTCAGGTAGGTGTCCTGATCCACGTAAAGCCAGTAGCCACGGTGCGGCTCCAGGACGTGCAGGGTGTTCATGTGTGGCGGGATTTGGGTGTAGAACGACTGCGCTCCCCGATCAAAACCGAGGACGGCGCTGTAATGCCCCTCAATGGAGTGCAAGGCAGCGGTCAAGGGCATCGCCGTTGTGGGTAGGTAGGGGATCAGGTTCCAGCCGACCCGCAGGGGAATCCGGGTGTCGCTGGGGACGAGCGAGCCTTGCACGGTCAACGTTACCTCGGCGTGTGCCTTGATCCAGTACCCGTGCAGCGGGTCCATCCGCTCAAGCGATTGCTGTTCAGGCGGAACGCCGGGATAGAAGCTTTGTCCGACACCGTCAAAGCCCATCACGGCATCATATTGGCCCGCCAACGGCACCATGACGCTGGCCGGGGCGGTAACGGAAGGGAAGGTGTTGAACGAGATCAGGTTCCACCCTGGCCAGAGCGCAATGGTGGCGGTATTGCCCGGACCGCCGATGGCCTCAGTGCGTCCCGCTCGCTTGGCCAGCCCGACCACGCCGAGCATGAGCAACAGGGCAACACCGATTGCCAGCCCAACAACTCTTCTTCTCTCCATCATCCCATTCTAGACGTCAATCTGGTTTGCGCGGGCAGCGCGCCTCCGCGATGGCTCTGAGGTGACACGTGGTCTGCCCAGGCGCAGCTTCTCTTCCTAATTGTACCCAACCACCTCTACATTGTCAACAGGAAGATCGTACCACCGTTGTGGCGTGATACGTTATGCGCCCATCTCGTGTGCACTGCTTCGAGAGCAGCGGTCGGCCACCCTCCGCGCTGGGCGACCTGGCCGAACGGGCAGCCGAACTCCTGACCGAACCCCGCGCGGTTCGCCTCGGTGTAGGGGCAGTCCTAGTCCTTGTGTCTGCCCAGCTCAGCGAGCGAACATTTTCATTCGCGCCGCTACTCGCGCGCATCGCCGTCCGGCGACAAGTTCTGCCGAGCAGCATTCAGCCGCGTTGTGGCAACCTGGTCGCCGGGACGGATGTGTGCCGCGATCTGGTAGTTGTCCACAGCGGCGGGCCAATCGCCCGCGGCTGCTTTCTCATCTCCCCGCGCAACAAACAGTAGCCACGCATCGGCTTCTTGCCAGGCGGCAATCGCACTGGCCTCGTCGCCCCATTGCTGGCGGGCCAGACCGAGGTGATACCAAGTGATCCGGTCGGTGGGTGCCAGTCTTATGGCGCGGTCGAAGGCGGCCTCGGCCACCGGCAGATCGTCTTGCAGGGCGCGGACGCGTCCCAGATCGCGCCATGCCATTGCCCGGTTGGGCGCAAGGCGTGTCGCTCTCTGCAACCAATCCCCGGCCAAGGTTGGTGTCTCCCCTGTTGTGGGATCTGACGCCAGCGCCGACCGGTGCAGGAGCACGCTGCCGATGTTGTGACTGACCACAGCGCCGGCGAAGGGGATCAGCAGCACGCCCAGCACGCCGATGGCACCCACGATCAGCAATCGCTCGCGGCCAGGCATCCTGCGGGCCGGCGCCGGCGGTTCCCGGTTCGCCGTGCTCTGGCGATACAGACAGGCCGTCAGGCCGAGCACCGGCCACAGCACCAACGTCATCTTGCGGTACAGGAAAGGCCCGTCGGTTAGGCCGAATACGGCGAAGGCCACGAAGCTGGCCAACATGCCTTGACTCCAGCCAGCGGGGATGTTTCCCTGGCGGTCGGTCAGCAGACGGGCGGCCATCCGGCCCCAGGCCAGGAAGAGGCCCAGCGCTCCCAGCAGGCCCAGCAACCCGAAATCGAGCCACGTCTGCAGCCAGAAGTTATGCGCGTGTACCCACAGCCGATCTGCCGGGGATAGATCGAGGATCACCGGTCGGGTGAAGAACAGGAAAAACGGTGCCTGGAATTCCGCGATCACCGGGTAGGGGTCCAGGCCGGTGCCGGTCACGGGATAGGTCTGGATGAGGGTCCAGGATTGCGACCACACGGCGCTGCGTGCGCCGGTCACCAGGTACGCCGCTTCGGGAGGTGCCCGCCGCAGAAAGAGGGCCGTACCCAACCCCAGCGCCACGAAGGGGAGGATCAGGGGCCAGCGCCGCCGCGGGCGCGCGATCAGAACGCAGAGGGCGGTGGCCAGGGCCACCCATGCGGTGCGTGATTGTGTGAGGATCAGCACGACCGTCATGAGCGCCAGGCCAACCACGAGGGCCAGACGATGGGCAGATTGGCGGCGCATCCAGGAAGGTTGCGCGACGAGTGCCCCCGCACTCACTGGCATGAGCATTGCCAGCATCCCCCCGATGGTGTTCGGGTGATAGCCGGAGCGCAGGTAAAACAGCTCATTGCCATCGGACAGTCGGGAGACGAGGTGTGGCAGGCGATCGTAGAGGCCGGCCAGGGCAAACATTTTCTGCCAGGGCGATTCCATGCCCAGGACAGCGATCACGCTCACCCCTACTCCGGCCAGAGCCAGGACGTTGAGACTCCACCACACGCCGCGTTCCCTGCTGACGCGGTTGGCAATCGCATAGACCACGGCGATGCCAAACAAGACCCGGAGGGCGAGCAGGCCGGCAAAGCCCCGGTCCACCGAAGCCCACAGTGACAGCGGCGCGGATGCGGCGATCAGGAGGAAAGGGACATCAAACGGTGTGCGAACCGTCCACCGGTCTGTGACCACCCGGCGCGCGGCCCAGGTCAAGAGCAGGATGATCAGACCAGCCCACCACCAGGCGGTTCGCAGAATAAGAAAAGGAGCGCCCAGGATTAGCAGGACAAGCTCGTTGTCTGCGACCCAGGCGCTCCCCCTGTGCAGGATAGTCTTCAGTTGCACGGAAACACTAGCTTGCTGCTGTGAGGTGTCTTAGCGCTTGCTTCGCGATCTCCCAGGACAAGGCCAGTTTCCGGTCATCAAAGGGTGTGCGGCCCCACGAGCGGACTTCGCCGATGGAGACGACGCCGACGGGCCGGTCGCCGATGATCAGAGGCAGGATGGCCCCGGACCGCACCGTTTCGTCGAGCGTCACTTCCAGCTCGTTCCGGGGCAACGAAATCGAGAGTTGGTCTTGCCGGAAGACGGTGGGTTCCTGCCGGCAAACGACCAGGGCGTGCGCAGGAGCATTGGTCATCTGCACCCGGTTGCCTGCCGATTCCTGGGTGGCCAGGTTGCCGTGCAGGCGGTGGCGGCCATGGACGATGAGCGTGTCGCCTACTTGATCAAGGAGCGAGATCGTGCTCATTGTCGCCGGTAACGCGAGTGCCAACTTGCGGGGGATTTCCTGCAGTGCTTGCCAAGCGGCCTCTGGTGGGGGCGGGAGGGCGTTGAGCGCCAGATCAGTTGGCGCGGGCAAGGCCTCGGTCATGGCCCGCAAGCGCGTGGTGATCAGGTGGGAGAGCATCATGTGTACATCTTCAACCTGTTCCATCACGTTGTTCGTCACAACGATCGGGATGTGCACGATGTTCGCCAGTTCGCCCCCGTCAAATCCGGTCAGCCCCACCGTGGTCGCGCCCACCAGGTTAGCCAGGTGGATCGCCTTGAGCACGTTCATCGAGCGACCGCTCCCGCTAATGCCGACGACTACATCGCCCGGTTCCACCAGGTTCCACAACTGCTCGGCAAAGACGTTGTCGTACGCGGTGTCGTTCGCCCAGGCAGAAAACGTGGGCATGTTGTCCGTCAGGGCAACCACCCGCAGCCTGGGCGACCGGGGGTCGGTGGTACCCTTGCCGAGATCGCATGCGAAGTGTGATGCCGTGGCTGCACTTCCCCCATTGCCCATGATGAACACGTGCCGTCTGTTCAGGCGAGCGGTGTGGAGGATTTCCACCACTTCCTGAATCAGAGCGATTGGCAATTGGTTGATCGTTTCAGACGTATCTTTTATGTACTTAGCCAGGAGTTCCATGTCACCTCTCCCTGTTAGCAGCCCAGGCCATCAGGCCGCCTGTCCGCCGACGATTCCTCTTTGATCTAATATCCAACTCACGGCGGCTTCCAAGTCCGGCTGGACGATGGTTTGCCACCTGAGTGGGCCCCATTCTGCGAACTGTTCCGGTGTTGTGCGCCCAGTCAGCACCAGGACGGGGCAGCACCCGCCAGCACGGGCGGCCATCATATCGCTCTCTGCATCCCCAACAAGATAGGAAGCGGACAAATCTATCGACAACTGGCCGGCTGCTTCCCAAAGCATGCCGGGCGCGGGCTTGCGGCACAGGCATCCCTCGTCGGGCCGGTGCGGGCACAGCGAAACTGCGTCGATGCGCCCCCCCGCGCTTTGTACCCGCCTGACCATGCGACGGTGGATGTCGTCAACCGCCTCTACCGGAATGATCCCTCGGCCAATCGCGGACTGGTTCGTCACGACGACGATAGCGTACGCGGAGGCGGCCAACCTCGCAATCGCCTCCAACGCCCCCGGCAGGAAAACGAACTCCTTCCACGATTTCACGTAGTCCGACCGGTTGTGATTGATCACCCCGTCTCTGTCCAGGAAGACCGCCGGGCGGGCAGCGTTCCGGTGTGCGCGCGTGCCATAACAGGCCCACAACGGGCCTACCCGGTCATCGGCCATCGTTAAAGATGACTTTGCTCCCACCCGGTTCCAGAACGAAGGGCAGTTCTCGCAAGGGACCGAGGGCGGCGCGCAACCGGTCCTGGTGGGCCAGGGGGCAGTAGACTAAAAGGAATCCGCCTCCCCCTGCGCCCGTGATCTTGCCACCCACCGCGCCGGCCTCCCGGGCGTCCGCATATAGCTCGTCTATTGCCGGGTTGGTGATCTTGCTGGCCAGTTGTCGTTTCTGCATCCAACCTTCGTGCATGATTCTGCCGAAATCATCGAAGCGCTCGGCCTCCAGCGCTGCCCTCGCCTGTAAGGCCAACTCCTTCATCGCCCGCAACTGAGGGAGATGGTCTTCGGTGTTCGCCACCTGCTCCGTCAGAATCGTTTCCGACTTGCGGGTCACGTTGGTGTAGAACAGGATCAGCCTCCTGCTCAGTTCCTGCCGTGCTTCATCACCCAGGGACAGTGATTCTACCACGACTTGCTCATTTGGGCAAAACCGGATGAACCGCAGGCCGCCGTAGGAGGCGATGTACTGGTCTTGTTTACCGATCGGTTTGCCCAGGATGTCGATCTCGATTTCGCAAGCCTCCGTGGCGAGTCTTTCGGCGTCTCGTGGGCTGTGCAAATAGTGGTGCATCGCGTTGAGCAACCCTACGGTGACGGTGCTGGAGGAGCCCAGGCCCGATCCGGCCGACGGAATGTCACCCATTGTGCTGATCTCCACGCCTTTGGAGAGGCCGGTAGTGCGCAACGCTTCGCGTACCAGCTCGTGTTGGATATCGTCCAACGAGTCAACCATTTCGGTGCGCGTGTAACCCACCCGAATCTGCTCGTCGAATCGTTTCTTGATGATCACGAAGATGTATTTGTCAATGGCCGAACTGACAACCCATCCGTCTTCACGGTGGTAGAAGGCGGAGATGTCCGTGCCACCGCCCAGAAAGCTAATGCGCAGAGGGGTTTGTACGATGATCATGCTTGCGGTGCCTCCAGACCAGGCCATTCCTCTTCTGCCTGGCGGTACTTTTCCACGGTCCCGATGTCGATCAGGTACTCGTGTTCGCGCAGTGGGTAGCCGTACATAGCCTCTCCGGCTTGCAGCAGCGCAGGGAACAGGTCGTGCCCGAAGTCGTAGAACGTGTCGTCGGGGATCACGGGCAACACGTCCGTTGCCAGCACGTAGACGCCGGCGTTCGCCCAATCGGTGAACACCTCCTTTGGCGGGGGCTTCTCCACGAATCGCAGGATGCGGCCGGCCGGATTCGTCTCGACAAGCCCGCACTCCGTGGGGTTGGGCACCCGGTAGAGGGCGATGGTGGCCACGCCGTCGTGTTGGTGATGGAATTCCAGCAAGGAGGTCAGGTTCATGTTCGTCAAGACGTCGCCATAGATCACGACCAGGCTGCCCGAGCCGAAGGCCGAGCGCATTGCCGCTACCCCTCCGGCGGTGCCGAGCAAACGCGGTTCCACGGAGTAGGTGATCTGCAACGCCGGGTCGCCGCCGCCAAAATGCTCGATAACGGTTTCGGGGCGATGGTGCAAGTTGATCACGACGCGCGGAATCCCGTGCCGGCGTAGCAGGTTCAGCGTGTGCTCCAGCACCGGTATCCCGGCCACCGGCAACATCGGCTTGGGTGTATGTGCCGTGAACGGGCGCAGCCGGGTTCCTTCGCCGGCTGCCAGGATCATGGCCGTGCAACGTGCGGGCACGCGGTTGGGTTTCATGTCGGCACACCTTACGTGATTGAGGATGATCGGATCTGGCCGGTCAGCGGGAATTGCGGAAGTAATCCACGGTTTGGCGTAGGCCTTCTTCCAGCGGCACCGTGGGCTGCCAACCCACCTGCTCGGCGGCCCGCGTGGCGGAAAGGTAGATCTTGTACGTTTCGCCAACGATCGGCGGCGCGTGGCGAGGATCTTGCCCGTAATCGATGACGTCCGCCAGCGTGCGGAAGATCGTGTTCACCGATGTGCCCTGGCCCCAGCCGAGGTTGTAGATGCCGTTGTCGCCGTTCTCCAGGGCCATGATGTTGGCCCGCGCGATGTCCCCGACGAATACGAAATCTCGCTCTTGCTTACCGTTGCCGTTGATCGTGACCGGCGCATCTTGCAGCATTTGGCCGGTGAAGATGGCGACGACGCCGGCTTCTCCGTAAGGGTCCTGCCTCGGCCCGTAAACATTCGGGTAACGCAGCACGGTGTAATTGAGATCGTAGTTCTCTGCGTAGAGGTACAAGTAATGCTCAACAGTGTGCTTGCTTACGCCGTACTGGCATATCGGCTGGATGGGGTGCTCCTCGTCGCAGGGCAAGTAGACCGGCTCGCCATAAACAGCCCCACCAGTGGAGATGTAGATGAACTTCTGCACCCCGAAACGCTTCGCGTACTCGATCAGACGCAAGGAGCCCACCACATTCACCTCGGCGTCGAACACCGGGTCGGCGATGGAGCGGCGCACGTTCATCTGTGCAGCATGGTGGTTCACCACGTCCGGCTGCTCACTTTCGAACACCTGCTCCACAACCGGGCTGCGGATGTCCAGCCGGAAGAAGCGCGCTTTCGGATTGAGATTGCTGCGGTAGCCGGTGGACAGGTCATCAATGATGACCACCTTGTGCCCGGCCTCGATCAGCCCATCCACCACGTGGGAGCCGATGAAGCCTGCGCCACCTGTGACCAGTACTTTCATTATTTCACCTCCTTTGTGACGTGCTGGTTCTGAGGGTCAGGGATCAAGGTTCAGCCTCTGATCCCCAGAACCCAATCCTCAGTCCCCAACCCCCGACCCCTAACTCCCGATCCCCGACTCACGGCCAGTACGGCTTGACCCACACGGGGTCCCAGTCATCAAAGTCGTTGCGGCTGATGTTGTGTTGGTGTTGGCCATCATCGTCCGATATCCAGATCTGACGCCTCTGCGTCCTCTCTGAGATCGTCCACATGGCCGGATCATCAAGTCGGTCGGACCAGAAGGCGATCTGCTTGCTATCCGGTGACCAGCTTGGATGTTTGTCCATGACCAGGTTCTGGGTGATGCGCGTGTCCTGGAATTCGCCACCGGACGTGCGGACGTCTTTGTTGACCGCATGGATTTCGTCGTTGTAGTTGCGGTCTCGCTGCGAGACATAGGCTACGCGAGCACCATCGGGAGCCCACACCGGATCGTAGTCTGCCCGGCCGCCTTCGCCGGCCAGATACCAGGTGTAGCCATCGGTCAGGTTTTCCACCCAGATTTGGAAATCTCCCTTGTAGTCTCTCACAAAGAGTCGTTGACTGCCGTCGGTAGAGAGACGATCCAGTTCCAGCGCGTGTTCGTAGACTGTCCGGTTGGTCAACAGCGAGATGTTGCTGCCGTCCTGGTCCATTGCCAGCACGGCTGGTTCACCGTCCCCAAAGCGGTTGGAAAGGAACAGTATCTTGCCGTGTAATTCGCGCGGGATGCGGGCTGCCGTCGGCGCCGGCGGCAGTGTGGCCGTCGGTGATGGCGTCAGCGCGTCCAACGAGATCAACACCGGCGTGGGCGTGGCTGTGACGGCGTTCGGCGGCAGCGGTGTGGCCGTGCCGGTGGTGGCCGCGAGAGCAGTGGCGTAAGCGGCCACCACCGTGGCGGTTGCCCCGTTGGCCGGCGTCGGCGAGTTCAGCACGACGAACGGCGTGGGCGTGTGGGTGGCCGTCACCCAGTGGGGCGGCAGCGGCGTCGGCGTGCCGAAGCGGGCCTGCCGGGTCGCCTGGGCCACCAGCGTGGCCGCCGCGAAGACATCGGCCGGTGTCGGCGTTGACGTAATGATGACGTAGGGTGGGTGTGGCGTCACGGTGCTCACGTTCATTGGGATAGGTGTCGGCGTGCCAGTGGTGGCGGCGATCGCCGTCTCCAGCAGGGCCACGAAGGTAGCAGTCGCGGCGTTCGCCGGCGTGGGCGTGTTGGTGATCACGAGCGGGTTCACCTTGCCGGCCGGCGTGGCGGTGACCACGTTTGGCGGCCAGGGCGTGGCCGTGCCGGTTGTGGTGGCATACAACGTGGCCAGAGCCACGCGCGTAGCTGCTTCGAAGATGCTGGCCGGCATGGCCGTGGCGGTTACCACGATCGGGGTCGGCGTGGGTGGGGGCACGGCGATCACCAGCAGCGTGGGCCGGTTGCCGAAACCACCGCCGTAGCCGCTATCCCAGGAGAAGAGGTTGTTCTCTGCGCCGGTCGGGCCGGCAATGCGAAAGGAGAGTTTGCCGGTCGCCAGCCGGTCCTTCAGGTGGTCCCGCTGCTCTGCCGTAAGCTCGAAGGTGTTGGTTTTCTTGCGACCCAGGTCGGACCGCGCCAAGACCGGAACCAGGGAGTCGGCGACCGGGGCATCCCCGATCGTCGCGAAGGTGACGTTGCGCCAGTTCTCGTCCAGGGTGGGATCCAGGATTTGCACCTGCCAGGAGCCGGTTGTGCCGGTGTTTTCGTCGCTCAGGCCGGTGAGCGAGAGTGCGGCGTACACGATTTCAGCTCCTACCGGGATTGGCGACAGATCGAATTGCAGCAGCCCGTAGTAGGTCTGCCCCTGGAATGTTCCCACGTGGATGTTGCGCTCGCCAAAGTTGGCTCCGGTCCCGTCGCTGCTGACCCAGCCGACGACGCCGGCATCGGGAACCAGATTCAGGCTACGTCCTCCGGCGAGCAGAGTCGGTGAGGGCTTGGGCGTAACCGGAATCGCGGTCGGCAGGGGTACAGTGGGGGTCGGGCTGGCCGTCGGCGAGGACCGAGTCGTTGGTGTAGGAAGCCTGACTTGGCCAACCGCCGGCGTGCCGGTCGGCAACTCCGGTGAGGGGCCGAACAGCCGCGAGCCGTAGTAGTAGACAACGGCTATCAGGAGCAAGGCGGCGGTGGCCCACAGCGCGATCCGCATCGGCGACAGTTCTTGGACGATGTCGCCCAGCGGGCCGGGCCGGCTCGCCGGCCACAGTTCTTCATCCGCTTCGGCGGGCCTCTCCAGCGCCTCGCGGGCCCTCTCCACTGGCGTGCGATGCACCGGCGCTTGCGCTTCTTCGGCCTCGGCGACCGGCACGAAGCGGTGGCACGTCTCATACTTCCCCCCCAGGCAGAAAGTGGCCTGGTGATCGATGGCGATGGACCGTTCCTTGTCGCCCGCAAAGCAGTGGTGCTCCTCGCTGGGAAAAGAGAACATGGCCGTCCGGTCGGTGCGCAGCCCCAAGTAGGGGCAGGGGTTGGGCCGGCTCGACCCAGCTCCCGGCGGCCTGGTAGGCGGACGGTCCGCCGGTGGCGGTTTCTTCTCCGCTTCCGCGCGCAACGCGTCTTCGATTTGGTCAAGCCCCTCGAAGGGGTCTTCACCCAGGGAACGTTGTGACTTCTTCTCCGGCATTGTTCTCTAACACTCTTTCGGCCAGCCGCCGGTAATCATGGGCACCTGGGCCTTTTGGATCGTATTCAAAGATCGTCTGATGGTGGCTCGGTGCCTCCGAGAGGCGGACCGTGGTTCGGATTGGCGCTGAGACAGCACCGGGGAAATATCTCTCCAACATGCGCATCGCCTCCGCCGTCTTCCGCAAGCGCTTGTCATAGAACGTGGGGATGACCAGCGAGATGTAGGCGCTGTATTTCGGTCGCAGACGCCGCGCCCGCAACACCTCGATGATCACTTGCCGGGCACCAACGAGGGCCAGGTACTCCATCGAAACCGGGACAAAGACCTCGCGGGCCGAGTACAGGGCGCTTTCACTGAGCCAGGTGGCGGTTGGGGCACAGTCGAGGAGAATGAAATCATAGCGGTCCTCGACGGCCTGTAACCTTCGGGTCAAGGCCAACTCCGGGATCTCGCGTGAACGCAAGGCGCGGTCTGTGTTGGCCAGGCGATGGTCGCTGGGAATGACGTCCAACCGCTGCCGCGCGGTGACGACGCACTCGTCGATTTCTGCCTGACCGTGTAATAAGGCGGTCAATGTGGTCACCGGTTGTAGCCCCAGCGATGTGGCCAACGCTCCCTGGGAATCAAGGTCCACGAGCAGTACGCGCTGCCCCTTCAGCGCGAGGGCCATGCCCAGGTTGACCGCTGTCGTGGTCTTCCCAGTACCTCCCTTGAAGTTGAGGACGGCGATGATGCGGCACCCGTGGTGCGTAGTGCGTGGTGCGTGGTGCATTTGATTACTGTTCATCGGTTTGCCTGACATCTCATGGTTGGCACCTGCTACCCCAGTCGGATGCTGTGCGCATCACATCGGCGATGTCGATCGCGCCGTCGGCGTTCGCGTCCTGCCGCAGCTGGTAGTCATCGTCGCCGGTGTGACTGTGCCAGCGGGCGGCGACGGCCTGCACGTCGGCGACATCCACGCGGCAATCGCAGTCCACGTCGGACGATCCCAGTTCGTTGCAGAAGGGGAGCGCCAAGCGCAGCGCCGGGTCGCCGAACAGCACATACGTGTCGATCAGTTCATGAAAGTTGGGCGTGCCGGCGAGGAGGTTCAAGAACCCCTCCGTCGTGGCCGGGCCCAGGCGGGTGATGCCACGATTGAAGAGGGCGTCGAAGAACCCTTCGGCCAGCCACTTGTGGCCGGTCTGCACACCCAGTCCCGTGGGCGACCAACTGGCTATTGCCCCCTTGCCGTCCATGCGCACGATGCTTTCGCCCAGGCTGGACACTGTCGGGTAATGATAGAAGCCGTCGTAACACGTCATCGGCAGCATCACCGGCCAAGTGTCGGCGTTGGTGAGCGACGGGAGGTCGGCCACGCCGAAAATCCCCTCGTCGGCCCAGGAATCGTAGCTGGCGTGGCCGGCGAACTGAACCAGCAGGCGTCCGCTGTTGATGCCGCCGATAACGGCGGCGCCGATGTCGGCCGCACCGGTTTGCCCGGCTGTCTCGTGGGTCACGCCAAGGTAGGCCCGCCCCGGCAGATAACCGGGCGGGAGCAAGGCAGCCACCTGGTCAGAAAAGGCGGCGTACGCGCCGGCGCCGTCGGTGTTGTCGGCGACGAACAGAACGCGGCGGCTCCGTTCGCCGGCCGGCGACGGCTGTTCGTAGGCCAGAATCTTGCTGACCATCGCGGCGGCCTCGGCCGGGCTGTTCGCCGGCAATCGCCCCAGGTACAGGTCGGGAAAGGTATCGTTCCCGTGAACGGCAGCGTAGCGGTTGTCGGCCGCCGTCTCGTTGATCCAGGGATCGGCAGAGGCCAGGTAGGGCGGGACGTAGCTGGGCACGCCGGTGCGCAGAAAATCCTGCGGGTCGACCGTACCGTCGCCAACCAGCAGGGCGTAGGCTGGGGCCGGCGGTGTCCAGTTCTCGTAGGCGTGACGGATGAAGTCGCGGACGGCCTCCGAATTGGGAAGACCGAAGTTGAACTCGTCGTAGATGTCCTGCAAGCGGACGACCTGCACGCGCATCCCCTGCGCTGCGCGGTGATCGCGCAGTGGGAGTACGCTGGTGTAGAAATCCCGGTGGGTGATGATGACGTAATCCGCGCCATTCTCGGCGGACCGCAGATTCGACAGCTCGTCTGCCGTGATGCCGAGCGGATCGCGGATCGTGGCTGTGCCGAAGACCGCGAAGCGCTGGTCTGCCGGGGTCTCGGCCTCGAACGTCAGCGTGTAGCTGGCTCCTGCCGACACGGTGGCGCTCAGGATGCGAGTCGGGTGCAGCGGATCTGATACGTCGAGCGCGATGGCGTCAGGCTTGGTCAGTCCCTGCACGGCGAAGCGCCAACGACCCGATCCGGGCGCTCCGAACGACAGCTCATCATTCGTGCCGGTGTAGGTGCGGCGGTAGGATAGCTCAAACCAGTCGGCGTAGACGTAGTCGTACGCCTGACCCAGGTCGCAGGGCAAGACCACGGAGATGGCATTCTGCCCGTTGACCAGCACGTTCGCCGGAACCGTGCCGGTGAAGGCGTACAACGCTTGCCCGTCCCAGGTGGCATCGTCAACCAGATGCCCGTTCATGAAGACGCGCGTGTGGTGATCGGGGTATGCCGGCAGCGACGTGACCCCGGCCAGCAGGCCGCGAATCGTGGCCGTGAATGGCTCGGACGACACCTGTGTGAGCGTGAGGGGGAACGTTTTCGCGGCGCCGGAACCGTAGGCCAGCACGTAATCCCAGAACCAGTGGTCGTGCCCTTCGCCACGCGGCGTAATCGAGCTGTAGATGCGGTTCTGCTCGATCGAGAGGGTGGCCGTGAAGCCGGTGGCGGGCGTGGCCGTGCCGGTGGGGTGGCCGTCGCGCGTGGCCATGCGCAGGCCATCTGCCCCGCCCGCATCCAGCCAGTACACGTTGCGGTCGGTAAAGCGGGTGTGCGCCTGCTGTCCGTAGAAGAGAATCTCATCCTGCGGGTCGAATGTGCCGTCCGAATCGCCGGACACGAACAGGGCAGCCTCCTGCGCACCTTGGTACAGCGCGAACGTGTGCGGGTCGGCCGTGACGTCGAAGCCGGCGGCCAGGGTGTCGGTGTAGGTCAGGCGATACAGACCGTCGCGATCGACGAAGACCTTGTGCCCGGTCGGTTGCCAGGCTGCGGGTGTAGGTCCCAACGGGCGCTCACCGCCAAAGGGTGCCTGCCAACGCGCCGCTACTGCGCCGTTCAGTATGAAATTGTCCAGCGGCGGCGCATGGGGGTCGAGCGGGGGCGCGGCGTATTCCGACGGATGGCGTGGTCCCGTCGGGTAGGTCAACCGCAGGATCACGCGCAGTTGCCGGGCGGTGAGGACCCTGTTGGTCGCCGGGCGGTACCGGAATGGCGTCAGGTACACAGCGACTACGCGCTGCTGACGTATCCAGAACGGTTCCCCCAGGCGGCCCCAGGTTTTGGGAAACGTGCCGGCTCCCTGGTAGGCCGAGCTGTCGGGGACAAATTCCAGGGCACGCCGTGGTGGCCAGCGGCTTGCTGCCGGTTCGACCACGACGCGGGGTGCCGGGGCGAGCCGGTGGCGCAGCGGCAGGCTTTCTTCTCCCTCGGCAGCCACGTCCAGCGAGATGGCCGCTTCCGGCGGGACGGCCAACAGGACCGTGCGCACGGGAAGCTCTGGCCGGCCCGGTTCACCGGTGCGGCCCCAATGCGGCACCGACAGACGCTGGAAGATCGTATGGCCATGAGCGATCTGCTGCAACTGGTAACCCGGCGTTTCCAAAGTAAAGGCCATGATCCTTTCGTTTGCTTGCTGTAGCGACACGTCGGCGTAGCGGGGCGGCTGTCCCGCTTCTGTAAGACTCTGCGGTATGGCAAGGAGCCACACGCCGAGGAAGACGGTGGACGACACGTAAGCGATGCGCAGGAATGATTTCTGCATTGGTGGGTTACTACTCAGACAGGCCCCCCTTACCCCCCAACTTTGGGGGGAGCCCGCTTTACTCCCCCCAGGATTGGGGGGCTGGGGGGGGCTTCCGACCACTGCTGAGACCATGCTCGCTGCCTGGCTGAGTAGAAACATTGGTGGTTTGTTGTCTTCAGGTGTTGGCGATTCGTTGCCGCACGAAACGCACCGCCGAGTTATCCGGTACGAACTCGAGGCGATCGCAAGGAACGGTCGCGACCAGCGCGGCCAGGAAACTCAGGGTGAAGGCCATACCGGCGCGATCCCAGAATGGCGGAAAGGCGCCCCGTACCATCTGGGCAACCACCTCCGCCGGAGAGAGCGGCAGGGCACGGTTTCTCGCGCCGTGATGCAACAGGAACACGTGCCTTAAACGAACCATCCGGGGCGAAGCGGTTTCCATTTCCCCTGACCAGGGCGTACCGCAAAGCCAATAACCGGTTTCCCGCCGACGGACGATCACGCGATCGTCGGATAGCAGGGTGACACCGTGGAGCTCCTGCCACAGGCGGGCGGTCGTGCTCTTGCCGGCGCCGGATTCGCCGATGAACAGCAGGCCCTGGCCGTTGTCGTCCAGTCCGCAGGCGTGGAACAACGTCCCGCGACCCTGGGCCAGCATGTGAATCACCAGGAGTTCATCCAGCGGATAGCCCAGCGGGTTGTAGTCTGGCATCGGCCGGCGACTGACCTCGGCTCGGACATACAGGTCACCACGTTTCCAGTCGGGATTCACGACCGCGATCTGGCAGGGCTGGCCGCCGACAGGGCGGTCGAACTGCACCAGGGTAAGCCGATCCTGCCAGCGCATGATTCTCCAGATGGAATCGGAGTCGAACAGGACAGTTGCCGGCGCGATGTCCGGCAAGTTTCCACACTTCCACGTCAGAGTCAGGCAATCGTTCCCGACAGGCTTGTGCGCTGGCGGGAATGACAGGAACTCCCGGTAAGAACGGTCGAACGGCCAGGAAGCCGGTGGCTCAGGTAATCCGGACAGGCGCAACCTGATCCCGGCGATCGTTAGCTGGACGCCGTACGTCCGCAAACCGGTTCAGCTCCCTTGAGCGTAACAGCCGGCCGGTGGGGGGACTTCACATCCGCCCGAAGCTCCGGAGCCGTATTTCCCGACGCCTCGGCAGACGGCCAGGACGGCATCCTGGGGCACAAGGCGGACCCGTTCGATTTGCGGTTTCTGGTACGGATGCTTCTCCAGGGCACTGGTCTTCTGCGGCGTATTCATCGTTGCCTAAGGCCTCCCTCGTGTGTTGTTAGTGAGAATGTAAGTGTATCAGCGACGTTGCCCGTTGTAATGGCCTATGCCATATTTATAGCTCCATCTTCAACCCAAAGGCCTTGGCGCGCATCTGGGCCACTTGGTGCAGGTAGGCAACCGGACGCGCGTTTTCTGTGGGGCCGTGCTCCAGTTGTGACCATCCCGGACACTGGCCGCAGAGGGCGACGACGGCACAACGATTGCACGGAAAGTCCCTGGGAGCGGGAAGGGTACGGACGGTCGCCAGAAAACTGTGCCAGCCGTCGTGAAAGCTGCCGACGCGCAGGTCATGCGCAGGTTGGCGAGCGATCAGGCACATAGAGAGCTGCCCATGGGCATCAATGTGAAACGATCGGACACCGGCGGCGCAGGCGTAGAGGTGATCGGTATCAATTCGGGCGTCCAAGAACCGGTCGCAGAACTCGTGCCATTCCTTTCTGCGCCGGGGATCGTTCATGTCGATCTGCAGGACATCTTCGGGGGAGAGGCGCAGTTTTGCCGGCCCTACCTGTCCGTCTGCGCGGCAGGTCAACAGCGGATCGATGCGAAAATCGAGGCCCGCCAGGTCGGCAAACTCCTGCATCGCCGATAGCTCGTGGTGGTTCAGGGTCATGGCCGTTGTCTTGAGCTTCACGGGGAGCCGGTGTTCCACGAGCCGTTCGATCCCCTGCAGGAAGTTGCGGTATGAACCGGGCGTGCGCGTCACTGCCTCGAAGGTGCGCTCCGTCGCGCCGTAGATCGTGATTTCGATAGCGGTCGGCGGCCACTCGGCCAAGAAGTCGGCGATGCGCTGGGTGATCGTCGTGCCGTTGGTGAACAGGGTGATCAGCAGGCCCTTCCGCTTTGCGGTCTCGTAGATTCGCAAGGCGTCCGGCCGGACAAAGATCTCTCCGCCGGTTAGCAGTAGCCAAAGACACCCCTCATCGGCGATCTCTCCCAGCAAACGATCCCATTCGAAAAAGGTTAGCTCTCGCGCCTGGCGACCGATGTCCTCAACTGGCTGGTTGATGTAGCAATGGACGCATCGCAGGTTGCACCGTTCGGTGAGTTCGATACTGCCGGATAGCGGGATGCGCCGGCCAGCGAGTCGCTCTTCCAGTCGGTCCGTGAAGTCCATGTAACTCAGTTCGGGGAGGTGTAGGCACTCCAAGTTGTCACCTCTCGTACGGCACCGATTTCGATAAGTTGGCTCATGAATTCCATGAGGTCGGCTTCGGCGATCTCGGCGGTCACGTCGAAGGCTTCCACGATCAGTTGCGTGATCGCGCTCAGGTTTCGCCGGCCGTCCAGGTGATTCCAGGTGAACGAGGCGACGGTGTTCAGGCGAAAGACGTCGTCCAGATCGCCGACGTGCTGGCGGATGGGAACGAGAATGGTCTCGCCGGCGATATCGCGGAAGACGAAGGACTGGTCACGACGATAGATTGCTTCTAGGTTCATGGCACTTTTCGCAGATTCATTTCATTGATTCGCGCGATCGCGTGGTCCAACCGTCAAAGGTCAACTTTGCGCAGCACGCAACACGAAACAGGCTCTACCTTCCACGTATCCTGGCGCCAAGAGATTTACCTTGTTTCTTGTTCCGGTCGCGGCGGGGGGGCTTTTGGTCATCGCGGGCGTAATAGTAATAGTAGTACCCCTCGCCTGCCTTGCCGCTGAGCTTGTTGAGGGCGACTCCGAGGATACGAGCGCCGACTTTCTCCAGCGTCTCCCCTGCGCGGCGGCAGTGGTCGGTGCGCGTGCGGCCGGCGTTGATCACCAGCAACGTGCCGCCAACTTCGGTCGCCAGGATGGAGGAATCGGCTACAGCGAGCAGGGGGGGGCTGTCGCAGACCACCATGTCCGACTGATTGGTGAGCCGCTCCATGAGCTCGAGCATGTGCGGCGTGGCCAGCAATTCCGCCGGATTGGGGGGGATTGGGCCGCTGGGTAACACAGACAGGCCTTCGACGCCGGACGGCGCCAACACGTCCTCCGGATCCAGGTCTTGGTCTACCAACAAGTTGGTGAGACCGGGCGCGATCGGTATTTCGAAGAGCTTGTGCAGCGAGGGCCGGCGCAAGTCACTGTCCACCAGGATCACCCGTTTGCCGGCCTGGGCCATAGCCACGGCCAGGTTTGCTGCCGTGGTGGTCTTGCCTTCGGTCGGGCTGGCGCTGGTCACCAGCAGCGAGGCCGAGGGGTTGCTCAGGCTGGAGAATTGCAGGTTTGTACGCAAAATGCGATAGGCTTCGGAGATTTGCGAGCGGGGGTGATGGACGGTGATCAGGTTATCGGCCGGCTTCTCGATCTCTTGCATCCGGGAGATCGCGCCCAGGGTGGGCAAGCCGAGGGCGCGCTGCACATCGTCGCCGGTTTTGATCGTATCGTCCAGGTATTCCAGCAGGAAGGCGGCTCCCACGGCCAGGGCCAGGCCGAGCGCTGCCGCCAGGGTCACGTTCCACAACACACGTGGCCCGACCGGACTGGTGGGTAGCGACGCCGGTTCGACTATGCTCAGGAAGTTGGTACTGCCCCCTTGCAGGAAGACGAGCAGCTGGGCATACGTCTGCTGCCACAGGTTGATCTTGCCCTGCAAGGCGGCGATCTGGTTCTGGGTGTCTTGAATCGAGCGCGCGCTGTTTTCCAGAGCCATGTCCTGCTGGAGTTTCGTAATACTCTCCTTGGTGTCCTTGATCTTTTGCTCCAGGTCTTGCAGTTGGCCGGCGACGAACTCTTGGTGTTCGGCCTGCTCCCCTTGCGGTTTGGTGGGACTTTGCAGGATGAGTTGGTGGGCGACCTCGTCCGCCAGGATCTTCGCACGCTGGGGGTCGGTGTCCAGCACGTTGATCTCCAGGAGCTGCGTATCTGCGATGACCTGGGCATTCGTGCGGGCGGCCAGAGATTGCCAGGGGATGTCCGTTCCCAGTGCTCCGACGGTGGCTTTCATCACCGGCCCGCGTTTGACGATTTGGATGTAGGTCAGGGCCAGGCGCTGGGTAGTGTAAATGTCGGCGGCCTGCGGGTTCGGGTTCTGAATGAATTGGCCGACCATCAGCGTGGTCTTGCTGCGGTAGGTTTTTGGCTGCTGAATGGTGGCCCAGTAGCTGAAGACGGCCGCCACGGCGGTGGAAAGTGCCAGCAACCAGAGCCACTTCCAAAGAATCCGTACATATTGCCTTAGTTCCATCGTATTTCCTCGACCGAGTTGGTAGATGCTAGTCTTGTTTGCCATATAGAGGCCAGACCCAGGGCGATCACGCGCAGAGGGTGGAAGAATTGGTAGAGCAATGTCCGGGTAGGCGATTGCAGGGCATAGCGAGAAGCCAGCCAGCGGCGACCCGGAAAAAAGAGGTGCCGCAACATGGCAGCCAGCGAGCGCATGTCGTCCACGAGCAAAAGCTGTAACAGGTATTTTGCTCTGCGCCCGATGGGTGTGGGTGACGGAGCGAGTTGGGTGTTGACCAGGCGCTGCACAGCCGCCACTCGCCAGCGCGGCACATGCAGTCTCTTCGTCTCCTCCGGCGGTATGGGCGTGTCGTAAACAACGCGAGCCAGTTGAAGGCATACGAAGACCGGCAAGCGCACGCGAAAGAACTCGGCGCGCGTCACCAGCCGATCCCAGTCCAGCGGTGGGCTGCTGCGACGAATCAGCCAGTCCACGTCCAGCAGGCGGCGGACCACGCCCCAGAACCCCTCCGGTACGGCCAGGTGTACACACAGAGCGATCAGTGTTTCCTCTGGAGACAGTTCCAGCGCATTCCCGTGGTAATCGCGCAAGGGCCGTGCGCCGGCCCAGAGTGCGTCCACATCCGTCAACCGAGACGCGTGACGATACCACTCGATGGCGATCAACTGGGTGTGCAGGTCTACGACGACTGCGCCCCGGTCGTCGTGGCACGTCATCTCCAGTTCACCGCCGAATTCCTCGTCAAACGGTTCCGGGTGTCCGGCCGGGTTTGGTGATCGGCGATAGCCAAGTTGGTGCAATGCGGCACGTGCCTGGGGCAGATCGCGGGCGTGTACGAGCAGGTCCAGGTCAACCATCGGGCGCACGCCTACGTCCCCGAAGACACCGCCGGCCAACGCCATCCCCTTGAGTAGGGTGACCGGCACGTTCCGTTCGGCCAGAGCGTCCAGGATGGGGTGCAGCGCGGTCGTCAGCCGGTCGGACCACAGCAGGCCAGCATAGTAACTGCCCCTCAGAATGTTCCGCGCGTTGGACGGGATGGCGGGCAGGAGGCTCGCTGCTTGCAGCCTGCGGTAAAGCAAGGGCAAGAGGGGCTGCAGGGCTTGTTGTTGCCACACGAGCTGCCAGAACGAGTCTTGCTCGATGGCTCTGGTTGTTGACGCGGGCAGAGGGGACGGGGCCGGTGTGCCTCGGCAGAAGCGCACCAGATCCCAAGTAGCCGCCGTCCAGTTGGGCGGTGCGTCCCTTCGTCTTTGCTCAGGAATAGGGTGTGTGTGGCGTGGTGCGCCAGCATTATCTGTCATTGGCCCGTTCGCGTTGCATTGTGATAGAAGTAGCCCTCCTCAGCAAAGTCATCTTCGGTCAGTCCGGTTAGAGGTGCTCCAAACTCTTGAAGCGATCTGTATACTGCTGCAGCATTGGCAGTGTCCGTGCTGATCCACAGGTCGAGATCTTTGGTATAGCGAGGTTCGGCATACTGGATAACTGCATAGCCGCCGATCACCAGGTATCTAACGCCGTTGTCGTTGAAAAGACTCAGCAGATCGGTGAAGTCGGAGTTGACGAACATCGGTGCCCCTAACTCTGCAAGCATGAACGATCAATTCCCAGGCGGCTCTGAACCTGGCCTGGGGAGTTTGTTCGCGCCAGAACTTCAGGTCGAATGACCGGTCAAGGTCCTCGATTCTTCCTCTGCGCTCTACAAAACCTGCTCTCATTCTGTCAATGCGCCTCGTCTATGTGCAGATCCCTTTGCATGGCGGGTGACACCTGCCAGCACTCACGTGTTCCTAGCCATCGACAGACTTCGTCGGACGTTTACGTCCGCCGGCGAAGGTGGAAGCGGCGGGTCAGGGGATAGAGCCAGTGGTTGTAGGGCGCAAGCAAGGTCCGCAGCCTGCCCACCAGCCAACGTTTGGGCGCTCGCGAATCGCTCCACCGGCCACGGCGTTGCAAAGCGACGACGCGCCCCAAGATTAGGTCGCCACTCACCGGATCGTCTGCCACCGGTAATGCATCCCCCTGTGCCAAGACCCGCAGGCCACCTTCGCCCGACAGCAGGCCAACCAACCGGTGCAACAATAAGCGTCCCCGTTCGTCGTGTAGGAAGAGAATGTCGCCGAGAGCCACTTCATCGAGGGCAACTGGCTCCACCTCCACCAGGTCGTTGTGGCGGATGACGGGGGCCATGCTGTTGCCCCTGGCGCGAAAGCGCAGCCGGTCACCCCGCGCCAGGACCTCGGTGGCCAATTTGTGCAGATCGGATGTACGGAGATGGATTTCCCTCATTGAAATGATAGCATATCCCGATGAGTTTGGCAAGGCAGAGGAATCAACAAGAGTGACCGGGCTACTTGCCCCTCGTGAAGCGTGTTGCGTGTTCCGTCACTCCACGCTTCACGTGTTCAGTACGCGCCACGCCCGCGCAGGATCGCTGGCAGGGTCTGGAACAGAATCTGAATATCGAGCCAGACGGAGTAATTGCGGATGTACTCCATGTCCAGGCGTACGCGCTCCTCGTAGGAAACGTCGCTGCGGCCGGAGATTTGCCACAGTCCGGTGAGGCCGGGCTTGACGGTCAGCAGGTTGGTGCCCCACTTGCCATACTCGCGCAGCTCCGGCGGCGAGATCATGCGTGGGCCGACGAGGCCCATTTCGCCACGCAGGACGTTGAGCAGTTGCGGAAACTCGTCCAGGCTGGTTCTACGCAGGAATCGGCCGGCACGAGTGATGCGCGGGTCGTCCTTCAGTTTGTGAGTGCGAGCCAACTCCTCTTGCAGTTCGGGGTGCTGGTCCAGGATTACATCGCCGTTGACGTGCATGGTGCGGAACTTGAAGGCATCGAACTCCTGGCCACCGACACCGAGCACCCGGCGGCGGTAAATCGCCGGGCCGGGCGAGTCCCATTTTACCCACAACGCGAGCGCGATCAACAGCGGACTGATGACGATCAGGCCGGGGATGGTCAGGCCGTAGTTGAGCGCGGTTTTCATCGCCATGTCCAGCCCGGTGAGACGTACCTTGTTGACGCTGACCAGAGGGACGCGGCCCACTTCTTTGACCTCCATGCCGGTGGTCATGATCTCGAAGAGGCCGGAGGAGAGGCGCAGGCGTGCCTGCTGGCTGGTTCCGTACAGGTGGAAGAGGTCCAGAAGTTGGCGACGGGTGAGCGCTGTGCCGGCCAGGATCAGCTCTTCCACGCCATAGCGGGTCACCAGGGCCGGCAGCGCATCGAACGGTCCCAGGGTGTAGAGGTTGCGGAACACTCGTCTGCCCTGAGGCGTGTTATCGTCCACGAACCCGAGCAGGTTCAGCCCCGAGGTTTGCCAGCCCAGGAGCTGCTCGGCCAGGGCGCGGGCTTCTTCATTGCCGCCCACGATGAGGGCTGGGGCCAGGAAATAGCCCCGCCGGCGTAGGGCATAGACCGCACGGCGCAGGAGAAAGCGCACGGCCGACGCCAGGACGAAGGCGAACAGCCAGGACAAGATCAGCCAGGCGCGAGCGACGACGAACGCCGGTTCCAGGAAGCTGGCGACGATCACCAGCACGGTGCCGGTGGTGCAGGCGTTGAAGACCAGTGCGTACTCGCGGTTGCCGCCCAGCAGGTTGCCCTCATCGTACAGGCCGAAGAGGGTGAAGATCACCAGCCAGGCCGACACGAGCAGGAGAATGATACCCTGATAGAAATGCGGCGATCCTGCGACAGGTTGGAAGATGGTCAGGCCACTATAGAAGCGCACGACGAAAGCCAGCCAGAAGGCCGCCGCAATCGCCAGGGCATCACCGGCCAGCAGAGCCAGGCGGTAGAGCCGGCGTTGGGCCGTCAGCGATATAGGTTTGGTCGAACGGCGTAGTTTTAGTTCAGCGGTGAGGTCCATGGGGGTTCCTGTTTGTCCTGTTTGGAATGCTCGTCCTGCAGCGACCATAGTTCAGTTACGAGTGCGTAATGCGTATTGCGTGTTGCGTTTGCCAGACAACACGTAACACGCAATAGGCGATACGCATTATGCCTCACGTCTCACCGCTTCGTAGATTGTCTCCAACCTCCCCGCCACCGCGTCCCAGTCGTGATGCTGTTCAACGTAGCGGCGGCCGGCGGAGGACAGGCGGTTGCGCAGGGGGGCATCAGCCAGCAGCCGGAGAATCGCGGCAGCGCCTTGCTCCGCGTCTTCGGCCACCAGCAACTGCTCACCGTCTGTCACATCCAGGGCCGATACGGCCACCGGGC
>CAZDTE010000031.1:0-27788 GCA_964508275.1 uncultured Ardenticatenales bacterium
AGGAACTGGACCTCCGCGAGGTGCAACGCCGGCGCGCCACGCATTGGCTGCTCAATACCGTTGGCATCGCGGCCGGTGTGCTGATCGTTACCTGGTGGGTGTTTTTGAAATACCAAGGGGCCCATCTTTGGGTCGCCCTGGGCGCATGGATGCTGGTGGCTCTTCTGGCCGGTTATGCGCTGCCGTTGGGGCTGGGAGAACGATTCGCGATGCGCCTGTCGGGTTGGATGGAGCGGAGCATGGGGGGCCTGACCTGGCTCCTGTCCCCCTTCCTTTGGCTGGTGCTGATCCTCAGGAGAGTGCTCGGTTCGGATGACGACGAGCTCCTGCGGCAATACCGGCAAATGAGCGATGATGCCCTGCGACAATTGGCCCACGTGTTTGGCAATGAGGACGGCCCAATCGAGGAGGATGAACGGGAGATGATCGCCGGGGTCTTTCAACTGGGCGATGCTCTGGCCCGGGAGGTGATGGTGCCACGGCCAGACGTCGTTGCCGTGGATGCCGAAACCCCGATGCTCGACGCGCTGACCACGTTCATCCAGTCTGGGCACTCGCGCATCCCTGTGTATCGGGGCAGCATAGACACCATCGTCGGCATCCTTTACGCGAAGGACCTTCTGGGCTACCTTCGCGACGGGAACAATGACATCCCGCTGGACAGTATCAAGCGTTCGGCCTACTTCGTGCCGGAATCGAAAGAGGCCGATAAGCTGCTCCAAGAGATCCAGCAGCGCCGCACCCACATGGCCATCGTCGTTGACGAATACGGTGGGGTGGCCGGCCTGGTAACCATCGAGGACCTGCTGGAGGAAATCGTCGGCGAAATCCGCGACGAGTATGACCCGGCCGAAGAACCGCTCATCAGAATGCTCAACGACTACGAAGCGATCTGTAATGCCCGCGTCGATCTGGACGATCTCAACCGGCAGCTCTCGCTCTCGCTGCCCACGCGGGAGGGCGACACGCTGGGCGGTCTGATCTACAGCCGCTTGGGACGCATCCCGGAAGTGGGCGACAATATCTCGGTGGATGACGTGGGTGTGGAGGTGATGTCAGTTGAAGGGCAGCGGATCGACAAGGTGAAGGTCGTCTTACCACGTACCGATACCGGTTCGCCCGACTCTCCCTCCTCTTCTTCGGGAACCTCTGCCCGCCAAAAGTCAACTCTACTGGAAAACGTTACGAACCCCCTGACCTCAATCTTACAAATCTTGGCTTGATGCTGTCGTCTGGGTACAGAGAAGACGAGAGGTTGAGCTGAGGGGTTTTCTGGCATCAGTACACTGTACACACCTTGCGCCGTGCTGCGCCGTGCTGCGCGGCGCGTTCGCTCACGCGGAGGGAAACATGGATCCATACGACGTCGTGATCATCGGAGGTGGGCCAGGGGGCTACGTCGCCGCCATTCGCGCGGGTCAACTCGGACTGCGTACCGCGCTGGTGGAAAAGGAAACGGTCGGCGGGGTCTGCCTGAACTGGGGCTGCATCCCGACCAAATCGCTCCTGCGCAACGCCGAGGTGCTTACGCTGTTCCGGCGGGCCAAAGACTTCGGCATCTCCGTGGAGGCGCTTCAGGCCGACTACGGCCAGGCCGTGGATCGCAGCCGGCGCGTTGTCAAACGGCTGGTGACCGGCGTGCGGGCCTTGCTGAAGAAGAACGGCATCGAGGTGTTCGCGGGAACCGGTCGGCTAGAGAGCGCCACCTCGGTGCTGGTCGAACCAGACGGCCGCCGGTTGACCGCCCGCAACATCATCCTGGCTACTGGCGCCAGCCCCCTCTCTTTGCCCGGCACAACCGCGGACGGAGAGCGGATCATGACCTATCGTGAAGCCATCGTGGACCGGTCCGCGCCCGAATCGATCCTCATCGTCGGCGCCGGCCCGATCGGCATGGAGTTCGCCGAGGTGTATCACACCTACGGCAGCCGGGTCACGGTGGTGGAGATGTTGCCGCGCCTGCTGCCGCTGGAAGATGAAGAGATCAGCGAGATGGTGGAGCGCGCCTGCCGCCGCAAAGGTTTGGCGTTGCGCACAGGGACGCGAGTGGAAGCAATTGAGCCGGCCGATGGCTCCTTGATCGTCCGTATCTCCGGTGAGGAGGGCGAAGAAACGCTGGAAGCAGAACGGGTGCTGATTGCTATCGGCGTGCGCCCGAACAGCGCGGGGCTAGGGCTGGAGGATGTGGGCGTGCAAATGGACCGCGGCTTCGTTCAGGTGAACGACCGGATGCAGACAAGCGTGCCACACGTCTACGCCATCGGCGATCTGACAGGTGAGCTACCGCTGGCCCACGTAGCGATGGCCCAGGGAGTCGTCGCCGCCGAGGCGATTGCCGGCCAAGCGCCTGCTCCGCTGAACTATCTTGCGATGCCGCGCTGTACCTACACCTCGCCGCAGGTGGCCAGCATGGGCCTGAGCGAGGCACAGGCGCGCGAGCAGGGCCACGACGTACGCGTCGGCAAGTTCCCCTACCGCGCGAATGGCAAGGCGCTGGCCCTCGGTGACTACGAAGGGTTCATCAAGATCGTGAGCGATGCGCGTTACAGCGAAATCCTGGGCGTCCACCTCGTCGGGCCAGAGGTGACGGAGCTGCTGCCCGAATTCGGGCTGGCCGTGGCGATGGAGGCAACCCCGGCCGAGATCGGCCGCGTGGTCCACGCGCACCCCACCCTGTCCGAAGCGCTGATGGAAGCCGCCCTGGCGGTCGAGGGCGCAGCGATTCACATTTGAAGCCAGCATGGCAGCGCGCGCTGTCAACGGGGCATGGCAGGCCGCATCACAGGTTGTCAAAATAGCCAGCCAAATCGGCACGCGCCAGCCCCTCGTCGAGAGCAGCCTGGGCCACAGCGCGGGCGACAGCCCAGTGAACGTCGCGGTTCAGGGGGTTGGGCACAAGCTCACCGGGCCGGGTCAATGAGGCGATTGTCTTGGCCGCAGCCAGGTACATCTTGTGGCTAACGTGCGGCACGTCCGCATCCACCGATCCGCGCAAGATGCCCGGAAAGCCCAGCACGTTGTTCACCGATTTGCCGTCGGCGGCAAAGGCAGCACCGGCCTCCATGGCTATCTCCGGCTCGATCTCCGGGACCGGGTTAGAGAGGGCCATGATGACCTGACCGGGGCGCACCATCTCCGGCTTGATCAGGTTGGGGACGCCGGTGGTGGCAATCACGATGTCCGCCTGGGCCATGATCTCATCCAGCGAAGCGGGGATTCCGCCGGCTTGTTGGTGTCGGGTCAGGGCATCCTCGGACAGGTCGCCGCCCAGCACAGGCCGGCCGGTCATCTCCATCATCATCTTGGCGATGGAATAGCCGGCCGCGCCCAGCCCGATCTGGCCGATGGTCGCGGTCTCGATGTTATCCATCTCGGCCAGGCAGACGGCATTGAGAACGGCGGCAGCCACCACGACGGCGGTCCCGTGCTGATCGTCATGAATGACCGGCATGTCCAGGCGTTCGATTAGGCGCTCTTCGATCTCGAAACAGCGCGGTGCGGAAATGTCCTCCAACTGGATCGCGCCAAACGTGGGGGCGATGTTGACAACGGTTTCCACAATCTGGTCCACGTCCTGGGTGTTCAAGAGGACCGGCATGCCGGAGAGGCCGACCAGCGTCTCCATGAGGGTGGCCTTGCCTTCCATGACCGGCATGCTGGCGAGCGGGCCGACATCACCAAGCCCCAGCACAGCCGAGCCGTCGGTAACAATGGCCACCAGGTACGGAATGGCGGTGTAGAGGCGCGCCTCGCCGGGGTTTTCCTTTATCCGCAAGGAGACTTCCGCAACGCCGGGCGTGTAGACCTTGCGCAGGTCGGTCGGCGTTTCCACAGGATAGCGACTGCGCACGGCGATCTTGCCACCGCGGTGCATCTCCAACACCTCGTCGCGTATCTCAAGCAGCTCGACACCTGGGGTGTGGCGCACCGCTTCAAAGATGATGTCGAAATGCTCAATGTCATCGGCGAATACGGTAATATCGCGCACGACTGTTTCCCGTCCGACGCGGATCACCTTGATTTCGCCCAGATGGCCGCCGACGGAGCCGATTGCCGTAAGCAAGTACCCCATGGTGCCCGGCCGCTGCTCGTTGCGGCATCGGAGCACACGCATGATCTTGTTACTCCACCACATGGTTTACCAACCTTTCATGCTACTTTGCAAGCGAACCCACTGTCTTTGCGGGCGCAGCGAGGCAACCTCCTTGCTGGCCGGTCGAGGGTTGCGCATCCGCATGCTTTTTTCCACAGCCATTTTATCACCAAGACCGAGAGCCGTCAATCTGGCCTCGGCAGCGCTCGCCGTGCTGTCGCCGTCAATCACCAGACTCCACGGCGATGGCTCCGCGCACTTCCAGCGAAAGGGCCTGGCCGATTCGCGGCACCCGATCTGGCTCGATCGGCAGATCGAAATGAAGGGTCTGCTGTGGTGCGACCTGCACGCCAATGCGGTACGTTCTCCCCTGGAACTGGCAACTCTGAACGATGCCGCTGACCACGTTATCCCTCCGTGACTCGCCACCTGAACGGGTGGCGTTCTGACTGATGAGCACGAAGGCTTGCTGTCCGGGGGAAAAGTTGTCATGCCCGTTGAGGGTCAGCAAGCCGGCAGCGGTTTCGATCAGTGGTGGGGGACCCGTTTCGACGACGCGCCCTGGCAGCAGATTCGTCAGCCCCAGGAAGCGAGCTACGAACTCGTCCGCCGGCCGGCGGTATACCTCCTCCGGGGTGCCGGCCTGCACGATGCGGCCCGCGCGCATGATCAACACCCGGTCGGCCAGGGCAAACGCTTCTTCCTGATCGTGCGTCACGTAGATGGCGGTCTGGCCGACCTGGTGCAGGATGCTGCCCAGTTCAACCAGCAGCCGCTCGCGCAGGGTGCGGTCCAACGCGCCGAGCGGCTCGTCGAGCATGAGCAGGCGCGGTCGCGGGGCCAGACTGCGTGCCAGAGCGACCCGCTGGCGCTCGCCGCCGGAGAGGCGGTTGACATCACGATCTTCGAAGCCGGCCAGCCCGACCAGTGACAACACCTCACGCCCGCGGGCCTCGAGTTCCGCCCGCGAGATCGCTTGCATCCGCAACCCGAAGGCCACGTTGTCGAAAACGTTCTTGTGCGGGAAGAGCGCGTACTCCTGGAACATCAGGCCGAACCCCCGGCGGTGGGGCAGTACCCTGGCCAGGTCCTGGCCATCGTAGAGTACCCGACCGGCGTCGGGCGATTCCAGTCCGGCGACAATGCGCAGCAGCGTTGTTTTGCCGCTGCCGCTGGGGCCGAGCAGGCAGAGGATCTCGCCCTCGGTGAGGGAGAAGCTCACTTCGCGGAGGATCTGTTCTCCTTCAAACCACTTGGAGATGCGCTGGATTTGTAGGATCGCCATGGGAAGGATTATACCTCTGTTCTGCCGCGTGCGCAAACAGGCACCACGAGCACGCGGCGCGCGCCACCAAGGACGAAAATGGCGTGTGAAGGTTGCCAGCTTTCCAAAAGTAGGCAACCTTCACGGGGGGATGAGGGTGTCCATCTATTTTCATAACAGAGTGACCCACCCAATTTGTCAGGGTTAGAACTCCCCCACGCCGCCGGCGCGGAACCGCTCGATGGCCACGAATCCGACGGTGCAGACGAGCATGAGCAGCGTGCTCATAGCCAGCGCCTGCCCGTAGTTGCGCACGCCGGGCTGGCCGAGCAGACGGTAGATGGCGATCGGCATGGTGGGTACCTGGGGTCGGGCGATGAAGATCGTGGCCCCAAACTCGCCCATGCTGACGGTGAAGGCGAACACCGCGCCGACCAGCAACGCCCGCCCGACGATCGGCAGGTCGATCTCCCACCACACGCGGCGGGGCGATGCGCCGAGCACGGCCGCCGCTTCGCGGAGGTGCGGGTGAATGCTGCGTAGCGCTGGCAGGATGCTGCGTACGACAAACGGAAAGGCGACCAGCGTATGGGCCAGCGGAATGAGCAGCGGCGATGTGCGCAGATTCAACGGCGGCCGGCCCAGCGCTACGATGTAGCCAAAGCCCAACGTCACCGCCGAAGTGCCCAGAGGCAGCATGAAGACCGGATCGAGCAGCGACCGCGCCCGTCCCCAGCCGCGGGTCAGCAGGTAAGCAGCGCTCAGTCCCAGCGCCAGGCCGAGCATGACTGTCACGCCGGCGAAGCCGAGCGAGTTGCGCACCGCCTCCAGCGGCGGTACAAACGTGACGGAGCCGCGCAGGTTCACGCCAAGGGCGCGATAATGCTCCAGCGTGTACCCTGCCCGGCCCACAGAAAAGGACCGTTCGGCCAACGCGGCCAGCGGTGTGACCAGGAGGAGCAGCATGAAGACTACGTTGGCAATGACAACGGTCCACTCCCGCCGGTTCGCCGGCTTGCGCTGGGCAGCGCGGCGCGACCGCAAGTGCAGTGGCGCAGTCGATTTCGATTGCACGGCGGTGTAGGCCCACATCAACGCGAAGGTACACACGATTTGGGCGATGGAAAGGGCCGCGGCGACCGGCAGATTGAACAGATGAGCAGCCTGCCGGTAGATTTCCACCTCCAGCGTGGCGTAGTGCGGGCCGCCCAGGATCAGGATGACGCCGAAGCTGGTGAAGGAGAAAATGAATACGAGCAGGCCGGCCGCGAAGATGGCGGGCGCCAGCAACGGGAGGGTCACCTCGCGGAAGGTTCGCCAGCGACCGGCGCCCAGCGTGCGGGCCGCCTCTTCCACCTGCGGGTCCAGGTTCGCCCAGAAACCACCCACAATGCGCAGCACCACCGTGTAGTTGTAGAATATGTGGGCCAGGAAGATCGCCCGTAGCGTGTGCAGCAAGTTCACCGGTGGATCGCCGAGGGCGAGAACGCGCATCAGAACGGCGTTGATCCAGCCTCGCGGACCGATCAGCGCACTGAAGGCCACAGCCACCACGATCGTCGGCAGCACGAAGGGCACAGTCGTCATCGCCTGGAGCAGTCCCTTCCCCCGAAACCGGTAGCGAGCGAAGACGTAGGCCGCCGGCATCGCCAGGGCGACCGTCAGCAGTGTGGAGACGGTTGCCTGCCAGGTGGTGAACCAGAGGGTGCGCAGGTAGAATGATGTGCTGACCAGCTTGCGCAGCGAGTCGAGCGCCCAGCGCCCCTCCGGTCGCAGGCTGATTTGGAAGATCGAGAGCAAGGGATAGAAGTAGAAGAGAGCCAGGAAGGCGAGGGGAAACAGGTAGAGAAGCAAGACAGGGAGGGGGAAGGAACGACGCCGTTGTCGCCTTTTCCCTCCCCCTGGCTGATGGAATATCACCGCAGAACGGTTTCCGTCCAGGCTTCGATCCAGTGTTCGCGGTTCTTGGCGATGTTGTCCGGAGCAACGATGGCTGGATTAGGAGGCGCCTCGGCAAATCGGAAGACGTCGGGCAGGCCGGCCCGCTCGTTTGCAGGGAAGACCCACATGTTCAAGGGGACGTCCTCCTGGAACGTCTGGCTCAACGTGAAGTCCACAAACTTCTCGGCCAGGTCCTGGTTCTTCGCCCCCTTGAGGATGCCGATGAATTCGATCTGGCGGAAGCAGGCGCCGTCGCCGAGCACGTTGCCGGTGGGCGGCTCCTCGTACTGGCCCTCGCTGAAGAAGACCTCGGCGGCGGGGCTGGTCGCATAGCTGACGACGATCGGGCGATTGCCATCACTGGCCGCCGAGAACTGACCCCAATAGGCCGACTCCCAGCCGTCGGTGACCAGCACGCCATTTTCGCGGAGCTGCTGCCAGTAATCCAGGTACGCATCCTCGCCGAAACGCCCCACCGTGGCGATCAGGAAGGAGAGGCCGGGCGAAGAGGTGGCCGGGTTCTCGACCACGGTCAGGTCCTTGTAGGGAGGCCTGACCAGGTCTTCCAGATTCTGGGGCGGAGCCAGGCCCTTTTCCTCGAACCAGGCCTTGTCGTAGTTCAGGCAGACATCGCCAAAGTCCACCGGATTCAGCCGATGTTGGGAGTCGAGCTCCAGGCTATCCGGAATGTCGGCCAGTTCCGGCGAATCGTAGGGCGCGAAGATGTCTGCGTCGATGGCCCGGCTGAAGAAGGTGTTATCCACGCCGAAGAAGACGTCGCCCAAGGGGTTGCCTTTGCTGAGGATGGCCTGGTTGAGGGCCGCGCCGGCGTCCCCCGATTTGAGGATTTCCAGTATGGCGTTGTTTTCCCCCTCGAACTGGGCGATGACCTCTTCGCTGGCGGCGAAGCTGTCGTGAGTTATCAGCGTCAGGGTGCGAGCCTTGGCTGGGGCAGTTGTGGCCGCCGGCGGGGATGTCGTGGCTGCGGGGGGAGCCGGTCTCGCCCCCCCACACGACGTAACGGCCAACGCCGCGATCAACACCAGGACAAAGAATGCGAACTGTTTTTTCATGAGAACCTCCTCCTTTTGATTTTCGATTGTGATTCGTGCTGCGTGTTGCCGTAATGTACACGCTCACAGCCCGTGCAAACACAACAAAAGACCCTCGCGCAGGCGGATGCACGCCCCTTCTGCGATCAGCACATTGCTTACCCCCCGGCTCGTCCCCAGGGACAGCGTCTCATCGTGCAGCGGGTATTCCAGTCCTTCCGTGGTCACGCCGATGGCATCACCTCCAATCGGGATCAGGGAGACCAGATCGCCGGGGCGGCCTTGCACCGTGGTTTCGTGGCGGACCAGGCGAATCTCCTGGCGGTGTGCAAGCAGCCGGATGTCCGGGCCGGCGAAGTCAGGATGGGTGAGCAGCAGGAGGTTGGCCAACGTGTGATCGGGCCGGTCGCCCCAGGCACCCAGGATCGTGATGCGGCGCGGGTTGAGGGCTGCGGCATGGCGCAAGGCCAGTTCCAGGTCCGTTTCGTCCTTGTGGGTCGGGTGAGTGATGAAGCGGGACTCGGCCTGTTCCAGTTCACGGCGGGACTCCTCATCCAGCGAGTCGCAGTCGCCGATGACCACGTCGGGCGGGCGGCCCCAGCCGAGGGCGTGACGCGCGCCGCCGTCGGCGGCAATGATCAGATCGGCCTTGGCAACGTCGAACGGTTCAGCCGACCCGTTAGCAACAATTATGATGTGCATGGGATAGGTTTCCGGTAATGAAAAGAGCCGCTACCGGGTGATGCCCGTGGCGGCTCTTGTGTGCAGTATCAGTCCTTCCTCCGCTGGCATTACCCAGATCAGGTTCAAGGGTCGATGGAGGGACGACCATCCTCTCAGCCCGGCGCCTCCGGGCTCCCCTGGGTGTTAGACCGTTATGTATTTGTCTGACCAAGTATAGCACAATCCACGTTGACTGTCAATTGCCGATCGGCTGGTGATTACCCATAAGGGAACTCCAAGAAAACAGCCCCCGAAGGGGCCCCCCACTGTGGGGAGTGAACACCGGCCGCTTCCCCCCCTGCGGAGTCCTCCTTCGGGGGGATTGAGGGGGGGAGATCTGCGATCCCTTTTTCATCCTTGGTGGTGCGCATGTGCTCATGGTGACTGTTGTCAGGATGGGCCGCTGTTCAGCCCGGTGCGGCCAAGTCAGGGTAGAGAGCCAACACCTCCTCCGAGGGCACAATCGGCCACCGGGTGGCCTGGCCAGCGTGATGTGGCCTAGGAAGCTGCCGGAGAGGGCTACTTTTTCCTTATAGGACACAGATTCTCAGGCGAAAATCATCAGAAAATCTGTGTTTATCCTGTAAATCTGTGTCCGATTATTCTTTCTCCGACAAGCTGCTAGAACATCGTTCAGCTGGAGCCGCAGCAAGCCGTAGCGGATGGACTGGCGGGAGGTGAGCCCACCGCGCTGCTCATCAGTGAGCTTCCATGACCA
The DNA here is from genome assembly GCA_964508275.1 of uncultured Ardenticatenales bacterium. Taxonomy (GTDB): domain Bacteria; phylum Chloroflexota; class Anaerolineae; order Ardenticatenales; family JAADHH01; genus CAZDTE01. Next base: position 9,792 of record CAZDTE010000031.1, read on the forward strand.
GAACATCAGATTGCCGGTCCACCGTCTCTACTTGCCGGTGATCAGCAGCCGGTGACCGGTCATCAGCTCCAGTCGGTTACGCTCGCCACGGGGGCGGTGCGCGGGAGGGTAGGTGGCGAGGCGACCGGTAAATCGCCCATAGGTTCCGCTATCGGTGAAGAGAGCGCCTGCGGCAGGTAAACCCAACAGGATGTTGTTGCCTGGGGAGTGGTCGTCTTACCGGCCACATCCACCGGCGCATTGGCGGCCGGGCGGCAGTCACCGGCTGAAGGCAGGCCATATTCGTGGGCGCCGATGTCGGGGGCGCTGCCCGCGTATGGCAGGCCCATGTCCAGCCCACTGTCGATGGCCGGGCTGCTCTCTTGCAAGTGAAACCTGCCGCTGACCGGATCGGCAAACAGGGGATCGCCGATCACGTAAGCGGTGCCCACCGGTTGCTGCCAATCGTATCGGAAAAAAAACAGGTTGTGGGAAACCGTGTTGTCGGTGGTGGCGTTCCCGGTAATACCCTCCTCGTCGTTGAGGGCGACGATGTTGTTGACCACCATGGTGTCCTCAATATCATCCAGCCTGATGCCGCCGAGCGCGGTATTGTAGAAGACGTTGTTGTAGACTCGGTTCCCGGTCATTGTGCCCGAACCTGTGCCACTTTCCTTGAGCTGGTCCCAGAACTGTAACCCATTCCCATGAGCATCCCACACAACGTTCTGGTACACCTGTATGCCGGAGAGTCGCCCCTGGCTCAGCTCGCCCAGATCGCCGACTGCCAACAGGATGGCGTCACCAAAATACCGGCCGTACAGCCTGCCAAGGTCGGGATAGTCGCTGCAGAGTTGCTCCTGGTTCCCAGAAGCCAAGAAATAGCCGCTGCGGCGAACCTGGTTACGGTAGATGCGTACGTCATCAGCCTCGTTGATGTAGATCCCTACGGAACAGGCTCGTTCCACAAAGTTGTCACGGACTTCCCCGTTGGTTGAACTCTCCTTGATGTCAATGCCCTCCTCGAAGACGTCATGCACGTAGTTATTCGCCACCACGAAATCGGAGGCGCGAATGATGGAGATCGCCTCGTGGTCGCCATCGTGGAGTGATCCACTCTCGTCTCGCCAGCCCATGTTCGTGCGGCGAACTTCATTGTCGGTTACCTGGGGGGCGACCGGATCAGATTGGACGATCAGGCCGCCGTTACCCGTGCCTTCAATCAGAGTGTTCTTGATGGTCATGCTTATCCCGCCATTCACCATGATCCCAAAACCGATGTCATTCCGAGCGGTGAGATCACTGATCGTCAAGTGATCACTGTTTGTGACTTTTACCATCCCCTCCCAGTTCTGCTCCCAGTTGACGTCGTTGACGCTGCACGGAAAACTGAGGCACCCGCCGTCGAGGATAACCCCATCGCGCGACTCCCCACGGATGAGAATGGGCGCGTCGAGCGTCCCGGCAAGGCCGTCTACCGCCAGTTGATCGCTGTAGACGCCGTTCTTGACGATCAGCGTGTCGCCCGGTGCCAGATGGCTGAGCGCTGTCGCGAAGGAACAGAACGGATCCTGGTCATCGCCCGGGCCGGCATCGCTGCAACCGGTTTGCCCGACATAGTACGTTGCCCCGTTGGCCGACGCTGTCGATACCGCCGGCGTTGTAGATGGCTTGTCCTGTCCGCTTGCCTCCTCAGGCTCAGGGGCAGCAGGCTTCGGTGCGGTGGATGTCGCTGCTGCTGCCACCGGCGGAACGGTGGCCAGCGCTTCCTCCTTCGCTTCCCGCACCCCAGACAACGGGCCACAGGTCAGAGATGAGAGTACCAGTGCTGCCAGGATTGCCAACCGCTTCGTTTCTAGCCGCATAGTGCCCTCCGCACTTTCTACCAACACGTTCTCGGCGTTTTCGTACAGTCCCATTATACCACAGAGGCCCGTCCCTGGCAACCCAGCTGCGCTGTTCGATCGTCGCCGGAATCTATTCCGGCGCTCCATCAGCATGGGAGAGCTATTTTCTTGGAGTTCCCTTACAGCACCGGCCGGCGCACGGGGTCGGCGCTGGGGGTGTGCGAGAAAGTGTACCGCTTCGCCCCCTTTTTCGCCAGACGCGCAGCCCCGGATACGGGGGCAACGCCCCCTGCAGCTTGCCGGCTATGACAGCAGCCAACTGCCGATGGCTGCCCTCTGCGCCGGCCGGAGCCCGGCCTTGTCCCTGGAGGTGGCCCAAGAACATGTCCCCCAGTTGTGACGGTCACGAAGCCTAATTTGGGCATTTTCTGCAGACTGTGCTATAATTGAAATGGTGATCGCTTGACGAAACAGGCCTAACCGCGCGCGACAAAACGTGCGCGGGCAGAAGACAGCAGGACGCAGGTTTATGGAACGCACATCCGCTAACAAATGGCTGATCGTGGTGTTTATCGCGCTGCTCCCGGTGGTTGCGGCCGTTTTGTGGGCTCGTCGCTCACCCACGAGGGCAGCGACGCGACAAACGCCAAGCGTCATCGTTGGACCGGGTTCTGGCCGGTGGGGTTCCACGCCAGGCGACGTGCGGCCGGTCCGAGTGACGCCGACGACGCAGTGGGTAATCTTCTACAGCCAGAACACGACCCTGGACGGACAACCCGTGCCGGTCGGCTCCATCGTGCGCGCTTTCGACCCCGGTGGGCAGCAATGTGGTGAGGACAGGGTTGAGCATTCCGGCTGGTACGGTCAGATGGCTTGCTACGCGGATGACCCAACGACGCCGGGCGATGAGGGTGCGCAGCCGGGCGATCGGATTCGCTTCACGATCAACGATCTCGAAGCCACCGCATTTGGCCCAGACGAACCGGTCTGGACTCAGAACGCCGCCCTGCTGAGAGTCGACCTGGCCGCGACCAGCAGCACGTCATCGTCACCCACGGCGACCGCTACACCCTCGGCGACGCCCACCGAAACGCCTCAGGCCCCGGTGCCGTCCGCCACCTCGTCGGCGACACCGAGCAGCGAAGCCTCCCTTTCACCCACGACGGCAGTGGGCACGGCAACGCCGTCCGGTCAGGCGAGAGCCAACGATTTTCTGCCGCTCCTGCTGCGCGCGATCGCGTCGACAGCGGAACAACAAAAGCCGGTTGCAACGGCTCCGCCGGTCTTGGCCCTGCGCGCAAGCCGCTGGTGCGGGCAACGACTGCCTCGTGTCGCCCCTTGCGCACGCTGAACTCCCCAGAAAGCAGGCACCATGAAACGCAACCCTGAACGAAAACGAGTACTACCTTGGCTCATCCTGGCCAGCGGTCTTGGCCTGCTGTTGGCCGGGGCGATGGCTGCTCCGGTTGCTCGAACATCTGCGATGCAGATGAGGCAGGCACTCACCCGGCCGAATCCCTTCCAAGCAGGACCAGACATGCTGCCGGCCGTACCGGCCGGCGTGACTCCTACCTGGAGGTGGGTCGATTTCCGCAGCCAGAACACGACTGTCATGGGCTCGCCCGTGGCCGTGGGGGCCGTTGTGCGCGCATTTGATCCGGGCGGTGTCCAGTGCGGGGAGTTTGTAGTAAACCACGAGGGTTGGTATGGCTTGATGCCCTGCTACGGCGATGACCCAAACACACCTGGGGACGAAGGGGCTACCACGAACGACCCGATCCACTTCACCATTGATGACCAGCTGGCGCTACCCATGGGGCCAGATGCAGCGGTGTGGACCGCGAATGGGGCCCTGAAAGTCGTTGACCTGGCTGTGATTGCCGTCACCTCCACTGCCACCCCCAGCGTTACGCCTACCTCCACCAGCACGCCTCCCGGCACCATCCCTGCCTCGACGGCTACTCCGCAGGTCGCACTGCACCTCCCTGTGATACGCAGGTGACGACCGCGTCCGACTGACGAATCGCCGCTCGTCAACCGCATCTCGCCGGGGCATCAATCAGTGCTTCTTGTCATTCCGCCTACACTCACCGCAAGGCGGGTGGACTCGGGCGCATCTAATCGTGAGGAGAGTCGGATAGCCCACCCATTTCTTAACCACAGATTACGCCGGATGCTGCCCCTTCTGTGGAAGGGCTGCATCCGCGATTTCACCGCTGTTATCGCTGTTTCAGCAGTGTAATCTGCGAAATCTGTGGTTGATTTGTACTGCTCCCCCAGGTTTTGCATACGCCCGGTGGACTCTTACGACAGCGAAACACCATTCCGGATATCGCAACCTTCGGCAGCCTTTTGCGTAATATCTATAGAACCGCGTGGCCGGAGTCGGGCGAAACCAAGTTGATGGCCGCAGTTGACGGCCGGAAGCTTGCGTTACCTGGCGAGTAAGCCACCATTCGCTGGATGATAGAAGAACCGCAATTGGGGGAGGTGTTTTCTCATGGGCGACGAAACGATTGAGGCCAACCAGTCACCAGAAGAGCGTAGCGAAGAGCAGGTTGTCGATGGCACGGCTCAAGTGGCCGAAGCGACCGGCGCTGAGATGGACGGCGTTGGCCTGGAAGAGGGCGTGGCGGCGACCGAGTCGCCGGCACCGGAGCAGTCATCCCCTGATGTTGCACCGGACGCCACAGAGTTGCAGGGGGAGCAAGCGGCAAAGAGCGCGGAAGAGTCACCCCTTGCTGAACCTGAGTCAGCAGCGTATCAGGAGACTGTTGACGAGGAAGTGACCGAAAATGACAAGTTGATGGCCTTTCTGTGCTACGTGATCGGCTTCCTTGTTCCAGGGATCGTGTTGCTCTCCGTAGACATGCGAGAGCGCCGGTATCAGCGCGTGCACGCAACACACTCGCTGGCTTTGTGGAGTGTATCCATCGTGTTCTATGCCGCGCTGGCCCTGGCTGACATGATCCTGGTGCAGATAGCCTGCGTGGGATGGCTGCTCGCGTGCGTCAGCATCCCGCTCTACTTGTTGCCGCCCATTCTGATTTTCTACTATGCATTGCTGGCTTCCCAGGGCAGGGAGTTTGACATTCCTTATCTCAGCGATGCCTTGCGCCAGCAAGGATGGATCTAGGCCACCGTGGCGCTGCCTGCCGCTGCAGATTTGCGCAAACCGGCAGCTTATACTCACTATTCGCGTAGTGGCGGCAAACATGCTGAACGGTTACCTTTGACGCACATCCTTTCATTTGGAGGGCTCCGCTGGACTTTTCCGGACAATGCGGGTATAATAGTAATAGCAGTGAGTTGAAATCGGCGCAGCGTGGAAGGCAAGTCGTGTCGTTGTGCCGGCCACGCGGGCGCACAGATTCTTTCCGCAGTGGTCCGATTTCGGAAAACGGTTCACTGTTTTCCGATCTGGAGGCAGTCTCATGAGCTATCGCACGCGCCTTGTCATCATCGGTGGGGTAATCCTTCTATTGCTTCTCGCCGTCCGGGGCCCGGATTCCGCGCTGGCAAACGATGCGCCGGCTGACCTGGTCTGTCGCGATCTGTTGCAGAACGGGGAGTTTGAGGCCACGACCGGCTGGCGCATGACACCCCTGCGCCAGTTCGCCGGCCCTGTGTCGGACAGGGTGCGCGACGGGAAACAGGCCATGCGGGTTGGCGTCGTCCAAGGGGAAAACATACGGAACTACGCCACGATCTGGCAACAAGTCGAGATTCCCGAACATGCGGTGCGTGCCGTGTTGGACATTTGGGTGTTCCCCACGTCCGACGAAACCTCCGGTGGTGCCGATCGCCAGGAGGTGCGCATCCTGGATTCTCACTACCGTACACTGCTGTCGCCGCTTCGAGGTTTGCAGCAGGGGAACGAGTGGCAGCAGGTTACGATTGACCTGGCGCGCTTTCGGGGAGAGACTGTGCGCATCTACGTGAACGTCTTCAACGACGGCCAGGGGGGGCGGACGGCGCTGTATGTGGACAGCATCCACCTGACTGCCTGCCAGCCGCGAACCATGGCGACCGAGGGTGCCGGAAATGCAGAAACTACCGTGTCACCTGTTCCCAACCCCGTGGTTCTCACTCCCAGCCCAACCGCTACGCCCGCCGTGCCACCACCGCCGACCGGTTCTTGCGGCGATCTGGTTCAGAATGGCGGTTTCGAGGAGGGAACAGCCGGTTGGGTTTTTGGAGAGACACCCAAACCGGCCGCTGTGAGCGGGGCCCAAGTGCATTCGGGCCAGAACGCTGTGCGTTTGGGTTCCATGGCCGACGCCGATGCCCGGAGCTATTCTTCAGTTTGGCAGACGCTTTCCTTGCCGTCCGACGTGTTGACCGCCACGTTGTCCTTTTGGGCCAGTCGGCTGACCGACGACACCGACGGAGGCGACTCGCAGGTGGCGCTGGTTCTGGATGATGGGTATCGAATCCGGCAGCGGCCGCTGCACTCGGTCGTTCAGGAGGAGGAGTGGGTGCGCATCGAGAAAGACCTGACCGCCTACGCGGGTTGGACCCTACGTCTGTACTTCAACGTGTTTAACGATGGAGACGGAAACGCCACGGCCCTGTACGTGGACGACGTTGAGGTGGAGGTGTGCCGCTAACGCGCATGGCCGGCCGCCGCCAGGTTAGGTCTGATCCGGGCAATGAATTCCCTCCGTTGTGCGGTCCGCCCCGATGCCCGATGTAGGGGCAGGTCTTGCGTCTGCCCGGATCAAGTGATCGGCAGGCGGCGCGGAGTCGTGCGCGGCAAGGAAAAGCAGATCACAGCTCCCGGGCCCGCCCGATCCTGCACCCAGATCTTGCCCCCGTGGGCCTCGACGATCCCCTGGCTGATGAATAACCCTAACCCGGCACCTTGGGTCTGCCCGGTGTCCGAGTCGCGGCCACGTGCGAAGCGTTCGAACACGCGCTTGCGCTGGTCCGGTGGTATGCCCGGCCCCTCGTCCGAGACGGAAAGCCCCACCAACTTCTCTTCGACCCAACCTTCAACGCGCACCAGACCGCCCGGGGGCGAGTACTTGATGGCGTTCGAGAGCAGATTGTTCAGAACCTGCCGGATGCGCTCTGGATCGCAGCGGACCGGCGGATAGTCCGACGGAAAACTGAGGGTAAGGAGGTGTCCCGTGTCCAAAACGCGGAACTCTTCGACAACCCGCCGGGCCAGATCGTCCAGTTGCGTGAGCGTGAAGCGCAAGGACAGCCCGCCGGCCTGGATGCGCGCCGCGTCTAGCAGGTTGTCCACCAGCCGTGTCAGGCGCTCGCCCTCCTCCTTGATCGTAGCCAGACCCTCGCGGGCGGTTGTGTCGTCCCACTCCACATCCTGACGGGCGAGGGTGTCTGCGTATCCCAGGATGAGGGCCAACGGGGTCTTCAACTCGTGCGAGACAGCGGAGACGAAGACCGATTTCATCTCCTCGGCCTCCTTGAATTGAGAGATATCGGTGATGTTGACGACGGCGCTGTGCAATCCTCCGGCATCGTCGTACAGCGGAGTGTAGACCACGTTGACGTAAGCCCCTCGGGAACCGTCTTGTCGAAGGAGGTAGCCTTCCAGGCGAAGATGCTCGGCAGGCCGTGCGGGGCGCTGTGGCGGGATTTCAGGGGGCGGCACAGGCACGCCCTCGCTGTTGACCAAAGCAACCACTCGGCTGGCGTACTGGCCTACAGCGTCTGCACTGACCCAACCTGCCAGCCGCTCCAGCGCGCGATTGGCAACCTGCACACGACCATCGCGGTCGAGGATGAGTACCCCGTCGGCGCTGTGGTCGAGGATCGTGTCCAGTTGCTGCTTCTCCGCCACCAGATCTTGGTAGAGGCGGGCATTGCGCACGGCGATGGCGGCCTGGTCCGCGAACCCGGCCAGCACTTGCCGGTCGACAGCGGAGAAAAGGGCTTGTGTTCGCGTACGAAATACGTAGATCACGCCCGTGATTTCGTCGTCTACGATCAGCGGCAACGCCACGCCTTCGTGCAGGTCCAATGTCAGCGCAGCGGCCACCTGCGCCAGCTTGGCGCGCAGGCGCGACACGGGCCAGATGTCCTCGGACAAGCGTTCTAGAGACAAGGGGATGCCGGTGAGCAACGGCGCGAAAAGTGGCAGCCACCGCCGCTGCAAGCCATATGACGCCACCACAGAGAACGTATCGCCTGGCTGTCGCAGGGCAATGAGGCCCGCTCGACCACCCAGCAGTTCGACGGCCGATTGTAGCACCAGGGTGAGCACCTCGCCCAGGTCCAGCCGCGCGGTCAAGGCCCTGCTGATGCGCAACAGGTATTCGCTTTGCTGAAGCCGGTAATCGAGACGCATAGCGTAGACCGTTTTCTAACAAACCTCTTATACTTCTCTTGCGCCTTTCTAACAACAGCGCTGTATACTGTGGCCAGAATATGTCCACAGGGGCATTTCGAATTATACCACAGTCAAAACAGCAGGTCAATCATTGTAGGAAACAGAGTTTACGTTTAGAAGGAGGATAAGACAATGGGTACACTGGTACGTTGGGAACCGTTCCGTGAGCTGGCTTCGTTTGGACAAGCCATGGATCGGCTGATTGAGGAGGGCATGTTCTGGCCCCGGCCTCGGCGCCGGCTGGTTGTGGCGCGAAACGAACCGTTCACTCTGGCCGTGGATCTGTACGAGAAGGAAAACGACTTCGTGCTCAAGGCATCCCTGCCGGGGATCAGCCCGGAGGATGTGGACATCTCGATCATCGGCGACACGGTGACGATCAAGGGGGAGTTCAAGGCCGACGAAGAAGCCTCTGAGGAGAATTTCTACCGCCGCGAGCGGCGCTACGGCGCGTTCACCCGTTCGCTGGCCTTGCCGGTCGCCATTGACGCAGCCATGGCCGAAGCCGCGTTCGAGAACGGAGTGCTCACGCTGACGATTCCCAAAGCGGAAGAGATGAGGCCCAAGCGCATCGAGGTAAAGGCCAAATAACCGCCCAGACAGATCGCCGTTTCTCTTCGGCCAGCCCCTTCGCTCCAAAGCGGAGGGGCCTTTTCTGTTGGGACAATTGCAGCAAAGCGTTGATAGTCACCCGCCCTTCGGGGTAGTGTACACAATTCGGTGGAAAGTAGGCGAAGGTTGCCAACTTTTAGAAAGTCGGCAACCTTTTGCAATCGCAGTAACGCGTTGATAGACAACCGCCTTCAGCCGCGCGTTGACATGTTCAGAGAAATATGGTATATTATGGTCAGATAGACTATTTGAGGGATCCTTCCGGACAGCAGGAGGTGACGCATATGCAATTGACTCGTAGAGGAGACTATGGGATTCGGGCTATGCTGGATATTGCCACCGTGCCAGATGGTGGCCGGGCCCTCACACATGAGATCGCCAGTCGACAGGACATCCCGCGTGTTTTTCTAACCAAGATCGTTGCCCAGTTGACACGGGCCGGTCTGTTGCGCACGTATCGTGGGGCGGCCGGCGGGATCACGTTGGCTCAGCCGGCAAGCGACATTACCCTCTTGGATATTGTTGAGGCCGTGGAAGGTCCCATCTCCCTAAACTTGTGCACCATGCGTCCCAGCGGATGTGATCGGGAAAGGACCTGCCCGATGTGCGATGTGTGGCAAGAGGCCCAGTCTCAGTTGGTGGAACTGCTGCGCGGCGCCGACCTGTTGCACATGGCAAAGAAGTATGAGTCCCTGTTGGCAGTGGCAGAGCGCGAGGGTAACGGATAAGGTATCTGGTGCGAGCTTCGGGATCGGGGTTGGCCCTAATCCCCGATCATCAAATCCTCCTGGACAAGGATTCCTTTTGTGAAACTACGCTGGGTCATCCTCCTGGTACTGTTGTTTCCTGTCGTTGCCCACGTGTTCTATGCAGCGACCCACTCCACATTCGCCGATTATTACGTTACTGTGGACGAGTTGCTCGCCGACGACTCGACGCCTTCCGGGCAAATGGTGCGCGTGGGTGGCGGTGTTGTCCCCGGCTCAATCCGCTATGACACGAACAGTGGAACACTTCGCTTCCTGCTGAGAGGTGAACAAGGCGAGGAGATCGCGGTCGTGTATTCGGGGCGCGTACCGAATATCTTCCGCGATAACGCCCACGCCATTCTGGAAGGCAATCTGGACACTCAAGGCACGTTTCGTGCGCGCACGTTTCGTGCGCGCACGCTAATGGTGCGCTGCCCTCACACGTACACCGCCGCGGTGTAAGCTCATCCAAAAACAACCCTACCCCTACGTTGACCGTTGCTCCACTGCGGGCAATTCCGGCACCGGCATGATCGGCGCGGTTTGGGATAGCAACTCCCTGACCTGAGCCACATCGCGCCGCAACTGGCCGGTGAGTTCTTCTCGGCCCGCAAACTTGCGCTCATTGCGCAAGCGCTCCACAAACGACAACACCAGCTCCCGACCGTACACATCCTCCTGCCAGTCCAGCAGATGCGTTTCCACGGTACGGTCCCCGTTGGCGAAGGTGGGGCGGGTGCCGATGTTGGTCGCGCCGGCCACCCACCGGCCGGCCACGCGCACCCATGTCGCGTACACACCGTTGGCTGGCACCAGGCGGTTCGGAGGGACAGCCAAGTTGGCCGTCGGAAAACCGATCTGCGCCCCACGGTGAGCGCCGTGCACCACCGCGCCGGTCAGACGGTAGTAGCGTCCCAGCAAACGGGTCGAGCGACGCACCTCTCCAGACGAGAGCAGATTGCGGATGGTGGAGCTACTGATGGGCTCATCATCCAGCGTTAGACGGCGAATCGGATGCACGGTGAAACTGAGTTGCGAACCCATCGCCGTCAGAAACGGCACATCCCCTTTGCGATTGCGCCCCAGTGCAAAGCCGCGGCCCACCCAGAGTTCGCGCATGCCGAGGTTGCGGGCCAGCAGGCCGGCAAACTGCGCCGCGCCAGTGCGCGCCAGATTCATGTCGAACTCCAGGCTGATGATGTGGTCCAGCCCGAGGGAGGAGAGCATAGCCAACCGCTCATCTGTGGACTGGAGATAACGGAGCGCTATGTGCGGTCGGAGAACAGAGCGCGGGTGCGGGCGGAAGGTGACCAGAACAGCGGGCCCGCGCAGGATTCTGGCCCGGCCGATCACGTGGCGAATGAGGGCCTGATGCCCTACGTGCACGCCATCAAAAGTGCCGATGGTCAGCGCCGAAGGCCCATCCAAAGAGACACTGTCCAGGGCATGGGCGATGACGGTCATCAACTCGGATCCACGAACACCTTGCGGGGCAGCCAGCGCCTGCGTTCGGCGTCGAAGGCGACCAGGGCCAGGAACTGGCCACGCGGCCCGTAGGCTCTCCACAGGCCCGGTTCCCCCGCGTTCGCATCCGCTGCCGGGGACTGTCGGACCATCGAATCGGCAATCGCTTGTCCGCGGACCAGCCCGCGAGAATCGTCTGCGCCGAACACCAGGCGCGGGAAATCAGACAAGGCCGCATCCAGCGGCTGCAAGTAGGGAGCGACGTCTGCTGCCCGAAAAGCCTCTCGCAAGACCTCCAGGGGCGCGGCGGCTTCGATGGTGAATTGGCCACTAGCCAGACGGGTCAAGCCGCTGAGATGGGCTCCACAGCCCAGGGCGACTCCCAGGTCGTGAGCGAGTGATCGGATGTAGGTGCCTGGTCCGCAGGCGACGTCCACAACCAGCCGTGGCCGCTGCCAGGAGATGATGGCGATCTCCTCGATAACGACCGGTCGCGGCTGCACGACCACATTCTCCCCTTTGCGAACCCGTTTGTAGAGAGGCTGACCACCCTGTTTCAGGGCCGAATAGCGTGGCGGGACCTGATCGATCTGGCCGACGAACTTCGCCAGCGCACGTTCGATCGGTTCCGCCGTTTCGGGGATGCTCTCCGGCGGGGACGGGGAAGAAAAAACCCCTTCGGAATCGTACGTGTCGGTGCTGATGCCCAGGGTGATCTCGGCGCTATACCGCTTGGTGCTGGCCATGAGGAATTCGGCGACCCGTGTTGCCCGGCCCAGGCAGACCAGAAGCACTCCCTCGGCCAACGGGTCCAGCGTCCCGGCATGCCCCACACGGCGAACGCCCGACCAGCGGCGGATCATTGCCACTACGTCGTGCGAGGTCGGCCCCGCTGGCTTGTGTACGTTGAGGATGCCCGAGATGTCCTGGCGGGCGACCACGGCTGGCTGCCCCCTACGATAACCGGCCACCAAGCGATGCCTTTAGTTCCGATAGCACCCGGTCTTGGGCCGCTTCCAAGGGGCCGTAGAGGCGACAGCCGGCAGCCTGGGGGTGTCCTCCACCGCCCAGCCGCAAGGCGACCGCAGCGACGTTGTAACCGGGGCGGGAACGCAAGCTGACCTCGACCTCGCCCGTTTCTCGCTCAGTAAACAGTACAGCGACATGCGCTTCACGTACGGTGGCCAGCAGATTCACTACGCCGTTCGTCGCCATGCGGTCCACGCCGCAATCCCTCCGTATGGCGATCGTGCTGCTGGCCCACACCAGGCCATCGTCGAATTGCATGCCCTCAATCACCTTCCCCCACAGGCGCAGAGAACTCATCGCGCGGCGGTTAAACACCTGGTCTGTGATTTCGGCCAGCGGTGCACCTTCCTCTACCAACTGGGCCGCAATCCGGAGTGCGTGAGGGGAAGTCGTCCGCGTTCGAAAGCCCAGGGTATCGGTCAGTGCCCCGGTGAGCAAGCAGGTGGCGATGCGGGCATCTGTGGTCACGCCCAGTGATGGCAGCAGATCAACGATCATTTCGCAGGTAGCAGAATAGGAGGGGCCAACCCAGTTGATGTCGGCGAAATGCGTGTTCGTCACGTGGTGGTCAATGTTCACAACGAGGATGTCGCGGGTCTGTTCCAGATCAAAACAGTCGCCGAAGCGGGTTTTGTCGCTCCCATCCAGGGTGACAATCAAATCCTGGTCCGTCGCCGAAATGGCTGCGATCTCGTCACTGCCTGGAAGGAACTGGTAGGTACTGGGGACCGGGTCCGGGCAGGCCGGGTATACGCGTTTGCCGAGTTGGCGCAAGGCCCAGGTGAATCCCAGGATAGAGCCAATGGCATCCCCGTCCGGGTCTTCGTGGCTGATAACCAAAATGTCCCGGGCCCGCAGAATGGCTTCTGCGGCCTGTTCTTTCATGGCTCTTGCTCCGCGGCGATCTTGTCAAGTACGTTGAGCAGGTGTTGGGCGTGCGCGACGCTACGATCCAGCGTGAAAATCAAGGTTGGGGTGTACCGTAGGTTCAGCCGGGCGCCGAGTTCATGGCGCAAGAAGCCTGTCGCCTTCTGGAGAGCACGCAGGGCGTCGCCCTGTCTTTCTTCCTCCAGCACACTGAAGAAGACGCGCGCCTGTCTCAAATCGTCCGTGACCTGCACGTCGGTAACCGTGACCAGGTCCAGGCGCGGATCGCGAACCTCCCGTTCCAGAACCACGCCCAGGGTCTCTTGGATTTGCCTGCCGACTTGTCGCGACCGCCGCTTCATTGTCTATCGCACGAGCTCTCGCGTGTACACTTCTATGGTATCGCCAGGCGCTATGCCCTTGAAGTCGTCCAACCCGATTCCACATTCGTAGCCGGCAGCGACTTCACGCACATCGTCCTTAAAGCGTTTCAGCGAAGCGATTTTGCCGTCGTACACCTGCTCGCCATCGCGCCAGACACGCGCTATGGCACCGCGCGCCACCTGACCCTCCTTCACCAGGCAGCCGGCGATGTTTCCGCGGCGACGAATATGAAAGACTTCTTGTACCTCGGCTTGCCCGATGGTGACATCCTGATACTCCGGCTCCAAAAGGCCTTGCAGCGCCTTTTCCACATCGTCAACAAGCCGGTAAATAACTTTGTAGAGGAGAATGTCCACGCCCTCCACCTCAGCCAGCAAGCGAGCCGATGTGTCGCTTTCGACGTTGAAGCCGATCGCGATAGCATCGGAAGCAGCGGCCAGCATGACGTCGGTTTCGCTGATGTTGCCTGTGCCCTGCCGCAAGATCTTCACGGTCAAATGTTCGTCACCGAGTCGCTCAAGCGAATTCACAATCGGTTCAAGAGAGCCGTGGACGTCAACTTTGAGTACGACTCTCAACTCCTTCGCCTGTCCTGCCTGGAAGCGAGCGTAGATGTCTTCCAGAGTCATGTGTTGCGGCCTACGGGATTCATCGGCCAACCGGGTCGCTTCTTCTGAGGCTCGGTTGCGGGCCTCTCGTTCGGTCGGTAAGACCTCCAGCAAGGCCCCGGCAAGCGGGACACTGTTGAAGCCGAGCACCTGGGCAGGGTAGGAAGGAGGCGCCTCCTGTATACGTCGCCCACGATCATCGAACATGGCGCGCACCCGTCCACTGACCTCGCCGACCACGAAGTTATCTCCCTGGCACAGGCATCCATTCTGGACCAGAACCGTGGCCGTGGGCCCTCGCATTCGATCCAGAGTCGCTTCGATAATCGTTCCTACCGCCAGGCGATTCGGATTGGCCCGCAGGTCCTCCATATCAGCTACCAGCAGAACCATGTCTAGCAGGGCGTCAATCCCGGTGCCCTTTTTTGCCGAGGTTTGCACGACGATGGTGTTGCCTCCCCAATCCTCCGGCACCAAATCTACGTCGGCCATCTGCTGCATGACCCGGTCGGGGTTGGCATCCGGCAGGTCAATCTTGTTCAGGGCCACGATGATGGGAACCTGCGCTGCACGCGCGTGATCAAGGGCTTCCTTTGTCTGGGGCATCACGCCGTCGTCGGCCGCGATCACCAGGATGACAATATCTGTCACCTGGGCGCCGCGTGCTCGCATCGCGGTGAACGCCTCGTGGCCGGGAGTGTCGATGAATGATATCTTCTGACCTTGGCGATTCACCTGGTAGGCACCGGTGTGCTGGGTGATGCCACCATGCTCTCCTTCCACCACGTGGGTCTTGCGGATCGTGTCCAACAGCGTGGTCTTACCGTGATCCACATGGCCAAGTACCGTGACGATGGGGGGGCGTGGCTGCATATCCTCAGGACGCTCGTCCGCGTACAGGTCCCGTTTTGTCGAAGGGACGGCTTCCACGGCCTCTTCTGATGCCGGAACCTCCTCTGCTTCTTGGACGGTGAAGCCCATCTCTTCAGCGACAATCGCCGCCGAATCGTGATCGATCGTCTGGTTGATGTTGGCCATGACGCCATTGGCCATCAGTTCTTTGATCACGCCAATTGGGCTGGCGTCCATCAACTGCGCCAATTCGCGAACCGTGATGGTTTCGGGAATGACGATACTTTTCTCTTGTTCGTCCATTGGCCCATGTCTCCTTCGGACTAAGGATTGATTCACTTCCCCCGCTGGCCGGTCATGCGTGGTTCACTTGAGGAACTTGCCGCGTCCCAATTCTTGGCTGCACGTATCTGCTCAGGCTAACAAGAATTCAACCGCAGAGACGCAGAGCGCACAGAGTTTTCTCTTGCAATCCGCAGAGAGCGGCCAGCCAACGGCTTTGAACTAGCAGGCTTTTCTGAAAAACGCGCCCGATCATCGTTGCGCTGCGGGTAGGGTGGCCACCAGGGATCGCTCCTGCCAAAGCCAACCCCGGCCGGTAGACAACCGGCCACACCATTCGCTGTTCGTCACGGCGCGTCGCCCACCACTGCCTGCGTGTCCTGAGGCGCGAAGCTGTCGATCTGGGCTTGCACCCCCGCTCGTTCCTCCGATGTGAGCTTCGTCCGCAGTGCCCGTTCCAGATGCCCCTTGGCCAATGCCCTTTCCCAGCAAGAGGCGTTGGCACACAAGTAAGCGCCACGCCCGGCCGTGTTGCCTCTTGAGTCGATCTGCACGCCCCCACCGGGCGAGCGCACGATGCGAATCATTTCCCTTTTTCCGCGTACTCGTCGGCAACTCACGCACGTGCGCATCGGCCGGTGTTTGCGCCGCATGGCCTACCCTTCGTCGTTCTCATCCGTCGTCAGGTCCGTATCGTCCTCCAACGAGGGGTCGTCAGATCTCCAGCGTTCAAGTTCTTCCTGCCAACTGCTAGTCCGACGGCGCTTTTGTTTTACGCCTTTGCGTTCCTTCTCCTCGACTTCTTCCGTAAGCAAGTCCCTGATCTCTTCTCGCTTATCTTTGGCGCTCATGGCAGATTGTATCCAGGAAGGGATAGCCGGCTTGGCCGGTTCCGGTTCTTCCTTCGGCGGCGGCTCTTCTTCGCCAACCACCTCCTCCGGCGGAGCCTCCACGACAGGTTGGACCACGCCCTCAGGAACCGCTTCCGCCGGAGCTTCTTCGGCGATACGGGCAGCCTCTGGGGTATCGTCCTCTTCGTCAGCTGCTTCGGCAGTGGCCAGCAGTTCTCGCGCAGCCTGGAGTCGTTCCGCTTCCTCCGCGCGTTGGGCTTCTCTCTCTGCCTCTCCGCGGCGGCGTTCCTCCGAGAGACGGATCGCTTCCTCTGCTGCCTCGCTGGCGCTCTTGATGTCGATTCTCCAGCCGGTAAGCTTGGCAGCCAGGCGAGCGTTTTGGCCCTCCTTGCCGATAGCCAGGGAAAGCTGTCTGTCTGGCACAACAACAATGGCCGTGCGACCCTCTTCGTGGTTCTCTTCCAGGAATACGTCCAGTACCCTTGCCGGGCTCAACGCGTTGCCCACAAAAACGGAGAATTCGGGACTCCATTGCACTACATCAATTTTCTCACCGTTTAGTTCATTGACGACGCTCTGGATGCGGGTGCCTCTCATGCCCACACAAGCCCCCACCGGATCGATGCCTTCTTGTAGGGCACTCACCGCAACCTTCGAGCGTTGGCCGGCCTCCCGGGCAATGGCTTTGATCTCCACCGTGCCGTTGAAAATCTCCGGCACCTCTAGCTCCAGCAAACGCCGAAGCATCTCTCGTCGGGTTCGTGACACAGAGACTTGTGGACCTCGGCCACCTTCTTTCTGCACGTCGTACACGTAGGCCCGCACCCGTTGCCCGATTCGATAGTGCTCACCCGGAATCTTCTCGGATCGGGGCAGGATGGCTTCGACCTTTCCCAGGCTCAGGCGAACAGTGCCGCTCCTATCGACGCTCTGCACCGTACCGTTGATGATCTCGTCCGTACGCTCGACGAACTGGTGGTAAAGAGCGTCCTTCTCGGCGCCGCGTATGCGCTGCAGGACCGCCTGTTTGGCAGCCTGGGTAGCAATGCGTCCAAAATCCCTTGGTGTGACCTCGATCCGGATATTCTCACCAAGTTGGACATGATCGCCGTGGAGACTCTGCGCGGCTGCCAAACTCACTTCTTCGTGCTCGTCCTCAACCTGAGCCACAACCTGTTTCTCGGCATAGACATGCGCCTGACCGGTCCGGCTGTCCAGTTCAACGGAAATGTCCGAAACCTGCCCGAAATCCTTCCGGTACGCCGAAATAAGCGCTTCCTCGACCGCACTGAGGACCACTTCTTTGGAAAGACCTCTCTCTGCACATACCTGATTTATCGCTACCACGAAATCGGTCTTCATCTGTTGTTTCCTACAGCACAACCCTGAATAAGCCCCCACATCCGTTCTCGGATGGGGGAAAACCTATCCGGGGATGGGCCACAACCGCACTCTTTTCAGGCGGGTGTTTGAACCCGCGCCTACCGTTGAGAAGTTGGCCTTCGCCTACTCAAAACCGACCGACGCAGATCGGTTTCGCAGGTGTCGCCGCGAATTCATTTGCCAAGCCAAGGGCGACTGAGTAGGTACCCCACAACAAAAGAAAAGTGGGGGGTACCCACTCTTTGTTCAACGAAATCTATAGCAGTACGTTAATGATTATAACACTGTTTGGCCAAAGACGCAAATGGCAATGAGGGCAGCACACAATATGCGACAGCCAGTTTGGGCAAGCGCACAGCCTGCCAGGGCACGTTCGTCGGGCACCGCCGGTCAACACAGCGAATCACGGGACGCGGGCAATCGAGTTCTCCCTTTTTCCCAACCGATGTGTCCCCAGCTTGTGGTTCATCCATCCGGTGGGGGCCTGCAGGGCAGGCACGATGGTGGCCTGGAAGGCAACGGCGCGGGGGTGTGGAAGTGAGGTGAGATGACCTGGGGAGACGGTACCACCGTCTCCCCAGGTTGCTAAAGGAGGTTCAGCTAGCTGCGACGTCGGAGGGCAAAGGTGCTGACACCACCCAACAGCAGCACCGCGAACCCGGCCAGGATTACATAGGGCCAGGTGGTCTGGGAGCTGCCGGTGGTGGGCAATTCGGCTGGTGCGGCTGCGGC
>CAZDTE010000032.1:0-26499 GCA_964508275.1 uncultured Ardenticatenales bacterium
CCAGCGTCTTCTTCTCGGTGATCGGGTCGCCGATTTGTACGGCGCTGCCGGCGATCTCTCCGGTCTCGTGGGTCAGCTCCAGCGACGAGAAGGTCGCCCCGCGTAGCCCGTCCCGCCCGGTGCGCCCGCCGACCAGGACGATGGCATCGCCGGCGCGCGGTTCCGTGCGGTGCAGCCCCTTCGGCGCAATACCCAGGCAGCCGCAGTAGACCAGCGGGTTGCCGATGTAGCCTTCATCGTAGAGGACGGCGCCGTTGACGACCGGCACACCTAGCTTGTTGCCGTAGTCCTCGATGCCGTGTACGACACCCCTTTCGATCCGCCGGGGATGCAGCACCCCGGCCGGCAGGTCAGCGAAGTCCAGGTCTTGCGGGCCGAAACAAAGGACATCGGTGGCCGCAATCGGCCGGGCGGAGACGCCGATGATGTCGCGCACCACGCCGCCGACGCCGGTGTTCGCCCCGCCGAATGGTTCGATCGCCGACGGGTGGTTGTGCGTTTCCACTTTGAAGGAGAGCTCCAACTCGTCATCGAAGTCGATGATGCCCGCATCGTCCACAAAGGCGGACCGCACCCACGGGCGATTGGCGACCTTTGTGGCCTGGCGGATGTAGTCTAGCAGGGACCAGTTGCGCCCGTCATCCAACGCGGGCGACTGGCGAGCGATCTGTCCGCGGAACGTCTTGTGCCCGCAGTGCTCGGACCAGGTTTGGGCGAGAGTTTCCAGTTCTAGGTCGGTGGGGTCACCGCCCACGCCGTGGAAGTACGCGCGGATGGTCTGCATCTCGGCCAGGTTTAGCGAGAGGCGGCGTTCTGCGCTGATCCGCTCCAGGTCCGCATCCGAGGCGTTTCGTAGGGCAATCACCTCTACGTGCCCCACGTGGCTGAGGTCCGGCGGAGAAAAGCTGGGGGTGGCGAGGCCCAGTGCGTAGGTCTGAATCGCATCGTTGCAAAGAAGGCGGCGGGCAATGCGATGGGCCTGCGCATTGGTCAGATTGCCGGCCAGATCGTAGCGCAGGCCTGTGCGAACCTGCTGCAGCCCGGTCACGCCAATGACCTGCGCGCCATGGAGCAGTGCTTCGGCCTGCGTGTCAGTCACACCAGGGCGAAGGGTGACTTCGACGGAATGGGTTTCGGGTTTTGAGTCTCGGGTTCTGGGTTTCGAGTTTCGAGTTACGCTTTCCGCTCCACGCTCTACGCTCCACGCCCTATGCTCCACGCGCCACATCTGAGTCACCGGGTCCGCAAGCAACTCGCGACAGAGTCTCTCCGCTTCTTGCTTGGACAGGTCGCCGCGCAGGAAATAGAGATCGCTGACCGAGACAGCAACGCCGTCAGCCACACCCAAATCCAGGATATTCCGCCGAACCGCCTCCCCACGGGGGTCGAATTGTCCCTCCTGCAGGCGAATCTCGACGCGGTGGGAAGTCATCGTGTCTGCAAGCACCTGGGCACGGGAAACGGAGAGAAGCTGTGCTGGGGAGTAGGAGAAACAAAGGGCAGCAAAGAGGGAGAAACACGCGCCGCTACGCCGACGCTCGTGCGGGCAAGGTTCCGGGAGAGAAGGCATCTCCAGGAACCTTCGGTTGGCAAGATCATGGCATCGCACCCCCTACTTGCGTAGGTAGAAACCGACCGCTCCGGCCTCCACCTTTGAGGCAATGCTCCAGACTCGCCTGGTCTGACTTCACACCATGACCGGGTGACTGGCTACAGTATACCATAGGGTGACCCCCTTGTCAATTGACAGAACGCGCGCTTTGTGGCACAATAGGGACCGTGATCTGCGTTACACGTCAGGCGTTGGAACGCTGCACGTGGCAACCAGACTTCTGATTGCCGAGATTGGCGCAAGCCTTCGCGCCCACAGCAGGCAGTGAGGAAGCACTCGATGACCACGTCTTCGACCGGCAAAGATTTCATTGAAAAACCAATGACGTGCCCCGCGTGTCGTTTCGCGTTCCAGGCGATGCAGCTTCGCACCGCTGCCATTCGACCTCGCCAGAAGTACAGCGATTTCTACACAGAATACGACGGCCCCAATCCGGCTCACTACACCGTGTGGGTCTGTCCACGGTGTCTGTACGCCTCGTACCGCTATAACTTCAAAGATCTGGCCGGTCCGGCACGCAACCGCATTCGGGCAGACGAAGCCAGTCGCCAGGCCGAGCACGCCGGCTACGATTTCAGCGGACTGCGAGACAGGGAGACCGTGCGCACCTCCTACAAACTCGCGCTCCGGTGCTACGAAATCCGCAGGAAACGGATTGCCTACCGCTCTGCCCTGTACCTCCATCTGGCCTGGCTGGCCCGCGAAGTTCAGGATACGGAGAAAGAGACCCAATGGCTCAAACAAGCCCTGGAACACTACCAGCAGTCCTATGCAAAAGAGCGAGCCCGCTCAACAAAAGACGAAATCAAGCAGACCTATTTCATCGGGGATCTGTCGATGCAATTGGGGCGCTACCAAGAAGCCATTCGCTGGTTTCACGAGACGGTAAACCACCCGGCCATCGGCGAATACCCCGGTCTGGCTCGTAGAGCGCGAGGCCGGTGGGCCGATGCCCGTGAAGCAGTTCGCAAAGGGAGTCGCAAGTAGGGAATGGGGCGGACAGTGTGCAACGCGGGAGCATGCAAACGTGTAAACACGAAATACGCACCAAGGAATTCGGAACCCGCATCACCTGACACTTGGCAGTTCATATAAGGAGGAGAACGCAATGGAACCTGTTCGACTGGCAGTCATTGGCGGAAGTGGGCTTTACCAGATGGAAGGGTTGACCGACACCGAAGAAGTGCGTGTTGAAACCCCGTTCGGTAACCCTAGCGACGCCATCGTGGTCGGCACACTCGAAGGTCAACGGGTGGCCTTCCTGCCCCGCCACGGGCGAGGACACCGTATCTCCCCGACAAATCTGCCCGTTCGGGCGAACATCTACGCACTGAAATCGCTGGGCGTTGAGCGGATCATCGCCGTCAGCGCCTGCGGGTCTCTCCGTGAGGAGCTCGCTCCACGCCATATCGTCATCCCCGATCAGGTTTTCGACCGCACCCGGCTTCGCCCGCTGACGTTCTTTGATCAGGAAATGGTCGTACACATTAGCTTTGCCGAGCCGTTCTGCCCCGAACTTTCGCAACTCTTGTACGAGGCGGTCCAGGCCACCGGCGCACCGGGCCACAAAGGGGGCAACTTCGTGGTCATCGAAGGGCCCCGCTTCTCGACGAAAGCGGAATCGCACGCCTTCCGTCAATGGGGCATGGACATCATCGGCATGACGGCCGTGCCGGAGGCGCAACTGGCTCGCGAGGCGGAGATCTGCTACGCGACGATGGCCCACGTGACGGACTACGACGTGTGGCACGAATCAGAGGAGACGGTCACCGTCGAGGCGGTCATCCGCAGTCTGCTGGCGAACACCGAGGTAGCGCAGCAGGCCATCCGCAACGTGGCGACGGCGATTCCGGAAGAGCGAACGTGTGGTTGCGGATCGGCCCTGGCCGACGCCATCATCACCCAGCGAGACGCGATCACTGCCGAGACACGCGAACGCCTCGGCCTACTCGTGGGCGCTTACCTGTCCGAATAGCCGGCGGACAGCCGATGGTGGTTGGCGATTTGCGATCCGTCTTCAGCCGGGCGTTATCGCCTAACCACTTTCTGCTAGCTGCTGCCAACGCGCTGTGTGCAGGTGGCAGATCGCCACGGCGATGGCGTCCGCGGCATCGTCCGGCTGAGGGACTTCTTCGAGGTTCAGCAAAAGAGTGACCATCTGCTGCACCTGCCGCTTGTCCGCTCCCCCATAGCCAGAGATCGCTTGCTTGACCTCGTTTGGGCCGTATTCGAACACCGGCAGATCGTACATGGCAGCGGACAGCAGGACAACGCCGCGTGCATGCCCCACAGCAAGCGCCGTGCGCACGTTCTTGCTGAAGAATACTTTTTCGACGGCCAGAGCCGTAGGCCGGTGCTGCTCAATGATGGAGCACAGATCGCGGTGAATGGTCAGCAGGCGTCGGGAAAGTGGCAAGTCTGCCGGCGTACGGATGACCCCATCCGCTCGCAGCGCGAGCCCGGCATGTTCCTCGCTAACAACCGCATAGCCCGTGATGGCTGTTCCCGGATCGATGCCCAGGATCACGGCAGCGGAATCAGCTTCCCTAGATATCATAGCGCAGCATAGCCCCCTTCAAGAGGTTGAACCACAAAGGCAGAACCAATCCTTCTCGCACCCGACGCAAATCTCGCGGGGCGATCCTGTGCCGCATCCTCACTAGATTGCCATGAGGTAGATGAATTAGGCTTTTCCAGAGAAATAAGCCTGCCAGAAAGGTATCACGGAGCCTGTTAGAATTCGCGAAATGTCTTCAAACGAGGTGGAAAAGCCCAAGGAACTCCCTTGTAGATTGCTTTTTCGATCTATTGTGGGCTGCATCGAGAATCTGTTTGGGAGAACTATTTTCTTGGAGTTCCCTTACTGAGTTGGCCGCTCGCCGAGCGTAACAGAAACCACCTGCTTCTCGTCGCCTCGTTGCACCTCCAGTTGAACGTCCTGTCCGACTCGCGTCTTGGTCTCCAAGTAGACGATGAGGTCCTTTTGGCTGGTAGTCGGCTGCCCATCCACCCCTACGATGATGTCGCCTCCCAGTGGCAAGAGCAGATTGCCCATGCGCACCTGCTGCGTACCGCCGTGCAAGCCGGCGTCCGCCGCCGGCCCACGCGGGTACACGCCGACGATCAGCACACCCTGGTCCACCGGCATGGATAAGCCGGCATCGCGCAATGCCTGAGCCTCTTCACGTGTTATGTCAAATAGCTCCATGCCCAACCACGGGTGACGGTAGCGCCCCGTCGCGACGAGTTCCGGCACGACGCGTTTCACCGTGTTCACCGGAATAGAAAACCCGATGCCGGCAGACGCCCTGCTGGGGCTGAGAATCTGTGTGTTCACCCCGATCACACGCCCGTGGGAATCCAGCAGCGGCCCTCCGGAATTTCCCGGATTGATCGCCGCGTCCGTCTGGATGATCTCGCCGATGAAGCGGTTGTCCGGACTCTGAATAATCCGGCCCAGCGAACTGACCACACCGGTCGTCAGCGTGCGTTCCAGCCCAAAGGGGTTGCCGATGGCGATCACCCGCTGACCAACCCGCAGCGAGGCCGAATCACCCAGCGTGACCGGGTGAAGATCCTCGGCGGCCACATCCACGGAGATCACAGCCAGGTCGTTCGACGGATCGGTGCCCACCACCTCACCGGCGACCTTGGAGCCGTTTGCCAACGCCACCTCGATTTCCTTCGCCCCTTCCACAACGTGGTAGTTGGTGACGATATGGCCCCGGTCATCGTAGACAAACCCGGAACCGGTACCCTCCTGTGGCACCAGGTTGAAGAAGAAATCGTACGTATAGGTGCGACTGGTGATGTTGACCACCGCCGGCCCGACAGCCTCATAGACTTGGATGACCACCTGTTCGGCGGCATCGAAGGCGGCCTGCGCGTCCGGCGACACGTCCGGTATGGCCAGAGGCACCGGGGTGGCCGTTGGCGGAACCGGTGTTGCTTGCGTCACCGGCGTTGCATTCGCCGGGGGAGCAGCCGACGATCCCCCCGTATCCCGACCCACACGTAGCGATGGCAACGAGCAAGCCAGCAGTGAGCCGATCACCAGCAACGTAGCGATGATAGGGGTCCAGCGTTGACCGTTGGCCCGTTTGCGCCATGCTGTCCACATCCCGACGGTCAAAGACTCCTTCGAGGTCGTGTTGCCTTGCTGTTCCATGTGACTCTCCTTGTTCCCTTTTGCCCACCAGGCCGCGAACCGTTCCTGGGGCTCACCTGCCGTCCCTATTCCATGGGCGCGGTATCCGGTCGAGCCCCCAATGTCACCTGAACGTGCATCTCCTGACCATTTCGCAGAATGGTGAGGTCAACCACCTGCCCAACGTCCGTCGTTTCCAGAAAAACGATCAGGTCATCGAACTGGTTGACCGGCCGGCCGTCACTGGCGATGATGATGTCGCCACCCACTTGGATTTGCCGACCGCTACCGCCCACTTGCACATCGCGTTCGCCGCCCAGAAGCCCGGCCCGGTCCGCGGGGCCATCGCCAATGATCCGCTCGACTAGCGCACCATGCTCGACCGACAGATCCAGTTCCTTGGCCAATCCAGGGGTTACCGACGTGCCGACGACCCCTAGCCAGGGGTGCTGAAAACGGCCGGTGGCAATGAGGCCGGGCACCACACGGCGAACAGTGTTCGAGGGGATGGCCATGCCCACCCCGGCGTTGCTACGAGTCTCAGAAAAGATCAGGGTTGTCACGCCGATGACACGCCCCTCCGCGTTCAGGAGGGGACCACCGGAGTTGCCCGGGTTGATGGCGGCATCCGTCTGGATCAGGTTGGGCAGGCTGAAGCGACTTTCGCGCAAGAGCAGACGCCCCAGCGCACTAACGATCCCGCTGGTCACCGAGCCCTCAAAACCAAACGGATTGCCGATGGCGATGACGAACTGCCCCACTCGCAGTTGGTCAGAATCTGCCAGTTCCACAGGATGCAGGATCGATGGATCCACGTCCACCTTGATCACAGCAAGGTCGCTGTCGCCATCCGTGCCCACGACCTCGGCAGAGACCTCGGTCCCGTCAGGAAGATGCACCATGATGCTACGCGCACCCTGGACGACATGGTTGTTGGTGACGATATGCCCGTCGCTGTCGTACACGAAACCGGACCCGGACCCTTCCTGCACACCCATGCCCCCTTCCGGAACGGACACCACCGAAATGTTCACCACAGCCGGCGCGACCCGTTGGTAGACATTGTTTATCACCGCCTCCTGGGCCCGTACGACGCTGAGGGCTTCACCCGAAATGGGCGTCGCCAGCGGTCGCGATGTGACCGTTGCTTGGGCCGGCGTCGTACCCCCCGACGTGGACGGAGCCGGAGTGCGAAAGTTCAACCCCGAGAGGCCACCCGATCGCGAAACAGCCACCAACCCCACCACACACACACAGGCAACGAGCAACACAACCAGGGCCCCGGCGACCCCGACTACGATTCCACGGTTATCTTTCATGATGGGCCCAACTCCTTTCGTCTAGGATGGTCGGCGCAACGCAGCCAACTCGCCATACAACGCTTTTTCTTTCTCTGACAGGTTTTCCGGCAACGTCACCCGGAGTTCTACATAGAGATTGCCGCGCTGATCGGGATGCTTCAGCTTGGGCATCCCCTGACTTCGCAAGCGAAATATCCGCCCTGGCTGGGTGCCCGGCGGCACGGTCAGGCGCAGAAAGCCTTTTAGGCCAGGCACAGACACTTCGCCTCCCAGGACGGCTGTATACAGGTCGGATTCTACGGTGCAGTGCAGATCGTCCCCCTCCCGCTTGAAGATGGCGTGAGGCCGGACATTTACGCGCAGGTACAGGTCCCCTCGCGCCCCTCCACGCACCCCGCCCCCTTCACCGGCGATCCGGATGCGAGAGCCTGTCTTCACGCCCGGTGGTATCTTTATGTCCAGGCGACGCCCATCTACGCGCAACAGCCGTTTCCCGCCCTGGAATGCTTCTTCCAAAGAGACTTCTACTTCGTGCTCCACATCCCGCTGCCCAACAGGAACCCTGGAGAAAGTGCCTGCCTGCGCGCGACCCATGTCGCCAAAAATCTGTTCAAAGAAGTCTGAGAAAAGCGTGCTCTCCCCGAACAGATCTTCAGCGGATCCGAACTCAACGTGCACGCCCCCTGGTTGCGCCTGCCAGCGCGTCCAGTCGAAGCCATCAGGGGGGTGACCGGCACGTTGCCAATCCTGCCACGCGTTACCCAGTTGGTCGTACTTACGGCGTTTCTCCGCGTCGCTCAGCACTTCGTAGGCCTCGTTCACACTTTTGAAGTGGTTTTCGGCCCGTTTATCACCCTGATTCCGGTCCGGGTGGTATTTCTGGGCCAACTTGCGGTAGGCCTTTTTTATCTCTTTGCTGCTGGCACTGCGATCTACGCCAAGAATCTTGTAGTAGTCCTGGTATTCCACTTGCCCTATTCCCCCTGCTCTTGAAAATAGCTGCCCTCCCCCCTCCGGCTCCCCCCGAAGGGGCCCTACGGGGGGAGTGAACGCCCCCCGCTTCCCCCCTAGCGGTGGGGATTGAAGGGGCGAGATCCGCGATCCCTTTTTCATCCGCGGTGGCACGTGCACCGCGCACCCATGGACGCTGCTATCAAGTTGCGCACTGTTCATTATAGGCCCTTCGGCACGGACTGTCAAGCTGAGTTGAGCAATCGGCGGACCTGTGGTATACTGTCCCCTGTTCACTGTTTGCTGCTGACTGAATGCCGTTTTCTGCTGACTAGCGGGCGAGGACTGATGACTGACCCGTGGCCAATCGCCGGACACAACAAGACCGTTCGGTTGCTCCATCGCGAAATCGCTTCCGGGCAACTGGCCCACGCTTACCTCTTCGCCGGCCCTCCTCAGATCGGGAAACGCACGCTGGCTTTCACCTTCGCACAAGCGTTGCTGTGCGGCAACCGCGAACCCCCGTGCAACGACTGCGATAACTGCAAGCACGCCGCTCGCCATCTGCACCCAGACTTGCTCGTGATCGACTTTCAGACGCAGGCGCGACTGCTCAATGAGGCCGAGGTCAAGCAAGGCGCGTTGAAGATCGAGACGATTCGCATCGTACAGCGAGACCTCGCCCTCCGTCCTCTGCAATCAAGCAGGAAGGTAATCATCATTCCCAACGCGCAGTTGTTGACCACAGCGGCCGCAAACGCGCTGCTAAAAACGCTGGAAGAACCGCCGGCCCACGCGCTGCTACTCCTCACGGCTCCCGAGGCAGACGACCTCTTGCCCACAATTGTCTCGCGATGCCGGGTTATTCCCCTGCACTTGCTCTCCACCGAGCAGGTACGCGAAGCCCTGATCGGGCCGCCCTGGCAGGCCGATCCCGAACAGGCCGACCTCCTTGCCCATCTGTCCGGCGGGCGCATCGGCTGGGCCATTCGCGCCCTGCAAGACGCGGACGTGCTTGATGAGCGCCGGAAGACGCTGGACACCCTCCAACAGGCGCTTGCGGGCGACGATGTGATCCGTTTGCGTGTGGCGGAGCAGTTCGCGCGGCAGTCGAACCACGGGATCGGAACACTCACGCTTTGGTCCACCTGGTGGCGCGACCTACTCCTCCGGCAGAGCGGGGCCGGAAACGCCTTGAGCAATGTGGATCGGGAACATGAGCTGGCGGAGGCAGCAGAAGCATGGGCTACGGAGACGACGCACGCCGCGCTCACCGCCCTGCAAGAAACCGTCGCCGCGCTGGAGCGAAACGCCAACCCGCGCCTCGCCTGGGAAGCATTCCTGCTGACGCTGCCGCGCCTCAACGATTTGGGTAGGTAAGGAAGCATGACAAGAAAGCGCTACCAGGTAATTCCTCGTGTACTGTGCTTTCTGGAGTACGACGACAACGTACTGCTCATCCGCCGAGCACGTCACAAGCAGTTGTGGCCGAATCTCTACAACGGTGTCGGCGGGCACGTGGAACCCGGTGAGACCGTGCTGGAAGCCGCACAGCGTGAGATACACGAGGAGACCGGCCTGCACGTCAAGGGCCTGGACCTGCAGGCCGTGATCCACGTGGACCGGGAGGGACAGGATGCCGGCATCCTCCTGTTTGTTTTGCGTGGCCAGCCGAACAAGACCGCTCTCCGTTCCTCGCCCGAAGGCACCGCCCGGTGGGTGCGTAAACGGGACATCTTCAAACTGGACGTGGTGAGCGATCTACCCTGGCTGCTACCCTACCTGTGGGCCCTTCCGCCGTCTGCGCCTCCGCTATTCCTCCGCTCGCACGAAGACCGCTTGGGCAACGTCACGCCGGCGTGACCTGCACCACGCCTCGTCGAACTGTCTATTCAATCACCTTCCGCTTGCGGAAACGGGCGCTGAGGAACCGCCAGAGGAGTCGCCGCCTGGTGAGCCACGTTATCCGCGCCCCGCTCCGCTCATTTTCCAGGATTTGCCGGGCCATCCACGGGACAACGGTTTCCGGGAGATCGGCCAGGATGTTGAAGATTCGTTTGGCCTGTTCCCACTCCTCCGCAGGACGGTCTTTGTACTGCCCCACCAACAGATCCGTGACCACCATTCCAGGGCTCAGCGTGCCGACCTTCACCGGCGTGCCCTTCGTCTCTTCGACCAGTGCATCATTGAGGTAGCGCAAGCCATACTTCGTTGTGCCATACAGCGCCAGCCCTTCAACGTACCGGCCGTCACTGCCGAGTCCCTCCATGTTGTACACCATGCCGAAGCCCTGTTCGAGCATCCCGGAAACTGCGACTTTGGAGCCGAACATCGTGCCCAGTACGTTGGTTTGTATCACGGCAACGATGTCCTCCGTGCTGTTCTCCCAGACCTTGAGCTGGGGCCGACCGACGCCGGCGTTGTTGATCCAGATATCGATCTGGCCGAACCGCGCCAGGCTCACATCCCACAACGCCTGTACCTGCTCGAAATGGCTTACGTCGCAGGCGTACCCGAAAACGCGTTCGGGCGCATGTCCTGCCGCTAGTTCTGCCACGACTCGTTCCACATCGGCCGACTTGCGGCCACTGATCGCGACGGCGCAACCCGACTGAAGGAATGAATCGGCCAGCCCGCGCCCGATGCCACGCGTGCTACCAGTGATGACGATGACTTTCATTTTCCGCTTCCTCCCAGGTAACGTCTTGTCTTCCACCGGTTGCGCCAGCCGTGCGGCAGACCAAGGGGCAGGCCGACCATCTTTGCCAGGTCGCCCCACAACCGGATCAACGGCACCCACAGGAGCGTCTGCACACGCTCGGTCGGGCTCAAACCGGGCAGAACCGGGCGCAGCCGGCGGTACGGCGCCGACGTGTAGGCGGCTACACCGGCCAGCAACCCCACCCATCCGAGCCATGATCGGCGAACCAGGGCCAGGTAGAGTAACACCGGAGCCGCGAGCAGATAGGTTGCGTAACGGACCAGGTGCCGCTTGGGCCAGAGCAGCCCTTCGCCATCTCCAAAGGCGTAGTTGCGGTACTGCCGCCAGTAAGCGGTCAGGTTGGGGCGGGGCCGGAAGTGAACGATCGCTCGCGGCGCGTACGCCACGCGGTAGCCGCGTCGCATGATCGCCAGGTCGAACAGGACGTCTTCGGAATAGTCCATCCATTCGGGATAGCCGCCGGCCGCTTCCCATACCTCGTGCCGGAAGGCGACGGACCGGCTTGAGGGCATGAACCGCCCTTTTCCGAACTCCTCCGGTGAAGGTAGCACGGTGGCACCCATGGCCACCTCGAAGGTCGTTTGTGGATCGGGCAGGAAAAAGCCAGAGACTAGACCCGGCGGCGAATCCGGGTTGGCGAAGAAGGGGGCCGTGATCTCAGCCAGCCAGTCCGGGTCTAGTCGCACGCCGGCGTCGGTGGAGGCGATGATGTCGCCGGCGCTGGCCGCAATGGCCAGGTTACGCCCGGCCGAGATGTTGCAGCCCGGCTCGACGATGACTTGCAGCGGCAACCGGTCAGCGTAGGCCCGCAGGCGGGCCGGCGTGCCGTCGGTCGAACCGCCGTCCACGATGATCACTTCGTCAGGCGCGCGGGTCTGGTCAACCAGACTATCGAGCAATTGATGGATGTTGTTGGCCTCGTTGTAGACCGTGGCGATTACAGAAACGGAAAAGGTCATCAAGGCAACGCTCTCGCAATTCGGGCGGCCACCGCGGCGTTGTGGTGCAGCAAGGCGATGTTGGCGCGCAGGGTGTCGCCGCCCGTCTGGTCGTGCAGGAAGGAGAGCAAGAAGGGGGTGATCTCCTTCCCCTTGATTTGCCGCGCTTCCGCTGCGGCCAAGGCCTGTCCAATCATCGTCTCCGTTTGCGACTCGCCGAGGGCATCTTCCTCAGGAATGGGCACGGCGACGACGCAGCCGCTCTCCAGCCCCAGACTACGCTGTGCTGCCACGATGCGAGCTACTTCGGCGGGCGTGTCGGCGCGGGCGTCCACAGACAAACCGCTGTGGCGCGTGTAGAAGGCCGGCAACTCGCTCGTGCCGAAGCCGATTACGGGCACGCCCCACGTTTCCAGCCATTCCATGGTGCGCGGCAGGTCCAAAACCGCCTTGGCCCCGCTGCACACAACCACCACGGGAGTGCGGGCCAACTCAGCCAGATCGGCCGAGACATCCTCGGGGTGGCCGCGATGCACTCCGCCGATGCCGCCCGTAGCGAAGACGCGGATGCCGGCGCGATGGGCGGTCCACATCGTTGCGGCCACTGTCGTCGCCCCATCCTCATGGCGAGCGACCACGAGCGGCAGGTCACGCCGGCTCACCTTGCGCACGGCACCAGCGGTGGCAAGGTGCTCCAGGTCGCCGCGCTCCAGGCCGACACGGATGACGCCCTTCAGGATAGCGATGGTCGCGGGCACTGCCCCTTCGTTGCGCACCCGCTCTTCCATCACCAGCGCCGCCTCCAGATTCTGCGGATACGGCAGGCCGTGAGCGATGACGGTCGACTCCAGGGCGACGACAGGGCGGCTTTCGTGGAGAGCTGTTTGTACTTGTGGGTTGATCTGTAGGGTGTTCACAAGTTTTGCCTGGTACGCAATCTCTGAAACATGTATTGGACGAAAGTCTCGCGAGAGAGCCCAGCAATCGACTAGGTGAGAACGTGTAATTCGTGGCGAAAAAGGGTTTGAAGCAGGTGTTTCCGGGGTAGCTCCTGAACGCTTACTGATCAAGAAGCGTTCTGAATGCCAGCGTAGTACAGCTACTCATCAATATCACGCGGCTCCAAGAGTAGCGAAACGCCCTCAAGAATCTGGTCCACACGCTGGCGAGAAAGCGTCCCTATCCTTTCCACTAAGTCCCCCTTATCCACGGTGAACATCTGCGACACATTCACCACACTCTGTTTGGGTAAGTTGGCCTCCTCTTTCTCCAACAGAACGTTCCCTGGAGGCTTGGCCCGCTTGAGATTAGACGTCAGCACACACACTACCACTGTGTTGATCCGGCTACGGTTGAAGACATTATTCTGTATGACCACATGAGGATGACGATAGCCTGGCCCTGATCCTGACGACTCTCCCAAGTCAACCCAATACACATCTCCTTGGTTGATCACCATTGTCCCTCCACCATCTGCCGGTGCTGTTGTCGCATTCTGTCACGCAGAGGCCGTTCTTCTGGGTCGGGCAGGTCATCATATGCCTCGTTGATAGCTTCCAGCAGTTGGCGGTTCTGGTAGCGTTGGATGAAGGCCTCAACTGCCAACACGAACAGGCGACTTCGGGAGATCTGCAATTCTTGGGCCAGAGTATCGACTTGTTCAAAGAGGGACTGTTGCAGAGAGATAGCTGTTTTCAAATTCGCCATTGGTTATACCTCCGTTTTTGCCACTAGTATAACCCAATGGTTGACATTTGTCAAAACCCACATGGAAACGACGAGTCCGCCTAGCGGTCAGCATCACCCGCCCAAGGTCGCCGCAATCGAGCAGGTTTCATCCTGTCCAGCCGCCGGATCTGACGATTCGGCGGGAGCGGGCTGAAATGTGACATCGTCGAACTATTCAGGTGCTTGGCGCTGGCAATAAGGAATCACCTCAAGGAAGCAGCGTCAGATCACCAACTGATCGTACAGCCGCTCCAGGCTCAGATCGGGGCAGACGGTGTCCGCACAGCGCAGGGTCAGCGTGGCGGCGGAGACGCCGAGCCGGACGGCCTCGCCGGGCGGGAAGTCGTTGAGCAGGCCGAAGACAATGCCGGCGGTGAGCGCATCACCCGCGCCGGTGTAATCGACCACGTCACAGCGGATCGCCGGCACGTGCCCACTTTCCGACGGGGTCGCGTAGGCCAGGCCGGCCTCGGCCAGGGTGACGATGGCCAACCCGACGCCCTGGGAGACCAGGCGCTTGGCTGCCTCCAGCGCTTCTTCGCGATTGGTCACCGCTTGCTCGCACAGCACCGCCGCCTCTGCCTCATTTGGCGTGATCATAGCCAGGTGCGATAGCCAGGGCAACAGGCAGGGAGCCAGGGAAGCGGAGGTCGGATCGGCCACCACCGGCACGCCGTACCGGGTTGCCAGGCGAAACAGGGTGGCCAGAGCCTTCTCGTCGAGACTGGCATCAATGACGATCCAATCGGCGTCTCGGAACCAACGTCGCTGGCGATATATCAGGGCTGGCGTGAGGTTCTTGGATAGAGCCATGTCACTCACCGACCAGCGCGGAATGCCCCGCTCATTCAGTACGGAAACGTAGGCGCCGGTGCGCTCTCCGGGAATGATTTGGACACCCTCGACGTCGACACCGCAGCGACTGGTCACCTCCAACGTCGTCGCGCCGAACTCGTCACCGCCAACGACCGATAGCAACCGGGTATCGAGCCCCAGCCGACTCATGTTCTCGGCCACATTCCGGGCAACGCCGCCGGGGGCGATGCGCACGAGGCCCGGGTTCGGCGTACCGGCCACCAGGAGCTGCCCGGCCCATCCTTTCACGTCAATGGCTGTGGAACCAATAACCAGCACACACGGGTCTGGCTGGGGTGACATGGAATCACCTCCCGTTCGATGCGTATCGTATTGCGGTTTGTGTTGTTCGTAGTGCGTATGCACGACCGGAATCGCGTGATAAGGCTTTTCCAGAGAAATAAACCTGCCAGAAAGATATCACGAATTCTGGGGGAGCACATGCCCCCCCCAAAGTTGGGGGGCTAGGGGGGCTTGACGTCCTGCTCACCCCGAAGTATTGAGAAGTCCTCCATGGCCTTGGCCCATTCTTTCTGCGAGAAACATGGAGGCTTGTTTCTTGGTAGATACGTTAGAGACAGAGAAAAAGTCGCAGTCTACAAAACACACAGCACGCAGCACGCAGTTCCCTTTTGCGCTGTGCTGTTGCTAGCCGCCACCAGCTATCCGCTGCTCGCTACAAAATCCGTTCGCGCACCTTCGAGCTGGTGTAATCGAGGACCGCCACGACCAGGGCGATGGCCCACACAGCCACGCCGGCGTCCTCATATTTCAACAGACGGATCCACTGCTGCAACAGAAAGCCGATGCCACCACCACCAACAAACCCGATAATGGTGGACATGCGGACGTTGATGTCCCAGCGGTAGACGGTCCATGCGATGTAGGGGGGCACGACCTGAGGCAGCACAGAGAAGATGATCGTCTGCACGCGGTTGGCGCCGGTGGCAGTCACAGCCTCGATTGGACCGGGATCGATCCCTTCAATCGATTCCGAGAACACCTTGCCCAAGGCGGCGATGGAGTGTACGGCAAGGGCCATCGTCCCCGCAAAGGGGCCCAGGCCCACCCAAACAACGAAAATGATCGCCCAGATGAGGGGTTCGATGGAGCGCGTGATGTTGAGTATGGCGCGCACAAGATAGTACACAGCCAGTGAACTACGGCTGAAACTCATCAGATTGCGGGCAGCGAGGAAGCTCAACGGTACAGCCGCGATGACGCCAAACGTGGTGGCCATCAGGGCTAGGAAAATCGTCTCCAGCATCTTGGCGATAGTCAGCTTCAGGGTCTCGCTCGGCCTCAGGGGTCCTTCCGGCCAACTGACCCGGGCTTCTATGTGATGGAGTTGTGGCCTGTCCCGCATGTCTTCGGGGACAGCCAGCGGGATTTGCGCCTCAAGCTGGAACGCCCCCTGGGAGTCGGTTTCAAAGCGCAGGTACTGTCCTTCCTGACGCACCCGGAATTCCTGGCCTATAGTGTTTTCCCACCACACTTCGCCTGGCCAGTCGGGCCGGAAGCCACTGCCGGCCAGCAGAACGCGTTCGCCGATGGCCGCGCAGTTGGCGGAGAGGCGAATCTGTGGTTTTCCTTCGGGTTGCGGCTCAGGCGCCGGCGGCGAGTCAGAGCACGGCACCTCCATCGTGTCCCGGCCGACCTGGGTTACGGTAGTGCGCGTCACAGCCGCTGGAATGGGCCATGCAATGTCCTTCACGAGAGGGCGGATGTCGCCGATACCGAGGGCCAGTTTCAGGGGCTCAATTTCGGTCGTCTGCCAGGCCACAGCATAGACGAGAAAGCTGGCCAGTATCAGGGGCAGGAAGAGTCGCACGGACTTTCCTTGTCCCAGTTGATAGGCATCCCACGCATTCCACAGCCAAAAGAGGGCCAAGCCGAGAAACAGCACGCGGGCCTCTCTCCAGGCGAGCAAACCGGCCACGACGACGGTGGTGGTCAGCACGACACTTCCTCGCCGCCGCTCGGCAAGATAGGCCTGACCGAGCCCAGGAACCAAGAGGGAGAGCAATCCAGCCAGCAGAGGGTTTTTTTGGTTCACCGCATCCTTCCCTTACAAGACCTCAACACGCACGGCGTCTTCGCCGTAGATCTCTTTGAAGCGGGCTTCGTCAATCTCAACGGGCAGTCCATCAAACACAGTTCGCCCGTCCTTTAGGGCAATGATGCGTGTGCCGTAGGCGCGTGCCAAACTCAAGAAGTGCAGACTGCACAGAATGGTGACTCCATCTTGTTTGTTGAGTGCTTCCAGGTATTTCAACACCGAGTGCGAGGTGGCCGGATCCAAGCTGGCCACCGGTTCGTCGGCCAGCATCAGGGCCGGTTCCTGCATTAGGGCACGCGCAATTCCCACGCGCTGTTGCTGCCCACCGCTGAGGGCGTCAGCCCGGCTGTGCGCTTTATCGGCAATTCCTACCCGTTCCACGTTTTGCATCGCGCGCTCGACGTCGTGGCGCGAGAACTGTCCCGTAATGCTGCGCCATGTACTGACATATCCAAGCCGGCCCGATAGGACATTAGTCAAGACTGACGAGCGCTTGACCAGATTGAACTGCTGAAAAATCATGCCGATCCGGCGTCGTATGCGACGCAACTCATCCAACGAGGCGGCAGTGATGTCCTCACCATCCCAGAGTATGCGGCCTTCCGTTGGCTCCACGAGGCGGTTTATGCAGCGCAACAACGTTGATTTGCCCGACCCGCTCAGGCCAATGATGACCAGAAACTCGCCGTCATTGACCGTGAAGCTCACGTCATCCAGCGCGCACGTGCCGTCCTCATAGATTTTTGTCAGGTGCTCGATCTGGAGCACGATGTCCTCCCCACGTGTTGGGTTCCGGGTTTTGGGGTTGGCGTTGCCCGCCATGCCCAGTGGAAATAGAACTAAGGCCTTTCCAGAGTATCATCTCAATATTCCGGGGTGAGCAGGACGTCGCGCCCCCCTAACCCCCCAACTTTGGGGGGAATGTGCTCCCCCAGAATTGGGGGCCGGGGGGCGTTCCCCAAGTTATTGAGATGATACTTTCCAGAGAAATAAACCTGCCAGAAAGGTATCACGAAGCCTGTTAGAATTCGCTAAATGTCTTCAACTGAGGTGGAAAAGCCCAAGGAACTCCCTTGCAGATTACTTTTTCGCGGTATTGTGGGCCGCATCGTGAATCTGTTTGGGAGAACTATTCTCCTGGAGTTCCCCAACCACCCGCCAGCAAAAACCTATCCCCTTCTCTCCCCGAT
Organism: uncultured Ardenticatenales bacterium; assembly: GCA_964508275.1. GTDB lineage: Bacteria > Chloroflexota > Anaerolineae > Ardenticatenales > JAADHH01 > CAZDTE01. The sequence continues at coordinate 17,504 of CAZDTE010000032.1, forward strand.
ATCGAGGAGAGAAGGGGAAGCGCTTCTACCCTCCCCGCAGCGGGGAGCGGGGAGGGTCGGGGTTAGCCATCCCGATAGCAAGCACTATTTCGACAGTTCGGAAACGTCCACTCCTCCAGCATCCAAGGTCTGACGGAAACCGTCGTAGAACGAATCGTCCTTTTCGATCAATTCTTCGATCTCATAGACCGTCTTAAGCGCGGCCTTACCATCTTCACTGGCGGCGATCTCCAGAAGGGCTTTCTGGATCTTGGTGCGCATCTCGGCCGGCAGCTCCTTCGCAACGCTCACGGTATCATTCGGGATCTCCGGCGATTCAGCGATGACGACCAACTTATCCTTCACGTCGGGGAAGTCGTCCTCGATCGTGCCGCGGGCGTCCACGTAGGTCGCGCCGGCGTCACAGTCTCCCTTGTAGACGGCTAGCACCACGTTGTTATGGGAGCCCGCTTCCGTGGTCTGACTGAAGTCTGCATCCGGATCAACACCCGCAGCCTGGAACATCACGCGCGGGATGATGTAACCAGACGTCGAGGCTACGTCCACCCAACACATTGATTTCCCTTTGACGTCCTCAAGCGACTTGATACCGCTATCGGCTTGGGTGATAATCTGGCCTTTGTAGTACGGTCTGCCGAACCGCACAGTGACCAAGATCACGTCGACGCCGTACTTTTCGTGTGCCAGGATGTAGCCGAACGTGTTCAGCCACCCGACGTGCGCTTTGCCCGTGCCCATCGCCTCGATAACGGCCGAGAAGCTGGTGGCCACATTGGCTTTGATGGCCAGGCCGGTCTTTTCCGACAACAGACTAGCGATTTCGTCCCCACCAGCGATGATCTCTTGTGTGTCGCCAGACGGCACGAACGACATCACGATGGGGTTGTTCGCTGTACCCAGTGCAGGCTTGCCACCACAGCCGGCAATCAGTGCGCCGAGCATAAACACAGCAACCAACAATAGAATGGCCTTCTTCATTTGCCTTTCCCTCCCTTGAGAAATGCGGTACTCCAGGCTAAACAGACTGACTCCCCCAGGGAATGTCCACACGGGCTCCGGGAGCGACCGTAGCAAGATCGCCCTACAGGGCGTTCCACATTCCCGTGCTCGCCCCCGTTCTTCCGATGGCCCTCACCTCCTCCCAGAAAACGACGAACGAAGAGTGATGAACGCTGAACTTTGCTGGCGAGGAGTTGCACTCCGAGCCCCAAGTTCGGAAGTGCACCTCCCTCACATCTAAAAGTGACCTGCCGCTGGCCATCAATCCAATTTGATGTCCAATACCTCTACGGCCTGACGCACCGGATCGAAGAAGGCATCTCCACCCGGCGCTTCCGTTAGGCCCTCGATGGAGTAAAGATTCTTCAGCGCCTCTTTGCCCTCATCTGTTCCGGCAATGTCCAGCAACGCTTGACGGAGCTGGTTCTGCATCTCGGCCGGTACCACCTTGGCAAAGGTGACGGTGTCGTTCGGTATTTTCTTGGTCTCGGCGATGACGTTTACCTTCTCGCGCACATCGGGGTAGTCCTTCTCGACGGCGCCACGCGCGTCCACGTATGTTGCGCCCGCATCGCAATCGCCGTTGTAGACCGCCAACACCACATTGTTGTTGGAACCCGCCTCTGTGGCTTGCGAGAACATGTTCTCAACATCATACCCCTTCTCAATCAGCATCGCTTTGGGGAAGATGAAGCCAGCCGGCGATGCCACGTCCACCCAGCACATCGATTTGCCTTGCAGATCGTCCAGGGTGTTGATTCCGGTGTCCGCGCCGACGATAAACTGTCCCTTGTAGAAGAAGTTGCCGAATCGAATGGTGATCAGCCCAATCTCCGCGCCGTACTTCTCGTGAGCCTGCACGTAACCGAAGGGGGGCAACCAACCAATGTGTGCTTTGCCGGTGCCCATAGCCTCGACGACTGTCGTATAACTCGTGGCCACATTGCTCTCGATGGTCAGGCCGGTCTTCTCCGATAGCAGCTTGGCCAACGTCTCGCCGCTGACCGTAATCGCTTCGGTGTCGCCCGATGGCACGAACGACATGATCAGCGGGTTGTTCTTCGTTCCCAGAGCCGCCTTCCCAGAACAACCGGTCACCACTAACGCCAAGGCCAGAACGACGAGTACCACCCCGATAGCCCATCTCCTCATTGTTCTCCTCCTATTCATACTGCTGTCAACAAGATCAACGCTACAACGTTCCAAAGAACCGCTCCAACCTCCTACAACACCGACCCACCTTCGCCAGCGCCAGACCCCACATCATCCGCTTCGGTCGCCCCACCGCCCATGATACATGATACACGATTTCTCTGGGGAAATCAAGGGGGGTCTGGAGGATTTCACGAATCTCCTTGCCCCGTGATTGGCCACATCCGGCGTCGGAGTGCCGTTCGTCTGCGCCTGCCACGCCAGCCGCCCGACAGGCTATGAACAACGGTCAGGAGCGCCACGTAGCCGAATCCTGCGGTGTACAGCAGTAAGAACAAGGCCGCAACCGGATTCCGGTGGTTTAGCGCCACGGCCACGCCCACGCCGGCAAACGCGCTCAAGGCGAACTCGGCGATCGTCAGCGGGCTGAGCGCGGACAGCACGTAGTCTTTCCCTGACCAGTGATCGCCGCGCGTCTCCAGGCCGAATTTCGGCGTGCGCAAGAACACGTTAGCCCGACCGGCCAGCGCTTCAAACACCGCCACGGTGTTGCTCGCCGCGGTGCCAGTCCCCAACAGCATGAGCATGGCGATACCCACGCACCGGCGGCGCCAGTCCGTGTGGAGCGCCCGTTGGGACGCCGCATAGAGGATGGGCGGGCCGAGGCTGGCCAGGCTCAAGTAGGCCAGCGGCCAATACATGGACACGCCCGCAGCCATCAGCGGAACGGACGCCAGCAGCATGAGCAGCATGAACGGGTGTACCAGGTAGCCGGTCAGATGCACAATCCCTTGCCACCGTTTGATGAGCGGCTGCCGGGAGCCTAACACTCTTCTGCTCAGCAGCCGGGCGCATTGAATGGAACCCTTCGCCCAGCGGAACTGCTGGCGCTTGAAGGCGGTGATTTGGGCCGGAATCTCGGCCGGGGCCTCCACGTCGGGCAGGAAAAGGAACTGCCAGCCGGCAAGTTGGGCACGGTAACTCAAATCCAGGTCCTCACAGACGGTGTCGTGCCGCCAGCCACCCGCGTCGTCAATGCACACGTGACGCCACAGGCCGGCCGTGCCGTTGAAGTTCATGAACAGACCGGACCGCTGCCGGGCGCTCTGCTCGACGATGAAGTGCCCGTCAAGCGCCAGGGACTGTGTTCGCGTTAGTAGCGAATAATCGGGGTTCAGGTGTCCCCAGCGAGCCTGGACCATTCCAAGCTCCGGCCGGGCGACGAAGTACGGAACCGTTTGGCGCAAGAAATCGCGAGGCGGCACGAAATCTGCGTCGAAAATGGCGATGATTTCTCCCGTTGCCCCGTTCAACCCGGCTGCCAACGCCCCGGCTTTGAACCCTACCCTATCCCGACGGTGCAACAGGGTGATGTCTAGGCCCCGCGCCTGGTGCCAGGCGATCCGTGCCGCCGCGCGGGCCATTGTTTCATCAGTAGAATCATCCAGAATCTGAATCTGAAGGCGATCGGCCGGGTAATCCAGGTTCGCCACGGCCTCAATCACTCGCTCAACCACGTAGCGTTCGTTGAAGGTCGGAACCTGCACCGTCACTGCGGGCCATTCGTTCGTTTCCGGCAGGGACAATCCGTGGTCACGGGTTCGGAGGTAGAGAAAGGTGAGGACCAGGGCATTGATCCCATAGACGGCCAACAGTACGGAAACGGCGATGTATAGGGCGTAGATTAGCAGCAAGGACGATCCTCCCTGATGGCAATGTCAGTGATTAAGTATATCACGGGTTGGCAGTTGCCGCAAATCTCGGCGGCTTCCGGTAGTGAATCGCTTTCGGTGGGAAATGGTTGCCAGCTTTCGGAGGGTTGGCAACCTCACCCACTTTCCACCGAATTGTATACACGACCCGGCTTGCGGCCGGTTTGCGCAGCACATGCTCGAAGACCAGTCTCCGGGTCGTGCCGCGCGATCGTCACGGGGTCACGACGGCCGGAGGGCGGTCCCTTGAGCTGAGGAACTGGATTCGCTGTGCAACTCCCCTCCAACCGGCTGGATCCTGACTCCGCGGATCGTCTGATCATCCAGCCAGAATCCGCGCACGATCGGCCGGTCGGGCCAGGCCAGAGAAAGGATGATGTAAACCGCCTCCGGGTAGAACGCCAGGCGCTGGTCTGTGGCCGACGGGTAGGCCGGGCTGGCGGGATGGGAGTGATAGATGGCGACAAGCTCCTCCCCGTGCTCGTCAATGTCCCGAACGATGAGGTATTGGTCTTTCGGGGCGATGTTGTAGGTGACGATTGGCCGCTCGGCGGCGTTGGTGGCGCGGTATGAGCGGATCACCAGGTTTCCCCGCCCGGCCAACACGCCACAGACCTCCTCCGGTTTTCCCTCCCTGGCGTGTGCGATCATGTCGTCAAGGATCGCTTGGGGGATACGAATCGCGTCCTCGCTCGCGCCCGTACGCGGCAACGACAGCGGCTCACCGACCACATAGGCCGGGACGCGGTGCACCGGCCGCGTGCCAGGCTGCGTCGCCCGCGGGATTGACGCTTCGGATGGTTTGTCGGACACGAGGAAGGGTAAAGCGCCGGCCTCGGTCACAAGACGAGCGGCCTCCAGCACCTCGCGGGTCAGCACAATGTGATCGGCCAGCGCCTCCTCCGCCGACACCGAATCGTCCGCAGCGAGCATGGCAGCCGTAGTCGTTTCGAACTCCCGGCAGCGAAAGCGCTTGAACGGAGTCGGGTCGCCGGCTTGCGTGCAAGTCCAGACCTCCTGGTGTACGGCTGTCAGGGCGGCTCGCCTCCCCTCCTCCAGTCGCCGCCCGCAGACCGCCATGAACTGGCGGAAAGATGGCAAGCGCTTTTGCTCCAGATCGCTGTGCAGCGCACGCAAGTCGTATACGCCGCCGGCGATCATGAGCGACGCGAACCCCACGAAATCCTGGTTGTCGGCGGTGAACGCGTGATAAGCCGGGCGATTCAGATCATCGTACGCTAGGCGGAAGCGAGCCGCGTCGAAAGCGTCTCCCAGGGCGTTCGCTGCGACCGCCTCGGCAGCCGCTCGGCGAGCCCGGTCCACGTTGCCGTCGTTGCGCCCCCGAGCGCCCAACGCGGTCTTGTCCACGTCCACGAGCAGGGCCAGGTTTTCTCCGGGCTCCATGCCGTGTTCTGCCGCCCAATCCAGAAAGTCGGCCAGCGCCGACCAGCGATTGGCGAAATACAGCAGGCCATCAACAGTCACATGGGATGACTCGTCCAGTCGTTCGCTGCCGATAAAGCCGCGCAACGGCCGGAGGGTAGCCAGGTTTCGGACAAACGTAGCGTCGCTCATTGGATTGTCCCCGATGAAGAGGATCTTTTCGAGCCGTGGTGTCGGGCCACCACGCTCGGCGAAGCGCACGCGCTGTGCGGCATCCAGGATGCGGATCAGCACCTGGCTATAGGCCGGCTCGGTCTTGCGCGGGATGCGATATGCCGGCAACCCAGCGTCTGCCCAGAGATCACTCAACCCGGGCAATCGAGGGCTCACCGGTTCCAGGTCACGGTAGACGATGGAATCGCCAAAGTGTGCCGATAGAGGTTCGATGCCAACCAAGTCCAACGGCTTCACCCCCTTATTGATGAACAACCACCCACGTGCCCGGATTCTGCTCAGTGCTGTAGAGCGTGGTCTTGCCCTTCGGCATCCGGGGGCTGGTCCAGCCGAATAGCCATTTGGCGTCCTCGGTGCGCATGTTCACACAACCGTGGCTGTGCGGACGGCCAAAATCGTTGTGCCAGTAGGTGCCGTGCAGACCGTAATCGTTGTGGAAGTACATGACGTAGGGGACGTTTTTTAGGTTGTAGTAGTTGTTCAACGCCGGATCGCCGCCCTCCATGTTAGTTTTCACCATCTTTGCCCAGACCCGAAACTTGCCGGTCACGGTCGGGGTACGAGGCAAACCGGTGGACACCAGCACGTCCAGGACAATCCGCTCGCCTTCGTAGGCGCGAAGACGCTGCTCGGACAGGTCAACCTCAATCCACCTCTCGGGGCCCGGCGTGGGCGTGACGGTCGGGGTGGGGGTCGGGGGTGTAAGGAGCTGCGTAACATGAGCCAACTGGGTCCGCACCTCGACGCGGCCCGGTTCGGCAGCCAGCGCCTGGCGGTAGGCGGCCGCTGCCTCGGTGAGTTGCCCCGCCCCTTCGTCTGCCTGGCCTTGCTGCCAGAACGCCTCGGCCAACAGCTGGCGCACGATCAGGTAGTCAGCATCCACCGCTATGACGCGCGTCAAAGCGGTGATCGCAGCGGGCCAGTCCCGCGCCGCCATCGCGTGCTGGCCGGCCAGGTAGTTCTCGGCCTTGAACTGCTCCCCGGTCACCCGCAGATCGTCAGGGCGTATGGCCCGCGCCGCAGCGAAATGGGGCAGGGCCTCTTCGATGTTGGCCTGAGACACCAGGGCCAGCGCCCAATTCATCTGCGCGGAGAATGCCTTCTCTTGAGCCAGTGAATCGTCTCGCGCGCGGGACTGGCGAATCAATTCCAGCACTCGGGGCCAGTCCTGTCGATCCCAGGGCACGGCAAGAAGTCCCATGAGCGTGGCCAGGCGCTCGTCGTCCGTCGGAGTCGCCACCGGAACGAGTGATGATCGACGCATCGGGAGCGGAGCAATGACCGGCGGCGTGGCTACGGCCGCAACCCCGGGCCCAGATGCGGCTGCCGCGTTCGGCAAGCCACTTTGCAGAGCCAGCGCCGGAACAACACCGGAAACCAGCAACGCAAGCAGGATCAGGCCCACGATGGCTGCCAGGATCAGGACGATGACCAGCAGCCGGTAGACATTGACTCTCTGCAGTGGCTTCGCCGCCGGGCTTGCCGGCTTCGCCGGCGTCGAGACAGCAGAGGAGGGCGCCGCCGCAGATACGCTGGCCGGCTGTGGCCGGCTCGCGGCAGTGCGCAAGTCATCCCAACCCGGCGCGACCTGTTCCCGGTCGCCGAGGGGCGGCGGCTCCCGTCGAAACGACGCACTAACAGCAGGCGACGGCACGGACGAGGAAGCTCCACGCTTCGCGGGCTTCGCTTCAGCGAGCTTCGCTTTGGCGAGCCTGCGCTCCACAGCGGCGATGCCGGACCGGGCCCGTTGATTCGCCGGGTTCAAGACGATGACGCGCTGCAAGAGATTAAGCGTTTCTTCGGGCGTGGCCGCTATGGCCGCCAGCCAAAGCCAGGCCTCTTCGCTCAACGGGTCAAGGCGCGTGGCCTCCAGAAGGTTTCGCCGCGCGGTTCCACGCCGTCCTTCGCGCGCGGCCGCTTTTCCCTCCTGAATGAGGCTCTTTGCCTGGTCGTGGATTGCAAACCTACGGGTCATCATAGCATCTGCTTTCCTCTCCGCCATGCGATCGCGTTCGAGTATGATTGTAACACGACTTGGCCAAGGGGTCAAGCGGGCTCGCCAACTTTTTAAGGTCGGGCCTCTTGACATCCGCCGTGTGTTGTGGTATACTATCGACATATTCAAAAGTGTCTATGGGTTATCGAGTTGAGGGTTGTGGGGATGATGACTGACTGCGTCGAGTTCTGCAAGGCGCTGGGGGATGGCACACGTCAGCGGATCTTGGAAATATTGTTGCAGAACGGGGAAACGTGTGTCGGTGACCTGGTGGCTGCTTTTGACCAGTCCCAGCCCACGATTTCTCATCACCTGACGTTGCTGAAGAATGCCAGGCTGGTAACCAGCCGGCGAGAAGGAAAGCAGGTGTTCTACTCGATTGACCAGGAAAACGTTATCATGTGTTGCGGCACCCTGTTCACCAAGTTTGCGCCGCAAGAGGGCCTCCCCGTGGAGACCATGCCGCTTACCAGCGTCACAGTGTGAGAGGCTCCTTTTTTTGCAACTACCGATAGACACATTTACATACGTCGTTTCGTTTAGGCGCAGCCTTGCTGCAGCGACAAGGACCATCGGCAAGGCCGCATGACACTCCAAGGAGAGAAAGATGACCCCCGCAAGTTCAGCCCAGCAGTCAGAACAAGTCAAGGAAAACGTCCGCCAGCGGTACGGAGCGATCGCCGACACGGTTCGGCAGGGCACAGCTTCCGGGTGCTGTGGTCCAGCTACCACCACCGTTTTTCCTTCCGGCGCGGCAAACGAGATCGAGTTGTTCGCTGGCCTTTACGGAGCAGACGAAACCGCCGACCTGCCGGGCACCGTCACCGAGGCATCTCTGGGTTGTGGCAACCCCACAGCGATCGCGGAGCTGCGCCCCGGTGACACAGTGCTCGATCTCGGCTCCGGCGGCGGCATCGACTGCTTCCTTGCCGCCCGCCAGGTTGGGCCAACCGGTCACGTCATCGGGCTCGACATGACCCCTGCGATGCTTCGCCTGGCCAACGAAAACAAGGCCAAGATCGGCGCCCACAACGTCGAGTTCCGGCAAGGCGAGATGGAGAACATGCCGGTTGACGACGACTCGATCGACGTGATTATCTCCAACTGCGTGATCAACCTCTCGCCGGACAAAGACGCCGTGTTCGCGGAGGCGTTCCGCGCGCTGAAGCCAGGCGGCCGGCTGGCCGTGTCGGACATCGTCACGCACGGCAACCCGCCGCGTCGCCTAAAGCAGAGCATCGAAGCATGGGTCGGCTGCGTCGCCGGCGCACTTGACGAGGAGGAATACCTCCAGAAGATGCGCGACGTCGGCTTCGCGGACGTGCGGGTCGTAGATCGCAGCGCATACGGCACGGAAATGCTGGAAGGCACTGATCTCGAAGCCGAAATTGCATCGCTGCTCGGTGGTGTGGACATCAACACAATCCACGACTACAAGATCGTCAGCGCCAAGATTGTCGCCCACAAACCGGACGTGCTGTGAGCGCACGGACTTGATGGGTTTCCAGTTTCGGGTTTCG
>CAZDTE010000033.1:0-26341 GCA_964508275.1 uncultured Ardenticatenales bacterium
TCCTCACTTGCATAAGATGCTCCGTTCCGGGCACGTTGCGCCGGGCCTCACTCTTGATTCCCAACTCTCGCAGATAGGGACATCTTCTGCCTGATGGATATGTTGTCCTTGAGTATGACCAGAATATCGTAATCACTTCCTTCTGAATACTCCCCTGTCGCCCTAGATCCAAACAAAACTATCTTTTCATAGCTGAGGGGATCCAGTATCTCTTCGAGCAGCGCTCCTACTGCGCTCTTCATAATCAATCTCCACTTCTGCAACGCGTTTCAGGGGCAGGTCAACGCATACTATGCCTGGTGCACATCCACCCAGCAGGCGATCCCGTGTCCCGGCGCAACCGGGGAGAGCACAGGCCGTTCCTCTACACACTTTTCTATCCGGTAGCTGCAACGCGGCTCGAAGGGGCAGCCCTTCGGCAAATGGAGCATATCCGGTGGCAAGCCGTCAATCGGGATCAGTTTCTCTTTGCGCGTCTTGTCCAGGCGAGGGAGCGATCGCAAAAGCCCGAGCGTATAGGGGTGGCTTGGATTCTCATACAGATCGGTGACGGATGCCTCTTCCATTACCTGACCGCCGTACATCACCATCACGCGGTCCACCAGGCCGGCCACAATACCCAGATCGTGCGTGATCCAGATGATGGACATCCCGATCTTGTCCCGCAGGTCTTTGACCAGGTCGATGATCTGGGCCTGGATCGTCACGTCCAGCGCTGTTGTAGGCTCGTCGGCGATCAGCAACTGTGGGTTGCACGAGAGGCCCATGGCGATCATCGCCCGCTGGCGCATGCCGCCGGAGAACTGGTGCGGGTAGTCATCGATCCGGTTGGCGGCGTCGGGGATGCCGACCAACTCAAGCAGTTCAATTGTCCGCTTGCGCGCCTGGCTCGCGTTCATGTGCAGGTGCAGCTGCAGGGCCTCCCCGATTTGTTGGGAGATGGTGAGTACGGGGTTTAGCGACGTCATCGGGTCCTGGAAGATCATAGCGATCTTATGGCCGCGCACCTGGCGAATCTCTTCATTGTCCACTTTGAGCAGATCGCGGCCTTCGAACAGCACCTCGCCGCCCGCGATTTCTCCTGGCGGTTGCGGGATCAGGCGCATGAGCGAAAGGACGGCCACAGTCTTGCCGCTCCCCGATTCGCCAACGATGCCCAGGGTTTCCCCTTCGTTCACGTAGAAGGAAATACCGCTCACCGCATTTACGACACCGTCTTGGGTATGGAAACGCGTGTCCAGGTCACGTACTTCTAGCAATCGAGCCACGAAATCCTCCTTCAATTCTGGCATGGTTCACTGCACGTGAAGCGCAAGCAGTGGATGGTTGAGAATGGAGGGTGGAAGACGCAACACGCAATACGTTTCACTTTTCATCTCACCTCCCACGTCACATTATCTCAAATCCCCCATCTTATTTCCTGGCCTGATACGGGTTCAGCGCGTCATTCAACCCATCGCCGATGAAGTTGAACGCCGCTCCCATGGCCCCGACGATGAGGCCGGGCAGCCAGACCAGGACGAAGGCGATCGGCAATGCCTTGCGCCAAAACGCGTAGTTGTCAATGATCATGCGACCCCAACTGGCCGTCGGTGGCTGGATGCCGATGCCCAGAAAGCTGAGTGTGGCCTCGGCAACGATGGCGCCGCCCATGCCCATGGACACAGCGACGATCACCGGCGCCATCGCATTCGGCAGCAGATGGTGGCGGATGATTCGCCAGGGCGACGCGCCTATGGAGCGAGCGGCCTCCACGTAATCCTGCTCTTTCAGGCTGAGAATCTGGCCACGCACCAGCCGGGCCATCCCCGGCCAACCTACAGTGCTGAGCGCCAGGATCACGACCAGGAATTCCGAATAGCCAGAGCGAGCCAGCCCCCTGGTGAGTTCCATGCTCTTTAGCCAGTGTTCGATGCGCGGCTGCAACGTGGCCGCGATCAGCAAGGCAAACAGGATGCCCGGAAAGGCGAACAGGATGTCGGCCATCCGCATGATCAACGTATCCAGCCAACCGCCGGTGTAGCCGGCGACAGCGCCGAAGAGCAGGCCCAACGCGATCGCCAGGAACGTCGCGCTGGGGGCCACAATGATGGCGGTGCGCGCTCCCCAGATAATGCGGCTCAATTGGTCCCGCCCCAGCTCATCGGTCCCCAGCGGATGAGCTAGGCTGGGGCCTTGCTCCACCTGGTCGAGATTCTGGTCGTTGTAGCCAAACGGCGCCAGAACGGGTGCGAATATCCCTGTGAAAAACAGGCCCAGTACCAGCACAAGCCCCAAGACGGCCAGTTTGTTGCAGCTGTATTGCCACCAGAAGTCGCGCCAGCGACCGCGCGTGGGAACGGCGGGCGTGGCCTGCAGCGTTGCCGAATCAGTCATGGCGGATGCGCGGATCCAAGAAACCGTAACCGATGTCCACGAGAATGTTCGCCACAGTGTAGGACGCCGCAACCAACAGGGTCAGGGCCATAATCACCGGGTAGTCACGCGAAAACAGGGCATCGACCCCCAGCTGCCCGATGCCCGGAATGCCGAAGATCAGTTCGGTGACGAACGTTCCGGATACCAAACCGCCGACCATCAGACCAAAGATGGTCAGTAAAGGGATGAGGGCGTTCCGCAGGGCATGGACGCCGATCACCGTTTGTTCCGCCAATCCTTTTGCCCGCGCTGTGCGCACATAATCCTGGGCAAGTACCTCCAGCAGGTTCGCCCGTGTCTGGCGGACGAAGACGGCGGCGTAGCCACTGCCCAAAACGATGGCGGGCAGGATGATTCGTTTGCTGAAGATACCACCCCATCCACCCGGCGGCAGCAGGTGCCACTTGACGGCGAACGCCCAGGCCAGCATTGGGGCCACCGTAAACGTGGGAATAGAAACCAGACCGATCACGCCGCCAACGATCAGGTAGTCGAGCCAACTGTTCGGACGCAGGGCGGCTAGGATGCCCAAAGGCAGACCCACGATGGCGCCGAGTATGAGCACCAGCGCGTTGAGTTGCACGGACACCCACAGCCGCCTGGCGATCAGGTCACCGACCGGGCGTCCCCGGTACTTCAGCGATTCGCCAAAATCCCCGTGCAACGCCTTCCACACGTAGTCGCCGTATTGCACCAGCAAGGGCCGGTCCAGGCCCAGTTCGTGGCGCACCCGGGCCACGGCTTCCGGGTTGCTGCGCTGGCCCAGCATGATCTGAACCGGATCGCCTGGGCCGTACAGACCCAGCACAAAGGTGATAAAACCGATTATCAGCAGCAGGATAGGCAGCCACAGCAGCCGGCGGACGATGACCAGCGTCAACTACAAGACCTCCATTTCCCGCAAGGCGTCCAAGACGCGAGGCATCGGTTCTGGCCACAGCCATTCCAGCCGCAACCAAAAGCCCTTCACAATCGTCGAGCGGTACACTCCCTCCCGACCATTCCAAACCGTCCGGTAGCTTCCCTGCTTATCCAAGCGAAAAAACGTAGCCCGCTGCTCGACAGGGTCTATCAGCCAGTATTTACGCGCGCCGGCTGCTTCGTACTCGTAGAACTTCTCCTTTTCATCGCGGCGCCGGCTTTCGGGCGAAATGATCTCCACCGCCACATCGGCTGGGCCGTCCAGGTAGTTTTCGCGCAGGCGGTGCTGGTGTTCGTGGGCCACAAACACCAGGTCCGGTTCTCGCCCGCTCCGCTCGATCTTCATCTGAAAGGGGGCGTCTAGGACGGTTCCCAGATCCTGCTGTTCAACGTAGATGGAGAGGATAGCTCCCAAGAAACCCTTGATCAGTTGATGTCGCTTCGATGCCGGGCCGGTCATGCACACTTCTCCATCTACCCACTCAGCTAGAGTGTCTTCATCGGCCCAGTCCAAGAATTCGTCGTAGGTCAGCGGACCAGGAATCGACGACTCCCAGCCAAACGCCAACGATTCATGTTCCAAAACCACCGGTTTTGCCATATTCCTGTGCTTCCTGCCCTGGCAGCCGAGTAGCGATGCTGTGATACGAACCGCAGGCAGGATAGAGGATGCAAGAGGTGGGTATCGCACATCTCACACCCGACATCACGCCTTCCGGCAACGCGTTTCCCCCATGGTGGGCTGGCAGATCAACAGCGGTTGCTCTCCGGCTACCGTTCTATCGAGACATACCGCAGTTTTGGTATGATCGTTGGCGGGTAGATCATCCCCTTCACGTACGGCTTGGTGAGCCAGTAGTCCTTGCCGTACCACAGCGGTATCCAGGCCACATCCTCGACCAGCATTTGCTCTACTTTGTAGTAGGTCTGGAACCGTTGGGCTTCGTCCTGTTCGGTGCGAGCTTCTTCCAGCAGGCTGTCCACCTCTGGGTTGCTGTAGCTGCTGTGGTTGTCCAGGCTTTCGCTGTGGAACAGGATGTCCAGAAAGTTCTGGGGATCAGGGTAGTCGGCGATCCAACCCAGCATGTAAAACTGGTACGGGTTCGGTCGCCGGCTGACGTCCTGCAAGAAGATGGCCCACTCAGTTTGCTCGATGGCCACTTCTACGCCCAAGTTGTCTTCCCACATTTGAGTGACCGCTTCCACCGTGCGGGGTGCGGCCCCACCGCCGCCCGAAACGTGCAGCGTGAGTTCCGGCAGATCATCCACGCTGCCGTACTTGGAAGCGGCGATCAACTGCTTGGCCTGGTCAGGGTCAAAGGGGATTGATTGGAGCGCTGCGTTGTCGTAATCAGGCATCGCCGGCGGTACGACACCGTCGGCGGCCTCGGTAGTCTTGCGCAGCACAACGTCCGCCAGCTTCTTGCGGTCGAGGGCCATGGCGAACGCCTTGCGTACGTTTGCGTCATCGAAGGGCGGTTGGTTGGCGTTCAGCCCCACGTACTGGATGCTCATGTTTGAGGTGACGGAGAGTTCTTTGTTCATTGGCTCGGTTGGATCGAGGACGCGGTCGATGTCGGTGAGACCGACCGGCACGGCGTCCAGTTCGCCTGTCTCGTAACGGGTCATGATCGAGCCGCCCGTTAGCCAATAGTCCACTTCAGCCAGTTTGGGCGGTCCCAGGACGTAGTTCTCGTTCTTGACGAGGACGATCTTCTCGCCCAGCACCCACTCTTCCAATTTGAAGGGCCCTGTGCCGTTCGGTTGATCGGTCCACGTGCGGCCACCCCGCTCCACGTTGTCCTTGTCCAACACGAAGGCGGTGGGATAGGTCAGTTTGGCGAGGAAATAGACCTTTGGCGCGTCAATCGTGATCTCGAGGGTGCTGTTGTCTGTGGCGCGCACGCCGGAGACCTCATCTGCCTTGCCGCGCAGTTTGTCGCGACAGCCCACAACGTCGCCCAGATAGGTGTCGGCTACCAGCGAACCGGTGCGCGGATCGCAGGCCCGCTCCATTGACCATTTGAAATCCTGCGCGGTCACCGGTTTGCCGTTTTGGAACGTGGCGCCCGCACGCAGATGGAACGTGTAAACCAGGCCATCGTCGCTCACGTCCCAGTTTTCTGCGAGGTCCGGGACGATTTGCAGGCTGGGGTCGAGCGTGACTAGGCCGCTGTAGATCTCGACGATGTACTCGGCGGACGTGGCGTCTTGGGTCAGGTGCGGGTCAAGGGTAGGGGGGTCCGCGCCGGCGAGGTTGAGCACCTGCCCGCCGCTGCTGGGTGGCCGGGATACCGATTTGCGGGTCGGTGTCGGTTGCCGCGGGCTGGTGCCGGAACCGGTGTTGTCTGTCCCTGGTGTTGAGAGGGCGGGGGTCTGTTGCTGGTTGAAGTACAGGTAGCCCCCCACGGCGGCAACACAAACAAAGGCTACCAGGCAGACGGCAACGACGATTGCGATGGCGATGAGCCACTGGTTGCGGGTCATGTTCACTCCCTCCGAGTGCAGTGCGTTCTCCAGGCAGGCAAGGAATAGGACGCGATTCGCACAAACCAAATGCCCACCACGCGGTGTGCCCAAACTATAGCACAACCAGGGAGTATTTGTCAAATGAGGGCAGTTCGTTTTTCGCTGCTCCCTCTCCCGCTTGGGGACGGTCTCCCTGGGCTCGGAAGGTAAGGCCTCAATCCCCCTCTCTCTCCCGCTCACGGGGGAGAGAGAGGGGGCAATCTGGTTTCATAACCGTCACCGTGAGCGCCGCGGCGCGTGCCATCAAGGATGAAAACGGCGGGCAGCGGAAGCCCCCCCCCAGGCGACGTTTTTCATCCAGCAGGTGTCCAGCGCAGGCGCGGTTTGCGGGCCGCCGTGACCTCGTCCAGCCGGGTGACGGGGGCGTTCTGTGGCGCGTTGTGCAGCAGGTCCGGATCTTCTTCCGCCTCCCGGGCGATCTGCAGCATAGTCTCGCAGAAAGCGTCGAGCGTGGCCTTTGTTTCCGTCTCCGTCGGCTCAATCATGATCGCGCCGTCAATCACGTGCTCGATGTGTGGGAAGTAGATCGTCGGCGGGTGATAGCCAAAGTCGATCAACCGCTTGGCGATGTCCAGCGTGTGTACGCCGTATGCGGTCTGAATCTTGTTGGTGAGGACACACTCGTGCATGCAGATGCGATCAAAGGACAGGTGATAGGCGTCGCGCAGTTTCGCCAGCAGGTAGTTGGCGTTGAGGACAGAATCGAGGGCCACCTGGCGCAGCCCAGCGGCGCCCAACATGCGGATGTAGGTGTAGGCCCGCACCATGATGCCGAAATTGCCGAAGAAGGCGCGGATCCGGCCGAGCGAGTTGGGCCGGTCGTAGTCTAGCGCGAACTGCCCGTTTTCCAGGCGCACAACCAGCGGCACGGGTAGGAAGGCGGCCAACTCCGGCGTTACAGCCAGGGCCCCGGCCCCGGGACCGCCGCCACCGTGCGGCGTGCTGAAGGTCTTGTGCAGGTTGTAGTGCAGGATGTCAAAGCCCAGCTCACCCGGTTTCGCCGTTCCTAGCAGTGCGTTCATGTTCGCCCCGTCGATGTAGACGAGGCCCCCGCAGTCGTGGACGATCTGGATCGCTTCGACCGCGTTTTCATCGAACAGGCCGATGGTATTCGGATTGGTCAGCATCATGCCGGCGACAGTGGTGTCGGCCAGCTCGCGCAGGGCGTCCAGGTCGGTGTTGCCGCGCGAATCGGATGGCACGGTGACCACGTCGTACCCGCACATGGCGGCCGACGCGGGGTTGGTGCCGTGCGCCGAGTCGGGAATCACGATTTTGTCGCGCCCGGTGTCTCCGCGGCTGCGGTGATAGGCCCACATCACCTCCACGCCGGTGAACTCGCCGTGTGCCCCGGCTGCCGGTTGCAGTGAAACGGCCGGCAGCCCCGCGATTTCGCCCAACGCCTCTTGCAGCTCGAACATCAGCCGCAGCGCCCCTTGCACGGAGCTCTCGTGTTGGTAGGGGTGCAGGCGGGTGAAGCCCGGCAAGTTGGACAGCGCATCGTTGATCTTGGGGTTGTACTTCATCGTGCAGGAGCCCAGCGGGTAGAAGGTCGTGTCCACACCCACGTTCAGTTGCGAAAGGCGCGTGAAATGGCGGATGACCTCGACTTCGCTGACCTCTGGGAGCGCGACGTCGTCGCGCACGAAATCGTCCGGCAGGTCAGACGCCGGAACATCGAGCGCTGGCAGGGTGTAGCCTCGCCGTCCCGGCGTGCTCAACTCGGACAGGAGTGGCTCGGTCATGGGTTCGTCTCCTTTCACAGGTCAGGTTACGCTTCAGTCAGTACATCCACCAGCAGGTCTATCTCCTCTCGCGTGTTCCGTTCGGTCACGCAGAAGAGAGTTGCGTCGGGCAGGTCGGCATAATCGCGGCCCAGGTCATACCCGCCGACGATGCCGGCTTCCGCCAGGGAGCTATTCAGAGCGGCGGCCGGGCCGGGACCGCGGACCACGAATTCGTGGAAGAAGGGTGCCCGGAACTGTAAGTCGTGCCGATCCAGCGCCGCGATTCGCCTGGCGGCGTAGTGGGCTTTGTGGTAACACAACTCGGCCACGTCGTGGAGACCTTGCCGGCCCATCGTGGCCATGTAGATCGTTGCTGCCAACGCCATCAGCATCTCGTTGCTGCAGATGTTTGAAGTGGCCTTCTCGCGCCGGATGTGTTGCTCGCGGGCCGTGATCGTGAGCACGAAGCCGCGGCGGCCATTCGTGTCCGTTGTCTGGCCGATGATGCGGCCGGGCATACTGCGCATGAACTTTTTTCGGGCGGCGAACAGCCCCAGGAACGGGCCACCAAAACCTGGCGCGATGCCGAGCGGTTGCCCTTCTCCTATCACGATGTCGGCCCCCAGCTCGCCGGGAGACTTGAGCAGCCCCAGGGCGATCGGGTTGGCGTTCACGACCAGCAGCGCGCCGGCGTCGTGGGCGACCCGCGCCATCGCCTCCAGGTCTTCGATGACGCCAAAGAAATTGGGATACTGCACGGCGACGCAGGCGGTTTCGTCATCCACTTCTCGTTCGAGGACGGTGATGTCGGTCCGTCCACCGGTGGGACCCTCGGCATCGAAACCAACTTCGTGTACCGGCAGGTCCATCCCCTGGGTGTAGGTGCGCAAGGTTTGGCGGTATTCCGGGTGCACGGTGCTGGCGACTACGATCTTCGTCCGCCGGCCGCGGGAGGCGCGGATGGCCATCATTGCTGCCTCGGCCAACGCGCTGGCGCCATCATACATCGACACGTTGGCCACGTCCATGCCAGTAAGTTCGCAGAGCATGCTTTGGAACTCGAAGCCGGCCGTCAACGTCCCCTGGCTGATCTCCGGTTGGTAGGGGGTGTAGGCGGTGTAGAATTCTCCTCTGCTCAACAGATGATTGACGACGGCGGGGACAAAGTGGTTGTATACGCCGGCGCCTAGGAACGAGGGGTGATGATCCAGATCGTCGTTCATCTCCGCCAGCTCCTGCACTGCCCTGCTCACCTCTAACTCAGACAACGGTTGGGGAAGGTTCAGGGTAGGGAAGCGGAACCTTTCTGGGATGTCTACGAAGAGGTCCTCCGTTCGGGCTACTCCAATGGCGTCCAACATTTGGCGCCGGTCCTGATCGGTATGCGGAATGTAGCTCATATTCTTCCTCCGTTTCACGTGTCAGATGTTGTGTCTCACGTGTCAGGTGTCGTGTTCCACATCGTCACGCTCTACGCCTCACGCTTCGCTAGCCAGCAACTTGGCGTATGCTTCCGCCGATAGCAGGTTGTCCAACTCGTCGAGGTTGCTGGGTTTGATCCGCATCATCCAGCCTTCCCCGTAGGGGTCGCTATTCACCAATTCGGGGGCGTCCACCAGGGCTTCGTTGAAGCCGCTGATCTCCCCGCTCAAAGGCGAGAAGAGGTCCGATGCTGCCTTGACCGACTCGACAACCCCAAACGGTTTGAGTTGTTCCACCTGCGTGCCGGGTTCAAAGACCTCCACGTAGACGACGTCCCCCAACTGATCCTGAGCATAGTGGGTGATACCGGCGACGGCCTCGTCACCTTCGATGCGAATCCATTCGTGCTCCGGGGTGTACCGCAGGTCAGACGGAATGTTGGACATGATAGTTGCTCCTTTCTGTGCAAGTTAATGCTGTGTTGGTTATTCTGTCACTATCCTGATTTCAGCGGTCTGGCGTGAAACGTGTTGCGTGTTGCGTGATGTGAGATATGGGATATGGGATGTGGGATGTGTGCTCCCTGCCCCCCCCCGCTTTATTCACCGCTTTCGTTTGTAGAAGGGCAGGGGGACAACACGAGCCTCGACGGGTCGGTCGCGGACAACGATGTCCAGGCGTTCGCCCCGTGTGGCAAGGCTCTGGGGGACGTAGCCGGTGCCGATGTTCTTCCCAACGGTCGGCCCAGGGCTTCCGCTGGCCACCTCCCCAACGCGTTCGCCATCGCGCTGGATTTCGTAGTGCTCGCGGGCGATCCCGCGACCGACCATCTCGAAGCCGACGAGCTTGCGCCCGGACCCTTCTTCGCGGATGCGCAGCAACGCTTCCCGCCCGATGAAATCCGGCACGTCAAGCGCGATGAACCGGTTCAGGCCGGCCGAGATGGGGTCAACGTCCTTGTGCAGCTCGTGGCCGTAGAGCGGCATGCCCGCTTCCAGGCGCAAGGTGTCGCGCGCACCCAGGCCGCAGGCAACGAGCCCTTCGGACTCTCCGACCGTCAGCAGCGCCTCCCAAAGGGCAATCCCGTCCTCGGGCGGCACAAAGACCTCGAACCCGTCTTCGCCCGTGTACCCGGTTCGGGCCACGTAGGCGGCCAGGCCAGCCACGCCGCCCTGCGTGATGTGATAGTAACGCAAGGCAGCGAGGTCAATGTCGGTCAGCGTGCTGAGGATTCTCAAGGCGCGGGGCCCTTGCAGAGCCAGAAGCGCGTAGCGGTCTGACCGGTTCACGGCCGAGAAATCGACCGAGGCCGGTAAATGTTCCTTGACCCAGGCCCAGTCTTTTTCGATGTTCGCAGCGTTTGCAACAACCAGGAAGTGCTCTTCATCAACCCGATAGACGATCAGGTCGTCCACTACGCCGCCGTCGGCGTACAGCATCATCGAGTATTCGGCCTGACCGATGGCCAGCTTGAAGACGTCGTTGACCGTCATCCTCTGCAGGAAATCGGCGGCTCCGGTGCCGATAAACTCGAACTCCCCCATGTGCGAAACGTCAAAGAGCCCGGCCCGGGTGCGCACGGCCCGGTGTTCGGAAAGGATGCCGCTGTACTGCACCGGCATATCCCAGCCACCGAAGTCTACCATCCGTGCGCCCAATGCCTTGTGCGCTTCGTAGATCGGCGTTCGCTTCAACTCGTCGCTCATCTGTAGGACCTCCTTGCTAACTCCTATTCCGCGCGGGTTCCGGACCAAACAAAGAGAGCAGCGACGAATCAGGACAAAGCCCGATTAGCCTCTGCTCTCGATGATAACGGAACAAGCCAGGTTGGTTATTCATGCCGCACCTTTGCGTCCACATCCTCGTGGTACCCGTAGGCCGTCGCGGTTGGTTGGTTGTGACGCTCCTATTGTACCGCGATTTGGCACAAAAGTCAATATGCTCGCGAGCCCTGGTGAGCGCCGGGATTGGGACCGATTCTATCTTGACAACCGGACACGTGACACTTTGTTTTCATGGCGGCGGGCACGAGGGCGGCACGACCAATCACTGGCGGTGCAGGAGAGGCAGATAGGTTTCTTGAGCAGATGCCAGTTCCCAATCGTAATCGAACACGGACGATAGGTAGGCTCTGGCTTCGTCTGAGCGTACTTGCAACGCCAGCTCACGGTTTTTCTTGTTTGAGTTCTCGCTGCCGTTGATGCTGCCGACGTGCACGTACCCCTGGCCCCCGATGCGCAGGAGCATCATCTTGTTGTGTATACCCCGCCCTGTCGGATTGCCGATCCGCGCTTGTAGGTTCAGGCCCTCGGTGCGGGCGATCTGGTTGACGTAATCCCGTGTGGCCCTGTTGCTGCGCGGATCGCCGGGGTCGTCGTAGTAGCTGTCCAGGAGGATGCGCACGCTTGCTCCGCGCCGAGCGGCGGCGATGTATGCCTCCAGCCGTGGGTTTGGATCCTGTGCCGGATTGCTCCCCTGTGGGCCCCAGAACTTGCGCTCGCTGAGCTGCTCGACCAGCAGATCGTCACCGGGGCCCGCCGCCGCAAGCAGGCTGATCGGGCCGGTGTCGCTGCGCAGGCTGTTCTCCGGCGAATGGATCATCTCCAGCGTCATCGTCCCCGACAGGGTGAGGGGAGTGGTGAACGGGGCGGGATAGGACCACCCTTCGGGGCTGGGGTCGGGAACAAACCCCGGCGGCGGACCGACAAACGGTGGAGTGCCCCACGTTTCCACGTCGGCGTGCGCCCGGTCGCGGTCGGCAGCCATGATGCTTTGGGCCCGGCCAATGAGGGCGTTCGCGTCGGTGAGGAGATAAGTGCCTCGGCTGCCCCACGCGCCGTCAGCTTTGTCATCGGCCGGAAGCCCGGTATCGTTCAGGTTCTCCGAGCCGACAGCCAGGAGCCGGTCGTCCACGACGATGAACTTGCCGTGCTGGTAGGCGTAGCGCTTGTGGATTCCGGCCGAGGAGTCCGCGTTGAGGAAGAGCACTCGTCCTCCCGCGTTGGCGATCTGGTCGCAGACCCAGCGTTCCTGATCTGTGATTCCGCCGACCGGTTCACCGTCCAGCAGCATGGTCACAGTAACTCCGGCGGCCAGGCGGTCCGTGATGATGCCGGCGAGGGCCATACTCTTGAATGTGTACCCTTCGATTTCAATGCTCTGCCGGGCCGAGCGCAGCAGGTCGGCGACGACGTCGAACGTAGCGTCTGGCGCGGCGGCGACGGTTAGCGTAGCGGTCGTGGTGACGACCGCGGGTGCGATGAGGCGCTCCAGTTGCCAGCGGGGATAGCGCACTTTGCGCCCGTCCACCGGATCGTCCGGGTCCTGCGCCCAATCGGCGGCCGTGTCGGTGTCTGTGACCGGCATGACGGCGGGCAGGGTGAGCTTACGATAGAGGATTTGGCCCTCCGTGGGGAAGTGGAAGTTCGGCCAAACCGGTGGCCCTGCCCAACCAGTTGGTGGCAGATCACTCCCTTCGTAGACCATCACGTCTGCCTGCTGGCCCAGCCCGTCGAAGAGGCGGATCATGTCGCCCGTGTTGTTGAACTGCGGTGCGTTTCCGAGCAAGTTGGGGACGCTGGGGTTGCTGTCCTCGCCGTATTCACAGGCCGGAGCGAAGCCGAATGCGCTTTCGAACGCGGCGGCGGACTTTGCGCACCACAGCCGCTGGCCGGCCGGCAACGTCATAGAAAGGAAGGTCACGCGCTTGCTCGTCGCATCCCCGATCTGCCAGCCGCTCAGGTCCGCCGTGCCGCTGCTGACGTTCGTCAACTGGAACGCTTCGTCGGGCTCGCCGCTGACGTACGTGTCGTAGTAGAGGGCCGAGATGAGCAGTGTCGCGGTCAGGCTCTGGGGAACGGGGCCGGTGGTGAGATTCTGCTCCAGCGCAAAGCCCTGGCCGGGGGCGGGAGAAGGCAGTGGGTTTGACGGCTGGGACGGTGATGGAGCCAGCGGCGTGCTCGCCGCTGGCTGGGTTGGGGTCGCTGTCTGCGCTGGCTGTGTGACGGAGGCACCTGGAACGGATTGGGTAAGGACGCCACCGGCGGTGATCACTCCGGTCTCTGTCAGGGTAGGAGAGGGAGACAACGGGAAGGGGGCTGTGAGGCCCGGCCCGCTGACTAAAGTGGGGGTTTCTGTTGGTGGGTGGCTTGGCGTTTCCGTTGGCAGTCCGGTCGACGTTTCTGACGGTGAAGGGGTTGGCGAATTCGTCGGCGTGGCCGTTCTAGTGGATGTCGCCGTTCGCGTAGCCGTATATGTAGGGGTACTCGTTGGCGTAACCGTATATGTAGGTGTTGGCGTGAACGTGGGTGGCACGAAGGGATCGAGTTTGGTGACTGGAATAACAGACAGCACGAGGGCTACCGGGCGTTGCAGGCGGGTGGCGACCTGAGTTTGGAGTTCGACGGTTTCAGCGTGGTGTACGCGCCGGGTGGCGCGCACGCGAACCTCGATGCGCAGTGGCGCGCCGTTGGCGCCATCGTCGGTGATCTGCCAGTCGGCCAGTTCCATTTCCCCCATGGCGGCCACCTCGGTTTCCAGGGCGTCTTGGACGGCGCGGTGGAGTTGTGATGCGCGCACGGTGCGCACGGTAAGGATACCCAAGGGGAGTGAAATAGCGATGAGCAGCAGGATGGTGGTGGCAATCCCACGCCGAAAGGCGCGTGTGCGGACCTCACGGGACGGGGGCGGCTGAAACCCAAACAGCAATAGGACAAGGCCACCGGCGGCGACGATGGCGATCACATTCGTGGCGAAGAGCAGGAGCGCCCCGCTGGTGATGGCGCTGTTTCCCAAGCGCAGGCCGATGCCCGCCGTGGCCAACGGGGGAATAAGGGCCACGGCAATCGCCACCCCGCCCAGAGCGTCCGATACGTCGCGCCGGCACAGGGCATACGCCCCGGCGGCTCCCGAAGCCAGCGCCACAAGGAGGTCCAGGAGCGTGGGCTGGGTGCGGGAGAGAATCTCGGCACCCGGGTGGGGGGCCGGCACGAGCAGAGCGACAAGAGCACCGATGGCGATGGCGGCGATTACGCCCTGCAGCGTCGTGTTGGCGGATGCCCACATGAGTCGCGCGTTTCCCTGCACAATGCCCAGGGCGATGCCCATGACGGCAAGCATCATTGGGGCGATGAGCATCGCGCCGATGATGATGGGCGCACTTTGCAGGAGCAGTCCCAGCGCGGCGATCGCTGCCGAGAGGCCCAGCATCATGTGGAAATCTGCCCCCGGTCGTGTGCCCCGCCGCACCTCCCTGATCACCTCCACTCGCTCGCGATTGGTCATCGCCGGGAAGAGGTTGGCCAACGTCCACCAGGTGCGGGGAAGCAGGGTGTTCAGGATCGGTTTCTTCCGCCGCACAATGAGGGTCGGGCCGGTGAACCTGGAGGCGATGGTTTGGGGTAGGTTGCCAAAGAGCAAGCGGTCCAACACGCTCTCGTTGCTTGCCCCGAGGAAGATCAGATCGTAGCCGGAAGCAGCCTCGGTCAGGATTCCAGGTGCGATGGACGGCGACCGGATGACCTTGGTCCGTACGTCTGGGTCGTCCTCCCAGGTCGCCAGCCTTTCTCGTAGACGTTCCTGGCCCACCAACACCTCTGCGGGGCCAAGCGCGGTTCTGGCTACGTACAAGGCCGTGATCTGCGCACCCGGTGTGAGCCCGGTGGCGAGTTCGAGAGCCAACCCGGAGTTGGGTCCTCCGGCCACTGGCACCAAGACACGCTTGATCTCCTCGGTGGGTTGCCCGTGTACGGCGATCACATTGCAGGGCGCGCTGAGAATCACGCGGTCCAGCGTGCGTCCCTGTAGATAACGGGCCGCGTCCGAAGAGGCGCTCCACCCCAAGATTAGCAGGTCTGGTGTCTCACGCCGCAGGACATCGAGAATCACTGCTCCGACATCGGTCCCCGCGACGGTCAGCACGCGGTCCGGCGGCGCGTCCCCTATCTCAGAACGGTCGAGCCACGGCGGCTGCTCGCCGTCTGGGGTCACGCAGAGGATCGTGATGCGGCCCTTTCGGGAGCGAGCAAGAGCCTTGGCCAAGGGCAGCAGCGTGTCGAGCCAGTCTTGCGTGCCAACGGCAACCACGACGTGATGGGTAGCGTCTGGTTTCTTGGTGGTCATGGGGGGGATTAGGTTGTGATAGTGGGAAAGGTGTCTACTCCGGCCTGCGGAAACGGCCGGGAACCTGGGCCAGTTCCCCGGTACGTATCTTGCTCCATTTCCAGCAAGGCCTTGGCGACGCTTCTGATCGCGCGACGTCGTGCGCGATGGAAGGTTGCCTCGCTGATGTACAGCCGGCCCATGATGTCCCGCGTCAGTTCGTTGCGCACGTAGGCGTCATGGAGGATCAGGTAGAAGTGCCATGCTTTGGTCGGTGTGGCCGGCATCTTGCCATCCGGACGCAGCTTGTCGACGGCCTCGAGCAGAAGATCCTTCACGGCCCGGCCCTGGTCCAGGTGGGTGTGCGTGTGGCTCGGCTGTTTTGTGAGCCGCTGTTTCACGAGTTGGAGGCCGGCGATCTCATGATCGCCGAGGTACGAGTAGTCGTACATGTGCCGCAGTCCATCTTCGACCCAACGAATCAGTTGCTGGGTTGAAGGCAGAGGCTCCTTTTCGCTGCGCAGCTTTGCCTGCTGAACGAGCAGTTGCTCGAATGAATGACGCAGGAGGGTCTCTCGCTTTTGGAAGTCGGCCACCAGTTGGTCAATTCGGTGACGGCGCTGTTTTTGTCGCCCCATCTCCATAATTGTGTTGACGATCCGGTCGCCTAACTCATCGAGCAGGTCGATGTCTAGCTCTGAGTAGGGCTGCCGGTCATTTTTCGGTCCTAGAACCAAGGCGCCGATCTGTGCATGACCGTCGTCCAGCGGCACGACAATGGCCATGCTCCTGAGAGCCGGGGGTGTGGTCGTGGTTGCCGGAAGGTCACTGATCTGGCCATAGTCGAGGTCTGCGTTATCGAGCAGGGTGCCGACCAGGGCCGGGCTGGAAGCCGTTCGAATCGCGAACTTCTGCGAATCCTCATCGGCCCTGAGCGCAATGAATCCCTGAGTGGCCTCGGCGAAGCGCACCACCGCTTGTAGTAGAAGATGCAGTCGGTCGGGCAGATCGGGCTCACTGCCGACCTCGCGCGTGAAGGCTCGTAGGTTTGCGCGCAGCAAGCGCACCTGGCGGTGGTAGAAGAAGCGGTCAAAGAATGTACGCCCCCAATCGGTCATGGAGTGCGTGATGATGGCCAGCATGAGGACGAAGATGAAGGCGATGAAGGGGATGGGGTAAACGAAGTATGAGGCCATCGTCGCCGCCAGGTAAGCGACTGTGATAATCGTGACCGTGGTCAGTGAGTAGGCAAAATCGAGGCGCAGTGTGCGCCCTTCCATCAAGGCACGGTAGCGCATAACGGCATAGCCGAGAATAACGACGCCCAGTCCGAGGCCGGCATCGCCGGTGACTGTTAGCCAGTCGCGGTGCAGCCACGTCCCGATAGACAGATAGATTCCGCTGATGCTCGACAGCAGTGTAGCCAGGAAGAGCCAAACGATTTGTCGCCGGGCAAGCCCGGCAGCGGCTGCTTGCTGGGCGCGATAGAAATGGTGCAAAGACAGGGTGGCCACGGATATGAGATAGATGAGAAACAGGCCGTACACAGGCCCTGGCGTGACTCGCGAGAGGTAAACAACCGGCCGATCGGACGCACCGCTCATCAGGTAGCTGGTTGCCGAGCCGATGATCACCAGTATCCCGGCGAGGGGATAGACAAAGTATAGGACGCGTCTCCAGCGACGCTGCATCTCTGCCGGCAGGTAGTGCGTGCTCAGGTGGAGCCACAACACCGGGACCGGCACAATGGCCCAACGCGACATGCGGAGGCCGA
Source organism: uncultured Ardenticatenales bacterium (assembly GCA_964508275.1). Classification (GTDB taxonomy): domain Bacteria; phylum Chloroflexota; class Anaerolineae; order Ardenticatenales; family JAADHH01; genus CAZDTE01. The sequence continues at coordinate 16,891 of CAZDTE010000033.1, forward strand.
TCACGGCGCTCTGTCCGTGCAAAACGTTGAGGTACATGATGTTGTTGAGGAAGTATCCGCTGACGGCCCAGAGTGTGACACCGGCCAACCGGGAGATGGGACTGCGCGGACTGCGGGTAACCAGGTAGAGGCCAAGCCAGAGGGAGAGAGCTAGGAAAATGAAATTCACTAGGGAGGTGACGTTCTGGATGTCGGCCAGGTGCGTGAGCATGGCTCCCTCAAGCAGACAGTGTCAAATTTCAACTAACTACCGTTAACTTAAGTATACCATAAGTGGGTGGGTTGGTCAAACGGCCCGATCACAGGGTGTCCGTCAACGTTTGGCGCGACAGCAGCTTTCTCCCCGTGTTGGGCGAAGGCCCGCCACCGCCAGGCGTAGCCCTGGAAATCCCTATTCCGGGGCGGGAGCCAATGCTTCCCGCAAGCGAGGGTGCAGCGCGGGCCCGGCGGCCAGTGTGGACTCCGACCAGGGGGTCCACGGGCCACCGTCCAGCTCGGTGACCAGGCCGCCGGCCTCGGCCACCATCAGCGCGCCGGCAGCGATGTCCCACGGCTGCATGTAATATTCCCAATACCCGTCGAGCCGCCCGGCCGCCACGTACGCCACGTCCAGCGCCGCCGAGCCGGCCCGCCGGATGCCCTGCACGCGGCGGACCACCCCAGTGAATTCCGCGATGTTGTTGTGGGTAGCCGCTTCGCGACCGTACGAAAACCCGGTGGCGATCACCGACCGGATCAGCCGGTCAACCGGCGTGACGCGCAGGGGGCGATTGTTCAGGTACGCGCCTCGGCCGGCCGTGGCCCAAAAGGTCTCCTCGCGCAGCGGGTCGTAAATCACGCCCAGCGTGCGGGCATTGTCGTGGTGCAACGCAATGGAGACACAGAAGTGGGGGAAGCTGTGGGCGAAATTGGTCGTGCCGTCGAGAGGATCGACGATCCAGAGAGGGGCCGATCTGTCCCCGTGAGTGCCGCTTTCTTCGGCCAGGACGGCGTGCCCGGGGAACGTTCGTTGGATCGCTTCCAGGATGAGCGCCTCGGACTCGAGATCGGCTTGCGTGACCAAGTCGATCTCGCCCTTGTGGTTGGCCGTCAGGCCGGTGTCGAAGTGATCGCGGAGTAGCGCGCCGGCCTGGTGCGCCGTCTCAATCGCGAACGCCAGCAGCGTGTTGGGGTCGGGTAACTCAGAGCCAGGGTTGCCCGACCGCCGCCCGGCCGCTGACGGCCGCGGTGAATCGGACAACGGCTGCCGGTTAGCGTTCAAGCGTCCACGCGTCCCGAAGTCTTGCGTTCGGGCCGGTCAGGCCGTGCGCAATCGCCGCGCCAGGAGCACCACCAGACCCAGGGCCAGGCCGGCCACGATTGCTTCGAAGCCGCCCAGTCCTGTGGGTGGGATTTCCTTGGACACTTCGCCCGGAGCAACGGTTGCCGAAGGTAGCGGAGCGAACATTGTCGCCGTTGCTGCGGCCTCTGCCTCCGCCTCACCTCCCCCGGAGCCGGCGCCGGCCGTGGCTGCGGCCTCACCTCCGCTGACGGCTGCCCCGGCCGTTTCCCCGCCTTCCCCGCCGCCGGTTTCGGCGGCTGCCGCTTCCGCTTGGGTCGCCGTCGGTTCCGGTGTGTCGGTCGGCACCGGCGTGTCCGTAGCGGCGATGGCCACGGCCGCCACGGTCGTCTCCGTGGGCGCGGGCCCGGTCTCTGCAGCCTTGGTTGGTTTGACTGTCGAAGTCGGCAGGGCCGTGGGGGAGGCCTGAGCGATTTGGTTCGCCGCGTCCCCTCGCTGGAAGAAGAACATGTACCCGACCAGCGCGATTAGGCCCACGACCAGGAGTGCGGACAGGCCGACGGCGGCAATGATGAAAGGAAGATTTCGGTTATTGTTGTTGTTGCTCAACGGTCTTAATGTGCTCATCGCGTGTCTCCTCTCTTCTATTGGCTGGTGCCTAACGAAGTCGTTCCAGGTTCGTCCAGGGTACGAAGACAATTTCTTTCGAATCGAGGCGCACCTGGCAGCCGGGCAGCCGATCCCCAGAATCAACGGTTTTCCCCTGACGCACGAGGGCCACGATCTCGCCTACCTGGCCGGTATGTGGAGAGGCGGTGATGTGTACGCGATCCCCCTTTTGCCAGGCGCCACCCGCCTCGACGGCGGGTGGCTGTGCTCGGTGGCGGGAGATGATGACCTCGGGCCGAGTTCGGCCCCAGCGGGGGACGGTTCTGCCGCTGATGGAGGCATCGTGCCCATCCAGCTCGGCCAGCAATTCGAAGGCCGGCCGATTGATCGGGATGGACCCAAACCCTTCGAGCAGGGCCACCGGGAACGGCAGGTTACTGACCATGGCTCGCAGGCCGGCATCCAGACTAGCCAGCACCAGGCCACTCACCTGGTGCTCGGCGGCGGCTCGAAGGGTGGCCTCGGTCGCCGAGCCGCCCACCATGATTGCTCCACGACTGGCGACGTCAATGGCGGCTGCTTCCAGCGGTTGCGACGGATCGTCAATCTTGGTGCGCAGCACGCCGGCCGCTTCACTGCCGGAGCCCCACACCCCCTGGATCAGGGCGCCGGTAAGCTCAACCACTACACCGAACCGAGGCATCACGTTGGCCACGCGTCCGCGCACGAACGCGGTGATCTCGACCGGTTCTGGTTGGCCACGGATCAGGGCATACCCCGTGTCGTCGAAGCCGGCGAATTTGCCGGCCACTGGCGAAGGGGCGCGGCGCCGACGAAGCCCCAGCCATTGCCGCCGCACGGCGATGGTCGTTCCTATTTCCAGGTTATCGCCAAGTCCTTTGGTCAACAGTCGTTTGACCTTGTCGGGGGGCACACCCAGTGCCGCGCACAACGACAGCACGTGAATCGGCCCCGGTTTCTCCGCCCGCGCCACCACAGTGTCCGGTTCCACGAACGCCCCAAGATCGACCAGCACCTCACCGGGGCGGCTCAATACCCGTTCCCGCCGAATGTTCATGATCGGCGTGATGTGGACCTCTTGCGGTCGGGAGAATTCAGGCACCCACATTTTTCCGCCACTCCGAGAGTCTTGCACGGCGTTCTTCGTCATATCCATCATCGGGCAGACGCAACGGCCGGCCGCGGGCGTCGATGATCAGCCCTACGCTTCCACCGCGAACCTTCGTTTGTACGCGCTTGCCGCGGCCCAGGCCCAGGTCCAGACCGCCGGACGGCCGGATGTCGATCTGCAACTGTTGATCCGCGTCGAGGGGGATCACTTCCAGCGATCCGAACGGAACCTCCAGCCGGAAGGCACTGCTGTCTGGATAGGTCAGATCGCAGCGCAAGGCCGTTCTGCCGGTCCGCATTTGCCCTGCCGGAGCGACGATGGTCCCCACGCTGGCCAGTGCGTCGTTTGTCAGGACATGGGCGGCCGCCGCCGGAGTTGTCTGGGCCAGCGAGACCAGCGGGGCCAGGAGCTGGAAGCGGTCGGTCATCAGGTGGGTGATGCCAACAGGCTGAACGCCATCAAGGACGGCTAGGGCGACTTGGGTAGGTTTTGGTGCATGGGTCAGTCGTGTACCGCTGATCACCAGGTAGTCCACCATCAACCAGGGGCCGACCTGCGGTGACAGGCCCAGCAGGTCGCCAGATTCTGCAATGGCCAGGCGCAGGGTCTCGCGAACCGCTGCCTGCTCGGCCCAAAATTGGGCCTCTGTCTGGGCCTGGACGAGTGGGCGCAGGCTCAGGTTGGCAAGATGGTTGGCCATTTCGGCCGGGGCCATCGGGATGGGCAGCCAACGGGCGATCTGCGGCAGACCACTCCGCGCGATCAGGTAGTCCAGCCCGAAACGGGTTCCCGATTTCATGTCCACGCGCCGCAGCAGCGTGCCATTCACCAGGCCGCCCAGACACAGGTTTGCAGATCCCAGGTCGATCCCCAGGGCAGCGGTGCTTTCTTGCTCTGCCAGGAAACAGATGGCCCAAGCAAATGCCTCCGCCGTAGACAGGATGGGGCTGCTGCTCCAGGCCCGGATCTCTCCCATGCCCGGCAACCGGGCGATCCGCCGCTCTCGATAGAGTTGTGCGACGGCGTCTGCGGCCTGATTCAGGCGCTCGACATTCCACGACGGGCGGATGTTGTCCACGACCTTGAAGGCCAGTTCTTTGGACAACACGTCCGCCACGGCCTGGCGAGCGGTTTCGTTTCCGGCGAAGATGACGGTGGGTTGCGCCGGCTCTGGAATCACGCTGGCCGCGAGGGCGATGTTGTGGGCCATGTCCACTAGGGGGGCTACAGGTCCTCCGTCCATGCCGCCGGTCATGAGAATGGCCTCCGGTTTGGACTGGCTCAGTCGCTTCACCCAGTCTTCGACATGGTGATCGTGGCCGCTGGTGCCGGACTGCGATTCTGCGCCGAGCGTGGTAACCACCTCGGAATAGGTTGTCTGGGCTACTCGCCTCGCGCTGCGCAGGCTGAGGTCGGCGGCCAATCCGCTGATTGCCAGGCGCAGTGGGCCCCCGCTGCTGCACGTCATGGCCGCCGTGTCCACGCCCGGCCCTTCGCGCCGCTCGGGCGTCAGCAGTTGGCCGCCATCGCCGAGCAGTCTCCGCCCGGTCAGGTGCTCGATTTGCACGAGTGCCTCACGCAGGCCGACGGCTGCGTCCGCGTGCGGTGGTTCTGTGGTTGTCGGCGCACGGCCACGGGCCACCAAGCGGTGGCGGCCGTCCACAACGTCAATCAGGCCCACCGTGGTGGCCACGCTACCGATATCGGCGATGATGGCCGATTCAGTTATCCTGCGTCCTTCGTCCACAAGACCCATCCCGATTCAAGTACTGTTATGAAAAAGAGTGTCACGTCTCTCAGGTGTCATGTGTCACGTTGGCCCATCAGCGTATTGCGTGTCCCGTAGTGCGCAACACGTTTCATATCTTTACGTTCCACGCGTATTCGTACCTGGTGGTGCGTGATAGCTCATGGGCACTATTTTCCGATCAAGGACAGCCAGTCTCCAAGCAAGAATTGCAAGCGTGCGATGAGCAGGGTAAGTGCCGTCAAGATTCCGTTGCCAAAGATCGCCCCGAAGGCGACGAGCAGGAACAATTTGCCTAGCTTGCGCCCGCTTCCGAGCAGACCGTTGATCACGCGCGCGCCGCCGGCTTCGGAGCGGCGGCGGGTGAATTGAAAAGCCAGCAATGTGCTGATCGTACCCACAACGATGACGAGCGATGAGAACGCTCCCAGGAGGCCGGGCGTGCCCTCCCCATAGTCGCCGGGGTAGAGCGACAGCATAGTGGCTTTGAGTTGGGGGAGCAGGGTGCCGATCAATGCTCCACCCATCGCCAGGCCGGCTCCCACGCCGAGCAGATAGCCGATGCTCACATTGCCCAGGAAGGAGAAGGATGGCGATGCCTTCGTCAGAAGTAGCAGGCCCAAGATCAACGGGATCCCAAGGAACCACTGCGCTTTGGGATCGTCGCGCAACGGCTTCAGCAGTAAAGGCTGCAACACCTGATGGTAGGCGATGATCGCCCCGTAGGCGACGGCAATGCCGACCAAGAGGTGTTGGGCCAGGCGAAACAGTGGGTTGTCGCCCAGCAGATAGCTGTAGACCATCAGCGTAACGATTGCACCAATCCAGATGCCGAGGCCCTCGGCTTTCAGGATGTCGCCCAGAACGGCGGTGATGGCATTCATCAGGTTCTCTGGTTCGTTCCCCCACGGCGGGTTACCAACGTGAACAGCGCACTTATGGCAATCAACAGCAGCACGGTGGCCGTTCCCAGGGTGAGGGCGTCAATCGCTGCCCCACCGGCCGGCGGGCGTCCGGTTTGCAGATCGTAGTCGGCGGCGCCCATCAGGCCGGAAATCAGCCCGCGGAGTTGGCCCGAATGGTAATACGGTCTGACCGCTGGCTCTACTGAGGCGGGCACGGCGGCTACCAGCGGCTTCTGCGAATCGTGGCTGCCGACTTGTTCAACCCACCAGCGGATCGCGTCTGGCCGGGCTCCGATCAGGACGATGAGTTGGATGTCTTCCAGGCTCTTCACGCCGGCCAGGGCCGGTAAGTTCTGCAATGTCTGGCCGCGGACGAAATCGGGCCGGTCGAGTTGCAGATGACCCTGGGCGAGCGTGCGTAGGCCAACTTCTCGGCCGACCAAGAAGCCGAGGTTGACAAAGGACTGGCCATACTGCGCGTCGGCTTGGTCCTGCGAGACGCGATTCCAGGCCTGCTGGGCCAGGAAGGGACCTTGCGGAAAAAGGCTGATGGCCCCGATGCGCTGGTTCCGGCTGCGCAGGTGGCGCATGATGGCTTCGGCTTGCGGTTCCATCTCGCCGGCCAGGTCGGCTTCGTAGTCAAAGGCGACGAGCACAAAGCTGTCTTCTGGGATCGCCTCGACCGTGCTGTAGAGCGCTTGCGCGGGGGCGGGGCTCTGCTCGATGTTGAACAGTGTGCTATCCACGAGCAAGGGCACGATCAGGGCCAGCAAGAGGACGAGATGGCCGATCGCTCGCCAGGGAAATGGTCGCCTTTCCGCTGTGACCGCTCGCTCCGCAGGCTGCCGGCCGGTCAGTAGTCTCATGAGCAACTTTCCGGCGCGCGTGTCCTCAACGACGGAGGTTTCCTGGATTTGACCGACGATATGAGGCATGGCGATGATCGGCTCAACCGGTAGCGCTCCGTGCACCCCGGTGAGCAGGCCCGATGTTGACTCGGCTCGCTGCAACGCCTCTTCCACCTTGCCGGCAAAGCTGGTGGCCTCGGGCTGTAGCGATTTCAGCCAGTCGGGTAGGGTGGCCATCTCAGGTTCCGGTGCTGCGTCTGCGTCGGGCGGTGGGGGTTGATCTTTCGCTTCCGCGGGCAGGAGCCATGAAGGAATCCCTGTATCCGGTTCACTCTGCGGGCTGTCGTCTGGCGCTCCCCATTCTTCATCCTCGGCCTTGCCCCATCCTGCGGCTCCAGTCCCCAGGGCCGTGCTCACCGACTCTTCTGAGTCTTGGAGCCAGCCGGGCAAAGGCACCGGCTCAGCATCCTCACCATCGGCCAGGGCAACGGATTCTTCCAGGGGGCTGCGCAGCCAATCGGGCACGATCTCGTCGTCCGGCGACTGCGGGGAACTCGCCGCGTGATCATCATCGACCAGCGCGGCGTCCACTTCGGATTCGGGTGTGGACTGTGCGCCGGCATCTTCGCCGAGCACGTGCGACAAGCGAGCGGCCAGGTCCACAGGCTCTATTGTCTCCGGCTCTGCCCGGTCACCTTCGTCCTCGATGGCCTCTTCTGACGTTCGTTCGGGACGCGGGAAAAGGCGTGACAGGGGCGCCCCCGCCTCTTCAGACAAACTCGGCCTGGCGGTGGGTTCGGGTTCCACGACCGGTTCGACAGGCGACGGTTGATCCGGTGCGGCGGGTTCCGCCGGCGGTCCCTCGGGCTGAGGTGTTGGTCCGGCTGGCTTTGCGTCTTCCGGCAGGTCACCCGGTGTGAGCGGCACAAGGCGAGCGCCACAGCGGGTGCAGGCGGTGTTGTGGGCATCGTTTGGCGCGCCGCACATGGGGCACGAGCGCCTGGTGGCCTCGCTGAGGTTTTGGCCACAGTCGTTGCAGAACTTGCTCCCGTCTCGGTTCGCGAGACCACAACTCGGGCAGTAGATCATGGCTTACTTGAAGTACCGCTCGCGGTCCGTCAGGGTCAGCAGGCGAATGCCTGTGGCAACGGTTCCCAGGGCAGTGCCTAATAGGATCCCACGCACGCCGGCTGTGGTGGGCACCGCCAGGATCCAGTCCTTCAACGCAGGGAACTGGTCCCAGATCTGTGGCCCCAGGGGGGTCTGCCCAAGAAGGACGATGGCGGCTACGAACAGCATCAGGCTGGTCTCGCGAGGGCGTGTCCGCAGCGCTCTGTATGACGCGGTGACGACAAAAAACGCCAGCAGCGAGAAGAACGTCGCCTGCAAGGGGATTTGCACATTGCGCAGGATCCATTCCACGCCGGAGTCGGCCGGGCCCTGGGTCCCTGGCCGACCGAGAAGCAGAACCACCAACATGACGACCACTAGTGCCAGGCTGTAGCCCCATCCGCTTTGGCGCTGACCGATCTTACGCACGTGTACCAGCAGCACGTTCAGGACGCCGAGCAGGAAGGCAAACGCTGCCACAATCATCGCCGTGTGAGTGAGGAAAGCGGTGATTCCTTGTACCACCGGGTTGAGTGTAAAGAAGCTCAACAGAACGATGGTACCCACAGCAGTCGCTACAGCAGCCGGAAGTCTTCGCCTCATTTTTCGTTACAATCCTCAGGATTCAGTGTCGCGGTAGCTTCACTTGCTCTCACACTGCTCTCACCCGTGTTCACCCTTCCGATTGGGCTATCCCCAAGTCGTGCGCAGGGCCACGCCAAGGACGATCACCAAAACGATCAGCAGCCGGACAGAGTCCTGAATGACCAGGCTGGCCAGGTGCGACGGCCATTTGGCCAGATAGGCTCCGGTGGCAAACAGTTCTTCACCCACCAACGTATGATCCGCGGTGAGCTTCATGTACGGCAGTCCTTCGGGATTCGTCGTTCCGGCCACCTGGGCCAGGTCCTCGCGGGCGCCGGTTTCGCCGATCAGCAGGAACTCCGGACCGAATGGGCCGATGGTCACGCTGTTGGAGAGCGCTTCGTGCTGCAACGTGTCCATTGCGCCGACCGCATAGGCGGTTGCATCGGGTCCCATGAATCGGGCCTGGCTCATGGTTGCCCACGTGCGCCGGCCGGCGGAGGATGGAGTCCTGCGCTCCTGGATCAGGTCTTGGGTTAATGGCAATAGCGCTGGGTCTGGGACTGTAACGAGAGGCTCAACCCCGGTCGCGGAACATCGTTCTGCCAGCACATCCAGCGCTGTCAAGCCGGCCATCGTTTCCGCTGTGGACTCTTCCCCCAACTTCCCCACGCCAACGGATAGGTGTGTGCTCTTCCCTTCCTCCAGCGCCCGGCCGACCAACTGCGCCATCAAGTCCATGCCTGGGATGCTTCGCAGCAGAACCTGGCGGCCCTGCCGCACGCGCAGTGTGACAAAGGCAAAAGCGGGAAGGGTCAGCAGTATCCCCGCCAGTAGCAGTGCCCGTTCGAGAGGTAACACGGTGTTCACGTTTCTCCTGTTCCACGCCGTTCTGTTCTGTTTCCCAGGCGCGAAAGCAAGCGATAGACGGTCGCAGGTTCTCCCAGCAGATCTGCTCCTCCGCCGGTGAGCCAGCCGCTGCCATCCCAACCGAACAGCGGCTGCACGAGGAGCAGAATCTGACTGGCAAAAAAGGCCATCGGACTGAACATTCCCAGCACAATCAGGCTGGGAGCTTCCATCGAGTTGGCGCAGATCAGCGGCGCAAGCCGGTTGACAAGTCTTTCGATCTGTTGCTCCAAAACGGGCATAAGAATCTCCTTTTTGGGCACGATCGGCATCATCTCAATAACTTGGGGAACGCCGCCCAAAGTTGGGGAACGCCCCCCGGCCCCC
>CAZDTE010000034.1:0-25357 GCA_964508275.1 uncultured Ardenticatenales bacterium
GTTGCGGTCGGCGTACGTGTACGGGTTGGGGTTGGGGTGCGCGTGGCCGTGGCGGTCGCGGTTGGGGTAGGCGGTGTGCCAGTCGCTGTGGCCGTGGGCGTCGACGGCGTGCCAGTCGCTGTAGATGTAGCTGTCGCGGTGGATGTTGCGGGCGTGCCCGTAGACGTGGGTGTCGAGGTCTGCGGCGTGCCTGTGGGGGTGGGGGTATTCGTCACCGGCATCGGCGTTCTCGACGGCGTAGGGGTCACGGTAACCGTCGGTGTCTTCGTCGGCGGTTCCCCGCCCGGCACGCACGCGCGCCCCGTGCGAGCCTGTGTCCGGGTGCTGGCCGAAGCAGTCGCTCCTTGGACGAGCATGCCACTCGGCCCGCTCAGCACCGCCGGCAGGTAGGCACGCAGCGGCTCCTCCATCTCGAAGGTGTGGTCCACGAAATGGTCGGTCGGCCCCGTCGCCATCGCGGTCCAATAGTCGGCGTTGGTCACAGCGAGCGGCTCGGTGGAGACCGAACTGTTTCCCGGGCTCCAGGCCGTGACATATGTCGTCGCCTCATATTGGGGGTCGGGGCCGTGGAAGAACAGGAGGCCGGGGGTTTGGGCACTGCTTGTCCGGAAGCTGTAACCGTAGTGTTCGTACGGCCAGGCGAAGCGCACCTCAACGGTGAAGTCCTCGACGTCGATGGGTGTGCCGGTTTCCGCATCTTCTGCCTGGAAGGCGATGTAGGAGCCGGTGAGCGGTGGTCGGTTACGGCGACCGGGGCGGGCAGCATCGGATGTCTGGCCGGCCGTCTCGCCGGCGTCGAACCCGTGGTTTTGCGGACCGACGTCGGTGAAGAAACCGTGGGCGATGAACAACTCGTCCAGGTCACTGAGCCCGTTGCCACGGGAGTCGACTGACCCGATCCTTCTGTACTTCAGGACGTCGTAGAGATGTTTCACGTCAAAAATGTACCCGAAGCCCTGGCCCTGCGCCACCGCCGATGAGGTAACGATGCCGGTGTAGTCCACCTTCAGGTGTGCCCACAAGTTTGCCAGGTTCATCTCGATGCAGTCGGCGTAGGTGAGCGTGATCCCCAAGGTGGAGGTCAGCTCCGTGGCGTCGTCGGCATCAATCGGGTCAACCAGATCCAGCAGCAGGCCGGCGACGGCAAGTTCTTCGTTCTGGACGGCGTCCGGGTGCGGGTCTGGCGGGTTTGCGTGGGTGGTCCAGGCCAGGTAGTTCGATTCCAGGTTGTCCTCCCAGCTCAACCAGCGGTACAACTCCGGACGAGGCGTCGCGGCGATGTCCCGAGAGACCATCATGGAGTGGAACTCGGCGAAGCCTTCTGTCCACGAATCGGTAGTGGAGGGATTATTGTATCCGTTGTGATTGCCATCGTTAGGATTTTTAGGAAACAAGTTGTTGAAAGTATCAGCCATCACGTGGTGCCCAAACTCGTGCCACTCCCGGTTGTCCGGGCGGTTGCCATTTGCGATGTCGCTGACGGCGACTCCAAGATTGACGTACGGATCAACACCGGCGCTGGCACCGCTAGTGGTAGGGCCCTCCCAGAAGGCGCCGTTCTGCGCGGAGTAGGCGATGATGTCCACCGGCAATTGGAAGTTGAGTGCCTGGCCCAGCCTATCGGCCAGTTGCCAGGCCTGGTGAGTGTGATAGTAGATCCGGCCCAGGTCGTCCAGGTGGGCGCGGTTGATTCCTGGGTCTGTCGTGACCTCGGGGTTATCAGAGAAGTTGATGTCATGAGGTGGCGGGTTGGCCGCGGCGGTGATGGTAAACGGCTGGGTGGCAACGTAGGCCAGCGGCCCGGCGGTCTGACCGTACATCACGCGAAAGGTCGAAGGAACCCTGGCCGCGTGCTCCAGGGTGACGCTGATGACCACGCTGTCGGTGATGGGCACGTTTGTCAAAACATAGCGACCGTCGGGGGAGTGTGAGGTGGTCTCGCGCAGTATGTTACCCTCGCGGACCAGCCTCACCGGCACACCGATGAGCGGAAGATCCGACCCGGGAGTGTAGGCCCGGCCCTTGATCTCGGGTGCCTTCTGCCAGGCGAGGCGGAACGTACCCGATGAAGACCTCCAGAGGGCATAGGCCTTCCCAGCAGCATCCACGGCGATGGACAGCGGGTTTAAGGTGTTTACCGTGCCAGGGGTTTCGTTGACGGTCTCAGGGCTTCCCCAGGTGCCGTCGGTCTCTCGCATGGCGAAATGGAGATCCCAGATCCACGAACCCCCGGTTTTTCGCTGGGCTGTCCAGATGGCGTAGGCGCGGCCAACCCTGTCCGCGGCAATGGCCGGGAAACCTTGTCGAGTAACGTTCGCTTCAACAGCAAGTGGAACGCCTGTTCCCCAGCCTGCCCCAGCAGGGCGGTGGGCAAATCGAGCTTCACCATGCCGGCAGCTCGAGTTCTCTCCCAGTGTCCACACAGCATAGGCGTTGCCGGCGCCGTCCGCAGCGATGGCCGGACGACAGGCATACCCTTTGGCGAGCCCGTCGGACACGGGAACCGGCGCAGTCCACGCCCCACCAGCGGGCCGGTAGGCGAACCAGAACGACTCACCGTTCGAGTAGTTGACCACGTCGGTTCTGGACCATAGCGCATAGGCGTTGCCGGTGGAGTCTGCGGCAAGTGACAGATGGCCTCCGTGCTCCCGAGACTCCACGGGCTGGCTGCTCACACGGACGGGTATCCCCCAACTCCCGCCCGAGGGTCGGTAGGAGAAGAAGACGTGCCAGTCGGGCAACTCGTCGCCGGTCGTGTCACCGGTTTGTCGTACGCTCAAGGCATAGACGTTGCCGGCTGGGTCCACGGCGATGTCCGGGGCAGTGGCCTCCGATGCACACTCGTCCTTCCACAGATTCTTGCAGGCCCAGATGGCACTGGCTGTGCCCCAGTCCCCACCGGCCGGCCGGAAGGAATAGAACGGCAGGCTGTCGTCCGAGTTGTAGCCACCTGGGTGATCCAGCCACAGGGCGTGGGCATTGCCGGCGCGGTCAACGGCCAGCGCCACGGGCACAGGTTTAGGGTTGTCCCTGTGGCAATTGGCGCAACTCTGGTTGCGTACGTACGGCGTCGCTGCCTGCCAAGTGCCATCTGCGTACCGAACGGCAAACCGCACGTCCGCTACCTCTGGATCTGGGTCGTCAATGCCCTGATTGTACTCCCACAAGACGTAAGCGTTTCCCCCAGAATCCACTCCTAGACTGCGCTGAGATGGTCCGTTTGACCAGCCCGTACTGGAATTGGGGACCGCTTCCTCTTCCCAGGTAGAGGAAAGGGTGGATGAGGATTTGAGCAGTCCTCTCCCAATGACAGTGGAACCGAGAGTGGCTGGCGCAGTCAGTCTACCGGGCATGTGTCGCGTTTCCCCACGGGAAGCAACGGCGGAGTGCATGACTGTCCGCGTCGCTCGGGCGGGTGTCCAGCTGGCAATGGCGACCAGCGCCCCGATCAGGAGCAACACCAGGCCTACAGCCAGGCCGGGTTTAGCCGATCCATTTGGCGTAGGAACACCCGGGCTCCAGCGGGGACTTTGACCACCGAGTTGTCGTGACTGCTCACGTCTCTTGCCCATAGCTATGGCCTTTCCTTTCGTTACTGCTCAGCCAAGCAGCGAGAATGGCCTCAGCAGCGGTCGGCAGCCCCCCAATCCTGGGGGGAAATTGCTCTGTTCCCCCCAGGATTGGGGGGAATGTGCTCCCCCAGAATTGGGGGCCGGGGGGCGTTCCCCAAGGTATTGAGATGATACATTCCTGGGATGTGATGATATATTACACCAAAGTGGTTGGAATGTCAACCCCCTATCCAGGGTTGCGCCGAATGCACATTGACATCTCTACCCAAATACCCTATAATGGTGCCCATCTATGGAACGCCTGGGACCACATCGCAAGATGCCGCCCGCCCCAGCCCGCTTCTGGAGACTGATCTGGCTGGCGCTGGCCCTGTTGATTTCTGGCTGCGTGGCCGGGGGACGAGGGACGTCCGTTCCGACCACACCGCTGGTACCGCAGCGCACGCCGCGACCGACGTTCACGCCGCTGCCGTCGGCAACGTCGGTTCCCGGCCGCACGCCAATCCCGCCCTCTCCGACTCCGGCCGCTACGGCGACAAACGCGCCACCATCGCCCAGCCCGTCGCCGACCGCTCTGCCAACAGACACGCCTCTGCCGCCAACGACAACTCGTCCACTAGCGACGCCGCCATCACGACTGGCGACGGCCACTCCGCAGCCCACGGCTCCACCAGCCGCCCAGCTCCCCGCTCGTGAGGGCGGCGACTGGGACATGGAGACGTTCGCCGAGTGGCAAAACCCCGGGCCAAAGTGCGGCACCGACAGCGTGGCTACCGGCTGGTCGGCCTACGCCTTGCCGGGCAAGCAGGTCACGGAGACATCCTGCTTCAACGAGAACAAGAACCCGGTCAACATCTGGCGCGGGCAACGCTCGCAGGAGATGACGTTTGACTACGTGGACGCCACCGCCGGCGTCTGGCGCACGTTCGAGACCGTGCCCGGACACCGCTACCGCGTGGAGGTCCGGGCCAAGCACGTGACCAGCCAGTCCCCCGTGGAGGTTTCGCTCGGACTGGAACTGGGTGGCGGCCAGGACCCGCAAGCAGCGACGGTGCAGTGGTCGCCCTGGGCCGACAACCGCGAGGATGTGTGGACGCAGACCGCTACCGAGTTTCGGGCGACCGGATCGCATACCACGCTCTTCCTGCAAGCCCATCATCCGTTTGCCACTGCCGGTGGGGCCACCATGCTGGACGACGTGCGCATCTACGACCTGGGGCCGTGATCCGCATTTGACGGCGTCGGGGTAGCGTGATAGAATGTGGCGGTTATGCGAATGGGCGAATCGCGGAGGGTGCGCGATCAGTAACCGTTCAGCACCTCCGGAATCCGCCACGGATTGCACGGATTTACACGGAAAAAAGAAAAAAGTATCATCTCAATAACCTGGGGAGCGTCCCCCGGCCCCCAATTCTGGGGGAGCACATGCCCCCCCCAAAGTTGGGGGGTTAGGGGGGCGCGACGTTCTTCTCACCCCGAATTATTGAGATGATACGGAAAAAACAAGAAATTCGTGAAAATCTGTGTAATTCGTGGCAAAGAAGAGGTTGAAGCAGCTGTTTCCGGGGTAGTCGCTGAAATCCTTGACGCCCGAATTTCTTTACAAACGAGTCAAGATTCTGGACACAGATTGCCGCAGATGAACACAGATAAAGCCTTCTTTGATCTGTGCAAATCTGTGTGAACCTGTGTCCCGTCAAACTTGTCGGTTTGAGGCACAGCTTCGCTAGACGCTTACCGCGATCATAGACTCTGTGATCCAACGAGGAATTGCATGTCTGATTTCCAACTAGTTTCGTCGTTTCAGCCGACCGGGGACCAACCGGAGGCGATCTCCAGTCTGTTGAAGGGCCTGGACCAGGGATACAAACAACAGACTCTGCGCGGCGCGACGGCGACGGGCAAGACCTTCGCCATGGCCTCCGTGATCGAGCAAGTGCAACGACCCACGCTCGTCATCGCGCACAACAAAACGCTGGTCGCCCAACTCTACAGCGAGTTACAGGATTTCTTCCCGAACAACGCGGTCAACTACTTCGTGAGCTACTACGACTACTACCAGCCCGAGGCCTACGTTCCGCAGCACGACCTGTACATCGAAAAAGACGCCAGCATCAACGATGAGATCGACCGGCTGCGTTTGGCCTCCACCTCGGCGCTCTTCTCCCGGCACGATGTGATCATCGTCGCCTCGGTGAGCTGCATTTACGGCCTGGGGTCGCCGGAGGACTACGGTAATGTCGTCTTGCACCTGCGGCGAGGCGAAGTTCGGCGGCGGGACAAGGTGTTGCGCCATCTCGTGGAGATTCACTACCAGCGGAACGACTACGACCTGGCCCGTGGTCGGTTCCGCGTACGGGGCGACACGGTGGAGGTCCAGCCGGCCTATGAGGACTTCGCCTACCGAATGGAGTTCTGGGGCGACGAGATCGAGCGGATCACGGAGATCGACACGCTCACCGGCGAGGTGCTGGCGGAGAACGTGGCTGTGGACATCTTCCCGGCCAAGATCTTCATTACGCCGAAAGAGAAGATCGAGATGGCGATCCAGGACATTGAAAAGGAGTTGGAGGAACACCTGCGGTACCTGCGGGCGAACGACCATCTGCTCGAAGCCCAACGCCTGGAGCAGCGCACGAATTACGATCTGGAAATGCTGCGTGAGATCGGCTATTGCAGCGGGGTCGAGAACTACTCGCGCCACCTGGCCCGCCGGCCCGCCGGCAGCCCGCCCTGGACACTGCTCGACTACTTTCCTGATGACTTCCTCACGATCATTGACGAATCACACATGACCATCCCGCAGATTCGGGCCATGTCCGCCGGTGACCGCTCGCGGAAGACCACGTTGGTGGAGTACGGATTCCGCCTGCCCTCCGCGCTGGACAACCGCCCGCTCACATTCGAGGAATTCAACGCACGGATCGGCCAGGCGATCTACACCTCGGCGACACCGGGCCCGTACGAACTGGAACGCAGCGCCCAGGTCGTGGAGCAGATCATCCGACCCACCGGCCTCCTCGATCCCGAGGTCGTTGTGCGACCGACTACCGGCCAGATCGACGACTTGCTGGGTGAGATCCGGCAGCGCATTGCCAGGGGCCAGCGCGTTCTCGTCACCACGTTGACCAAACGCATGGCCGAAGACCTGGCCGACTACCTTGCCGATCTGGACATCAAGGTGCATTATCTTCACTCGGAGATCCACACCATCGAACGGGTGGAGATCCTGCGCGACTTGCGCACCGGTGTCTACGATGTGGTCGTGGGCATCAACCTGTTGCGCGAAGGGTTGGACCTGCCAGAGGTGTCGCTGGTTGCCATCCTGGACGCGGACAAGGAAGGATTCCTGCGCTCCACCTCCGCCCTCATCCAGACCATCGGGCGGGCCGCGCGGCACGTGGATGGCCGGGTGATCATGTACGCCGACAGGATCACGAATTCCATGCAGCAAGCGATCGACGAGACGAACCGCCGGCGCGAAAAGCAAACGCTGTACAACCGGACTCGCGGCGTTGAACCCCGATCCATCGTCAAGGAGGTGCGCGACCTGACCGACCGCGTACAAAAGGTGGCCGAGGAGCGCGCGCCATACCACGTCGGCGAGGAGATACCGGTCACCGAACGCCGCCGCCTGATCGCCGAACTCGAGAAACAGATGGAGTCTGCCGCGCGGGAGCTAGAGTTCGAGAAGGCCGCCCTGCTGCGTGACCAGGTCTTCGAGTTGCGCGCCGGCCTGGAGGATGGCCCGTTGCCGGTGGCTGGTGGCAAACGCCTGATAACCGATGATTGACCTGATCGAGTGTGTCCCCAACTTTAGCGAAGGCCGGCGAGCCGACGTGGTCGAGGCCATCGCCCAAACCGCGCGGGCCGTGGGCGGCGTCTCCGTGCTGGACGTGAACACGGACCCCGACCACAACCGCTCGGTGATCACGATGGTTGGGCCGCCGGACGCCGTCGAGGAGGCAGCCTTCCGCGTGACGGAACAGGCGGCCCGGCTGATCGATCTGGAGCGTCATCGCGGCGAGCACCCGCGCATCGGCGCGACCGACGTGATCCCCTTTATCCCCCTGCGCGGCACGACGATGGAGGATTGCGTAGCCATCGCGCGGCGGGTTGGCGAGCGCATCGGAACCGAGCTGGCGATCCCGGTCTATCTGTACGAGGAGGCGGCCACTCATCCGGACCGTCGCAACTTGGCGAACGTCCGCCGGGGGCAGTACGAGGCGCTGCGCACGACGATCACCACCGACCTGGCCCGCGCGCCGGATTTCGGGCCGCGCCGGCTGGGGCCGGCAGGCGCGACGGCGGTCGGGGCACGCTTCTTCCTGATCGCCTTCAACGTCAACCTCGGCACAGCAGACCTCCAGATCGCGAAGGCGATTGCCAGGGCGGTACGTTATTCCAGCGGCGGCCTGAGAAACGTCAAGGCGCTTGGCATCCCCCTGGAGCACCGGGGGATCGTACAAGTGTCGATGAACTTGACCGATTTCCGGGCCACCCCGGTCCATCGCGTGTTCGAGATGGTGCGCCGCGAGGCGGAACGGCACGGCGTGCCGGTCGTCGGCAGCGAGTTGATCGGCTTGATCCCCCAGCAAGCGCTACTCGATGCCGCTGCCTACTTCCTACAGATCGAGGACTTCTCGCCCGACACGGTGCTGGAGAACCGGCTGGAGTAGCGGCAGCCGACTCCCAACCCCCGACCCCGTTTTTTGACTTCCCGCCATAGCTGTGCTATAATCGGCCCGCGAGCCACCCTAGCTCAAATGGCAGAGCAAGCGCTTCGTAAGCGCTAGGTTGTCGGTTCAAGTCCGACGGGTGGCTCTTTTTCGTGCCCTAGCAGCCTGTCGGAGAGAAGACTGTGATGGCTTTCCCATCGACAATAAAGCACTGCCTGCCTCCGTACTGTCCGCTTCGGGGCTACCAGTGCAGGGCTTGACAAAACGGTTGCTTTGTGGTATCATGCAGTAATCAAGGAAAACCCCGAAACCTGGGCCGGTGTTTGATGAACAGTAAACCAAACGTAGAGCAGCAAAGCGTCGCAGTCAACGTCACTCCGCAGAACGAGTGGCGGTTCTCGGTTGCTTTTTTGTTTTTTGGCTACACTTATTTTGGCTGGTGGGACAGCCAAAGCTGCTTCGCGTATGAAGGGCAGGGTTCCGGGTAGACCGTAGAACAAGGGATAGAGACCCAAACCGGCGTGGAGCAGCAAGGCTCCGCGCCTTTTTTGTTGCGGAGGAGACATTGTGCAACCGACCTTCTGCCGCGGCGTCCGCGGTGCCACCACTGTCGAAGTCGACGAACGCGAAGCCATCCTCTCGGCAACCCGCGAGCTGCTGACGCTCATCATCGAGGAGAATGGAATCCAGGCAGAAGACGTAGCCAGCGCTATCTTCACGGCCACGCCCGATCTGAACGCGGAGTTTCCGGCGCTGGCCGCGCGGCAGATCGGGTGGCAGGATGTCGCTCTGCTCTGCGGCCGGGAGATGGCCGTGCCCGACTCGCTGGAACGGTGCATCCGCATCTTGATTCATTGGAACACTACGCGGCCGGCGAGCGAGATCCAACATGCGTACATTCGGGGAGCCGAAAACCTGCGACCCGATCGGAATTATCGCCATTCATGAAACGAAAGGAGTTGGTAGATGTCACACGAGGATAACAGAAATGGACGCACAGGGGTTGTTCGACGGGGCACCACGCGGGAGGTGAAGACCACACCCTCTCACTTTTGGTGTTGCCCACGAAAGGCAACATGAGCCCCAAGTTCGGGGCCCCGAGATTGCCATTCCGGATAACGGTTCGATCAAGGCGGCTCTGGAACCCAAAAACCGGGACCCAGAACTTGGGACTCGAAACTCTCACGGGGAGGTGGATGCTGTGATTATTGTGATGAAGAGCGATGTGGCCCACAGCACGATTCAAGATGTGGTGGACCGGGTCGAGCGTATGGGTTATCAGACCCATCTTTCTCAGGGGGAAGAGCGGGCGCTCATTGGCGTCATTGGAGGCGACCGGACCCTGCTTCCCGAAAACATGGAGTTGCTCGAAGGCGTGGAGCGCGTGCTTCCGATTTTGCAGCCCTACAAGCTGGCCAGTCGAGACTTCCATCCGGAGGACACCGTCATCTCTCTGAACGGCGTGAAGATCGGCGGCGACACGATCATCATGATGGCCGGGCCCTGTTCCGTGGAAAGCCGTGAGCAGATCATGGAAACGGCCAGGGTAGTGAATGAGGCCGGCGGCAAGATTCTGCGTGGTGGTGCCTACAAGCCCCGCACATCCCCCTACAGCTTCCAAGGTATGGGCCTGAAGGGTCTGGAGATGCTGCGGGAGGCCGCCGACGCCAACGGCCTGCTCGTGGTGACCGAAGTGATGTCTTCGGAGAAGGTGCCGCTCGTCGGGGAATATGCCGACATCCTGCAAATCGGCGCCCGTAACATGCAGAACTACAGCCTGCTCCACGCCGTCGGCCAGTCCGGGAAGCCGGTCCTCCTCAAGCGCAGCATGAGCGCCACGCTCAAGGACCTGCTCATGGCTGCCGAGTACATCCTTTCCCACGACAACTATCGCGTGATGCTCTGCGAACGCGGCATCCGCACCTTCGAGAACTACACGCGCAACACCTTCGACGTGAACGCCATCCCGGCTTTGAAGACCATGACCCATTTGCCGGTGATTGCCGATCCCAGCCACGGCACCGGGAAGTGGGAGCTGGTTCCGCCGGTGGCGCGCGCGGCCATCGCTGCCGGAGCCGATGGGTTGATCGTCGAAGTACACCCTCATCCGGAAAACGCGCTCTCGGACGGTGCCCAGTCGCTGCGCCCACAACGATTCGACCAAATGATGGGCGAGTTGCGACTCGTCGCCGAGGCCGTGGGACGTAGGATGTAAGCGCGCGATGGCTGGAGAAGAAGCAGACTTTGCCAACCTGTCCGAAGCGCGTGTAGCCATCGTTGGCCTCGGGTTGATGGGCGGGTCCCTCGGCCTGGCCCTGCGAGAAGGAGAGGCCTGCCGCGAGGTCATCGGTATCGCGCGACGCCCGGAGACCTGCGCCGATGCGCTGGAAATGGGCGCGGTGGACCGGGCCACCGGCGATCTGCTGGCCGGTGTACAGGACGTCGATGTCGTTGTGCTGGCGACGCCGGTGCGTATCATCCTGCGCCAGATCGAGCAGATCGGCCCACATCTGCGACCCGGCACACTGCTGATCGATTTTGGCAGCACCAAGACCGAGATATTCCGGGCCATGGGCCGGCTGCCCGATGGCGTGCAGCCTTTGGGCGGCCACCCGATGTGTGGCAAGGAATCGTCCGGTCTCGAGGTGGCCGAGGCGACGCTGTACGAAAACGCCCCGTTTGTTCTGGTGCCCCTGCCACGCACAGACGACCGCGCCCTGGCAATGGGCGAGGCGCTTGCACGGGCCATCCGGGCCCGACCACTGATCCTGCCACCACAACGCCATGACCGCCTGGTTGCCGCCATCAGTCACGTTCCCTACCTGATGGCCGTCGCACTGATGCGCACGGCCATGACGGTTGCCGAGCGGGATGATCTGGTGTGGTCCCTCGCCGCCAGCGGCTTTCGAGACACCACGCGTTTGGCTGCCAGCGATGTCACGATGATCCTCGACATCCTGCTCACCAATCGCCAGGCAGTGGCAGAGGTGATCACCCGCTGTCGTCGCCAATTGGACCGGCTGGACGATCTGCTGCACGTGGAAGAGGAGGACGAATTACGAGCGTGGCTCCAAGCCGCCAGAGAACAGCGGAGACGGCTGTACGAGCACGAATTGCCCGAATGAGTAGAAGAATCCTTGTTGCTTCCGGCTTAGTAGCCTGACGTTTGCGGCCTTGTCCAGGCCAAGGAGGTGGTACGCTTTGGAATTACATTCGATGCCCGTCGGCCCTTTACGGGGCACCGCCCGCGTGCCGGGTGATAAATCCATCAGCCATCGCGCCGTTATGTTTGGCGCCATCGCTGAAGGCCGGTCCTGGATTCACGGTTTCTTGCCGGCAAACGACTGCCAGGCCACAGTCCGCTGCACGAGGGCACTGGGCGTAACCATTGAGGAGCATAGCCCCACGGAGTTGACTGTGCAAGGAGTCGGCCTGCACGGCCTGCAGGAGCCGACCAATGTGCTCGACTGTGGCGGTTCGGGGACGACGATGCGGTTGCTCGCCGGCCTGCTCGCCGGGCAACCGTTCTACAGTTTGCTCTCTGGCAATCGCGGTCTTTGCCGACGTCCCATGGACCGCGTGGCCGCACCGTTGCAGCAGATGGGGGCGACCGTCTTGGGTCGCCAGGACGACCGCCTGCCGCCCCTGACCATCCGTGGCGGAAACCTGCGCGGGATCGAGTACGACCTGTCCGTGGCCAGCGCACAAATCAAATCAGCCGTCCTGCTGGCCGGTCTGTACGCCGACAGGCCGAGCACGGTACACGAACCGGGCCCGGCTCGCGATCATACCGAACGCCTATTTGCCGCCCAGGGCGTTTCCCTCCGACGGCAAGGGGCGACTGTCACCGTGACCCCACCCGACAGACCCTTGGACCCGCTCAACATCACCATCCCCGGCGACTTCTCTTCGGCGGCCTTCTTACTCGTCACTGCCTGCCTCGTGCCCGGTTCCGACGTAACCCTGGAAGGGATAGGGGTGAACGAAACGCGAACCGGCTTGCTCGACATTCTCGCTGCGATGGGCGCAGACATCCACGTGGCCCGTCGCCGAGAATCGGGGGGCGAGCCGCTTGCCGATGTGACGGCCCGCTATTCGCCGGACCTGCGCGCGGTGACCATCGGCGGGGACCTCGTGCCGCGCGCCATTGACGAATTCCCGCTCGTCGCCCTGCTCGCGGCGCATGCCGTGGGAACCACTACTGTGCGCGATGCGGCGGAGCTACGCTTCAAGGAATCGGACCGCGTGGCGGCTGTGGCTCGCGAGTTGCACCGCTTAGGCGTGCGGGTCGAAGAGCATGACGACGGGTTCACCATCTCCGGCCCGGTACGGTTGCAAGGGACGCGGGTGGATAGCCACGGAGATCACCGCCTGGCCATGATGTTGG
Organism: uncultured Ardenticatenales bacterium; assembly: GCA_964508275.1. Lineage (GTDB taxonomy): Bacteria > Chloroflexota > Anaerolineae > Ardenticatenales > JAADHH01 > CAZDTE01. Next base: position 12,639 of record CAZDTE010000034.1, read on the forward strand.
CGATCGCCGGCCTAAACGCGGAAGGCGAAACGCGAGTCGCCGGGGCAAGCTGTATCGCGGATTCGTTTCCTGGCTTCTGGGCCACGATCAACTTGCTGCGGGGATAGCGCGGAGCAGCGCGTCAACCTCGGCGACGTCATCCGCCGAAAGGTCCACATCCCCACCCGGGGCCGTCTCCGCGATCTGGTCGGGGCGGCGCGCGCCGACAATGGCGGAGGTAACAGCCGGATGGTTCAGGACCCAGGCGATGGCCAACTGCGCCCGTGTGCAGCCGACACGCTCCGCGATGGGGCGCAGAGCCTCGGCGAGTTCCAGGTTGGCACTAAACGACGGCTCCTGGAAGTGTGGGGCGCGCCGTCGCCAGTCGTCCTCCGGCAGGCGCTCCCATCGCTCGCGGGTGAACTTCCCCGTCAGCAGGCCGGCCTGCAGCGGGCTGTAGACGATCACGCCGATGTTGTTTGTGGCGCAGAATGGCAGCAGCTTGCGCTCTATCCCTCGCCGCAACATGCTGTACGGCGGCTGCAAGGAGGTCACCGGATGGATCGCCTGGAGGCGCTCGATCTGCTCGACGCGGAAGTTCGACACGCCGGCGTAGCGGATCTTGCCTTCCCGAATCAAGTCGGCGATCGCGCCCCAGGCCTCTTCGATATCTTCGTCCGGATTGGGCCAGTGAATCTGGTAGAGGTCGACGTAATCTGTGTTCAAGTGCTTCAAGCTCGCTTCCAACTCGCTGCGGATACTCGCGGCCTTGAGGCGGCTATAGGACGCGTTCTTCTGGTCATCCCAGACCAGGCCGCACTTCGTGGCAATGGTCACCTCGTCCCGGATGCCGGCGAGCGCCCGGCCGACAATCGCTTCGGACCGGCCAAAGCCATAAACGGGTGCCGTGTCGATCCAGTTGACGCCCAGATCGATGGCGCGGTGGATCGTGGCGATGGAATCCGCGTCATCTTGCGGTCCCCACCCCCAATCCCAGCCCCCGCCGCCCATCGCCCAGGCCCCCAGGCCCACGGTCGTCAGGTGCAGATCGCTGTTGCCGAGTTTGCGTGTTCTCATGAGTATCCTCCTGAGCAATCTTCCAGTACGGCACGGCCCAATTATACAAGATTTGCGACCGTTTGTCACGTTGGTTCGGCCCTTTGAAAACTGCCATGTGGGACACCCCAATCGGGCGCAATCGTTTTGACAAACCGGAATCGATGTGCTATCATGGCAATGCTCAGATGAAGATGATTCACCTGCCGATCGGCGGAACATGAAGCTCGCCGCAATCCTTGGACACCCGGTTGCACACAGCCTTTCTCCGGCCATGCACAACGCGGCCTTCGCGGCGTTGGACATGGACTGGGCCTACATGCCGGTAGATGTCTTGCCGGCGGATTTGCCCGGCGTGGTGGACCGGCTCCGGGCTTTTCGCTGGCGTGGGGCCAGTGTGACCGTGCCCCACAAGCAGGCAGTCATGCCCCTGCTCGACGAGGTCACGCACGAAGCAGAGGCCGTCGGCGCGGTGAACACGATCGTTCGTCAGCGGGACCGGCTGGTCGGAGAGAACACCGATTGGCAGGGGTTCCTGGTGCCGCTGCGAGAGTCGGGATTCGATATCTCCGGCCAGCGTTGCGTCGTCCTGGGCGCCGGCGGCGCGGCACGGGCGATCGTGTACGCGCTGGGACGCGCCGGGGCGACGACGATAACCGTTTTCAACCGGACACTGTCTCGCGCCAACGATCTGATACACGACCTGCAACCGGAAATCCCGGCGGTCACGCTGCGGGGCCGGTCGCTGGCGGCGATGGCGAATCTCGTCGCCACCTCCGCCCCGTCGCTCGTAGTGAACACAACATCCGTGGGTATGTGGCCAGAAACAAACGGTTGTCCCTGGCCGGACGACCTGCCGATCCCGTCGCCGGCCGTTGTCTACGATCTGGTGTACAACCCGCTGAACACCCGGCTGCTCCAACGAGCAGAGGAGGCCGGCTGCCGCACGGTTGATGGCGTCGGGATGTTAGTGCATCAGGGAGCCGTGGCCTTCAAAATGTGGACCGGCCGGGAGCCACCGGTCGAGGTGATGTACGAGGCGGTACGGAGCTTGCTATGATTCGATTTCTGACGGCGGGTGAATCGCACGGGCCGGCACTGACGGCCATTCTGGAGGGGATGCCGGCGGGCCTGCCCCTGTCTGCGGAGGACATTGATCCCGATCTGGCCCGTCGCCAACGCGGGTTCGGCAGCGGCGGGCGAATGAAGATCGAGCAGGATCGGGTGCGGATCACGTCTGGCCTGGCAAAGGGGGAGACGACCGGCGGGCCGATTGCCTTGCACGTTGAGAACCTGGACTGGCCGAACTGGAAGGACCGCGACGTGCCCCCGTTCACGGTGCCCCGCCCTGGCCACGCGGACCTGACCGGCGGGATGAAATACGGCTATGGCGACCTGCGGCAGTCGCTGGAGCGGGCCAGTGCCCGCGAGACGACGATGCGCGTGGCCGTGGGTGCCATCTGCAAGAGGCTGCTCGCAGCGTTCGACGTGGTGATCGGGTCCTACGTGACGGAAATCGGCGGCGTGGTGGTGCAGCTTTCGCCGGACCGGCCGTTCCCCGAACGGTTCGCCGTGGCCGAGGAGAACGATGTGCGTTGCCCGGAGCCGGCCGCCGTGGAGTCGCTGCGCGTGCGCATCCGCAAGGCACGGGAGGCCAAGGACACCGTGGGCGGCGTCTTCGAGGTCGCTGCCCTGGGCGTGCCTGCCGGCTTGGGCAGTCACGTCCATTGGGACCGCAAGCTGGAGGCCCTGCTGGCCCAGGCGATGGTCAGCATCCCGGCCGTAAAGGGCGCGGAGATTGGGCCAGCCTTCGCTAACGCCCGTTTGCCCGGCACGCGGGTCCACGATGAGATCGTTTTGTCTTCCGAAGGAGAAATCAGCCGCCCCACCAACCGAGCGGGAGGGTTCGAAGGAGGCATCACGACCGGTCAGCCGGTCGTCGTGCGGGCGGCGATGAAGCCGATCTCCACGACGCTGAACCCGCTCCGTTCGGTGAATCTGGCCACAGGCGAGGCGGCAGCCACAGTCTACGAACGGTCGGACTACACGGCAGTGCCACGCGCGGCGGTGGTCGGCGAAGCGATGATGGCTATCGTCCTGGCCGACGCCCTCATTGAGAAGCTGGGCGGCGACAGCTTGGCCGAGATGAAGGCAAACTACCGGACGATGAGAGAGGCCCAACAGGAGTGGTTGCGTGTGGGCGTGCGAGGAACCTAAACTCGTGTGAACCGTCAGACTTGCCAACTCGGCCAATGTGTGGCACAATACGAGAAACTTGCACGGAGGAGGAGCAAACGTGGAAAGCAAAGGGTATGCCCTTGCCTTTGTCATGGTCATGGGCATCATCTGTCTTGGCGTGTACGTGGCCGTCTCGGCCTTGCGTGCGAACAGCCAGCCACTCATTCGGATTGCGCGACCCACCGAGCGCGCGCTATCGGCTGTGCCTGACACATTGGCCACACCCACCCCGCTGCCGGCCACGTCCAGCCCCCTTCCCCCAACGGAAACGCCGCAACCGCCCATCGCCTTGCCTCCGCAAGCGAGTCCCACGACCACGCCGGCCGTTGCCAACCGGCGGCCCTTGCCTTCACTCACCGCGACAGTTCCGGTGGTAACGCCGACGACCTACGTGTCCTACGCCTTCGTGCCCGACGGGCCGGTGACGGGAGACTTCACACAGGGTTGTACGGGCGGCGCATACATCTTCGGATTCGTGCGCGATACCAACGGGAATCTGCTGGAGGGCGTCCGCATCCGGGCGTCCGATGCTTGGGGCAATCACTTGCCTGCTATGACCAAGGGCGGAGCCGACCTGGGCAAGTACGACGTGCCGATCAGCCACGTGGCGAACAGTTGGAACGTGACCATAACCGATGCCCAAGGTTCCCCCCTGGGTCCGGTGGTGACGGTGTACCACAGCGGTAACTACATTCCAGGGCAAGAGCCTTGTTGGCACCGCTTGAACTGGCGGCGGACGTACTGAGCGCTGGGTCAGGGTGAAAACCGCGTGTTCGCCGCGTTCTGTGGACACAGGCTCTACTCTCGCTCGCCGAAGGCCTCCTGACCGAGGCGAACAGGACCGGGCTCGGTTGGAGTCCGCCTGCCCGAACGGGCAGGTCGCCCAGCAGTGGGGCGGGGCGGTGGGCTATGTTCAACGCAGGAGCAGAGAGCCCGCGACTCGACATACATCCGCATTGATGATCGGACTGGTGCTGATTCTCGTGGCAAGCGCCTGTTCCTCGCTGGCCGGCCCCCAAGTCCGGGCCGTAGATGTCTGGTCTCGACCTGTGATGGCAACCCTAGAGGTGCCATCCGGTGATGCAACCGACGATGGTAGCGCGGAGACTGGCGGCATGGGCGCGATGGGGAGCACGAGCGTGGTCTATATGACCCTCGTAAACGAATGGAGCGCGGCGGACCGCCTGCTCGGCGTCCAAACCGATGTGGCTGCCTCGGCGGAGATCCACCAGACGGCGATGACTGAACAGAGTGCCATGAAGATGCAGCCGCCTCCCGAAGGGATCGAGGTGCCGGCTGGAGGGCGTATCGAAATCAAACCCGGCGGTTACCACATCATGCTCATCGGCCTGCAGCACAACCTGCCAGTCGGCGATCGCTTCCCGGTAACCCTTCCTTTTGAGCAAAGCGGCACGCTGACCGTGGAGTCGGAGGTGCGAGCACCGTGGTGAAGCACAGGAGGCCGGTAGGTTTTCGCCGCCGGGCCTGCTGGCGGCCTGGTCCGGCAGAATAAATCGCTGATGCCAATCGCGACGATCAACGGGCTTGAGCAGCATTACGGAGATGTGGGCCAGGGGTCGCCCGTTGTGCTGATCCACGGCATGGGGCTGGACCTGCGGATGTGGGATGCGCAGGTACCCGTGCTGGCCAGAAGTTTCCGCACGATCCGATACGATGTCCGGGGGCACGGGCGATCCGCCACACCGCCCACCGGCTACTGCGACGAGCGCTTCGAAGACCTGCGCCTCTTCCTCGACCACCTTCAGATCGACCGCACCCATCTGGTCGGCCTCTCGATGGGCGCCGAGATCGCGGTCGGGTTCACGCTGCGCCACCCCGAACGGGTGCGATCCCTGACGGCGATGGACCCGTACGTGGCGGGGTATCGCTACCGGCAGTGGGCATTCAAAACGGTGTGGACCATCGCACGCGCGGAAGGGCTGGAGAGAGCGGTGGCCTATTGGATCACCGATCCGATCTTCGCCATGGCCATGCGCCGGCCAGAGGTCGCCGCGCGTCTGCGCGAGATGGTCGCCGAGCACAGCGGCGTGATGTGGGCGGATCGGGGCCCCTATCCCAAGCCGGCCGGCCCGCGTCCACCCAGTGATTTCGAGCGGCTGGAGGAGATCGCCGTGCCCACGCTGGTCATCTGTGGCGAACTGGACCTGCCCGATTTCCGGGCCATTGCCGACGACCTGGCGGCCCGCGTGCCTGGCGCGCGCCAGGTGATCGTTCGGGACGCCGGCCACATGTCGCCGATGGAGCAGCCGGCGGCGGTCAACCGGGCCATGGTCCAGTTTCTCCTGGAGGTCGAGCAGGCCGGCCCTCGGCCGGTCGCTGGCGAAGTCGTGGTGTTGCCCGATCCGGTGGCTGTGGCTCGCGAGGCAGCGGAACGCTTCACGCGGCTGGCACAGCAGGCCGTGGCCGAGCGCGGTCGCTTCGCCGTTGCCCTATCCGGTGGCTCAACGCCACGGGAACTCTACGCTTTGCTGTCTGCCGGACCCTATCGCGAGCAGGTCCCTTGGCCAGGCGTACACTTGTTTTGGGGCGACGAGCGCTGTGTGCTGCCGGACGACCCGCAGAGCAACTACCGTCTGGTGCGCGAAACGTTGCTAGAGCGCGTGCCCTTGCCGGCTGCGAATGTCCATCGAATTCGGGCGGAGTTGTCGCCGGACGTGGCGGCGGAGGCATACGCCCAGGAACTGCGTCGCTTCTTCGGCGCTTACGAGGCCCCGCCCCGATTCGATCTGGTGCTCCTGGGGATGGGGCCGGATGGTCACACCGCCTCCCTTTTCCCCGGAACAGCTGGGATGGAGGCGGCAGGGCGAGCGGTGGTGGCCAACTGGGTCCCAAAACAGGAGGCCTGGCGCATCACACTGGCCTATCCGACTCTCAACGCAGCCCGCGAGGTGATCTTCCTTGTGACCGGGGCCGCCAAGGCCAAGTCCCTGCGGGATGTGTTGCAGCCATCACCGCGCCGGTCGGCGTTGCCCGCGCAACGGGTCTGGCCCACAAAGGGCACGTTGACGTGGCTGGTGGACGAGGCGGCTGCCTCTCTGGTCACGGCCCTTCCTCAATCACGACTCGGTCCATCACGTCGCCGACGCGAATAGCCTGCACGACGTCCGTCCCCTCGACCGTCTGGCCGAAGACGGTGTACTGCCCGTCCAGGTGTGGCGTCGGGGCCAGGGTGATGTAGAACTGGCTGCCCGCACTGTTCGGGTCGCTGGCGCGAGCCATCGCCAGAGTGCCGGTGATGTGCTTGACGGCGCTGAATTCGGCCGGCAGGTTGTAGCCTGGCCCACCGGTGCCGGTACCGAGCGGGTCGCCACCCTGGATGACGAAGCCAGGTACCACGCGGTGGAAGGTCAAACCGTCGAAGTAGCCCTCGCGTGCCAGGAAGACAAAACTGTTCACGGTGTTCGGTGCGACCTTGGGAAACAGTTCGACGACGATGTTCCCCTTGGCCGTCTCAATGGTCGCCGTGTAGGCCATGCTCTCGGAAATCGTCATCGGCGGCGGCGCGTCGTAGGTCTTCGGCTGAGGACGGGGCGTCCGGGCAGCAGACGCGTTGGACTCGGGCGTGGCCGCCGGCGTGATCGGGCTGGTGGATGCGGCAGAGGTTGCTGATGCCATAGGTGCGCTCCTTACTACGCTAACAAAACGATAGGCCAGAAAAACGGCTACGACCAGGAGACAGGCAACCACCGTCTGGGCGGTGCGGTCTTCTCGCCAGTTGACTGGAGCGATATCTTTCTTCTCCTGTTCGGCTGGCTGCGGACGCCCTTTTCCTCGCTTGCGCGGACGCTCGCGGCCACGACGGGATCGGTTGCTCATGGATGACCTACTCCTTGCTACTCCAGCATGACGTGATATGGTGACATGTCAGAGCGTGAGTATAACATCCAAAACCCGATGTGTCAAACCGATCTTGGCGCACGGGGGTGTCTGCCACTTTTTTCGTGGCAACGTGCTCTCCGGCGAATGATCAACCACCAAGACACGAAGGCACGAAGACCCTCTTCTGAATGGTGCATGGGCCCGCAAAACCTCGACGGGCACCCTTGGCGCGCTCCGCACGCGCGGGGCAGTCGGAGTCTTGCGGCCGTGCGCCCCTACCAGGCAGGACCGCTGCGCAAGATGGGCTGCGTGCCTACGCCCAAAACGCCTTCTTCAAGTCGGTGAACTTCTCCACCGGGCCTTCGAACTTATTGCGACCCAATTCCAGAACGTAGACGTAATCGGCGATTTTCAGGGCCTGCCGGATTTCCTGGTCGACCAGAACGATCGTGATGCCCTCGTTGTCGCGGAGATCAACAAGCATCTGGTACACTTCTGCGGACAGCAGTTTGGCCAGGCCGGCGGTGGGCTCATCCACCAGGACGACTTTGGGGTCGGTCATCAGGGTGCGGCCAAGCTCGACCATGCGCTGCATCCCCCCCGAAAGCTCCCCGGCTTGTGAACGCCGGCGATCTGCCAGCGCGGGGAAGCGCTCGAAGTTTTCAGCCATCTTCCGCTGGATGCGTGCTTTGTCGCCACGAAATGTCCATGCGCCCAGTTCCAGGTTCTCCTCGACACTCATCCAACGGAAGATACCCGGCTGCTGCGGGATGTATGAGATCCCCATGTCAATCAGTTTGTAGGTGGGAACGCCGGACACAGGCTTGCCCTCCAAGAGGATTTGGCCGGCGTTCGGTTTTAGGAACCCGTAGATCGCTTTAAGCATGGTGGACTTGCCCACACCGTTGGCGCCAAGCACGGCGGTGATCTTTCCCTTTTCGGCACGGAGCGAAATGCCCTGGAGGATGTTCAGGTCTTTGTAGTATCCGACATAAAGGTCATTTACCTCAAGCATCTTCTGTCGTGTCCTTCCCCAGATAGGTTTCCACGATTTCCGGGGTGGCTTCCTCTTCCTCCTCACCGAGATACGCCTCGATGACGGCCGCGTCATGGCGTACAACCTCCGGCTTCCCGTCCGCGATCAGTTCCCCGAAGTTGAGCACCAGCAACCGCCGGCTGAGGGTGAAGATGGTGTCCATGTCGTGGCTGATGATAATAAATGCCTTACCTTCGGCGTTCACCGTGGTGATGTACTCATAAATGATCTCCATCAGTTTGGGATGGACGCCGGCGAACGGCTCGTCGAGGATGATCAGGTCAGGATCGAGCATCAGCAATCGGCCCAGTTCCAAGAGTTTTTGTTGGCCACCGGAGAGGGCCCTGCCGAGTTCGTTGGCCAGGTGCTCAATGGTAAGGAACTCCAATACGCCCATCGCCTTGTCCAGGAAGTCTTTCTGCCGGGCGGTGGGGTGCATAGCCAGGGCGGGGACCATCAAGTTCTCCAGCACGGTCATCCGCCGGAAGGCCCGGGTCACCTGGAATGTGCGGCCCAGGCCGGCCCTGGCGACATGGTATGGAGCGAGGGTGTCTATGCGCTTGCCGTTGAGGTAGACCGTGCCGCCGGAAGGTTTGATCGCGCCGTCCATGATGTTCGCCATGGTGGTCTTACCGGCCCCGTTCGGCCCGATCAGCCCGATCAATTCAGGCCCCCGGACATGGAACGTGACACCGTTCAGCGCCCGCAAACCGCCGAAGTTTTTGCTGATGTTGTTGACGTCCAGTTCAATCATATCAACCCTCCGTGCCTGCCTGCCGCATAGCCACGGTTTCTTCGGCGACGCCGGCGCGGGTGAGGCGCTGGATGATCGGATGAATCAACCCGTTGCTCCAGAACCGCAGGGTCAGCATCAGGAGTAGGCCGAAGATGACCAACCGCCAGGTCGTCATGTCAATGACTACGGAGCCAATAGTGAAGCTGGTGCGCAGGTACTCCAAGGCAAACTCGATGATGATTGCCCCGATGGCCGACCCAACCAAACTTTCCAGCCCACCAATGACAGCCATGGCGATTACCAGGCTCATTTGCAGTATGAGCAGGATGTTGGGCGTGATGACGCCGATGTAGTGGGCCTCGATGGCCCCGGCCGCTGCCGCGATCATGCTGGTGATGACGAAGACCAGCACCTTGTAGCGAACGATGTGCACACCCAGTGCGGCGGCTGCTTCTTCATCCTCGCGAATCGAACGCACAAAGAGACCGAAGCGAGATATCGACAGCCAATACATGATCGCCATCGAGACGAGCAACAGGCCAAGCATGGCGTAATATGTCGGGAGTTTGTCAGCCGGACCAAACGTCTTACCGAGGACGTGTACACCCCTGGGGAAAAGGGGAGCCAATTCCAGGCCGTTTGGGCCGTTGGTGATGTCGATTTCGGCGTTGAGGGCCACGCGCACGATCTCCGAGAAGCCGATCGTGAACAGGGCCAGGTACACGGTTCGCAGCCGCAGAACCAGCACGCCGACCAAGAAGCCAAACACCCCGCCCACAATCGCACCCAAGATGATGCCATGGATTGCTGGCAGGCGATAGATCAGTGTACCGACCGGCATGTTCGATTTACCCAGTTCGAGGCAGTTCTCGCCGTAGACATTCATGAGCACGAGCCAGTTTTTCCCAAAGGGAATCTCTTTGCAAACCTGTGTTGGGGCCGTGGTTAGGCGCACGAGTTTTCCGAAGAGTCCTGTGGTATAGGCCCCGGTAGCCATGAAGGCCATATGAGCGAAGGAGAATTGTCCAGCGTAGCCGGCGAGCAGTGACCAGCTGGAAGCCAGGATGGCATAGAAGAAGGCTACAATGGCGATGTGCATGACGTATGGGCGGGTGCCCATTCTCAGCGGTGCAAGGATCAGGAGCAAAGCGCCTGCGACAGACAGCGCCCATAGCCATCTGTCGCGATTCATAGCTCCCTCCCGAAAAGGCCGGTTGGCTTCAGCAGCAGCACAAGGGTCAGTATGACCATGCCATAGGCTGGGATGTAGGCCGCTGCCCGATGAGGATCAGGAATGCAGCCTGCTCCGAGCGCTTCGACGATACCGACGATCAATCCGCCGATGAATGCGCCGGGCAATGATCCCATCCCTCCCAGCACGATGATGACGAAGGCGCGTGCGGCTGCGATCGTGCCAACCCATGGCACCCAGGAGAAGACTTGTACCAGCGAGGCCCCCGAAAGGCCGGCCAACATCGTGCCCAGGCCGAAGGCGAGCGTGTTCATCGTGTCGGGGTTAATGCCGGTCACTGCTGCTGCCTGTCGATCTTGACTGACGGCCCGCAACGCCTTCCCGATCCAGGTGTAATAAAGGAACCACATCAGCAGGGCCAGCAGGATCACTCCCATCAGTGCCGCAGTGAGCCGAGGAGAGGGAATGGAGATCAGATCGAACAGCTTCACAGTCCTGGCCGTGACCTTCAGTGCGCTGGGATTGCTAAACGAAGGGAGGCCAAACGAGGGGTAGTCCAGGAAGCGCTGCACCTTCTTGGGATTCGCGCCAACCAGAGCCAGGGTCAGGTACTGCAAGAAAAATGACAGGCCAAATGTTACCAGGATCGCGTACTCGTCCTTCCGCTCCACCTGTCCGGTATTCATGACACGCAAGAAGAATCGTTCGAAGAGGACGCCAATCGCAAACGTTAAGAGCGCTGCCCCCAGGATCCCTAGAAACGGATTCAGGCCGGGGAACCAGACGACGGTTAGGTAGAAAACGGCCATCCCGCCTAGCATGTAGAACTCCCCGTGGGCGAAGCTGACGACGCCCAAGATGGAGAAGATCAGGGTCAAACCCAGAGCCATCAGGCCATAGATGACGCCGATCACCAGGCCGCCTACGAGCTGTGTAGCAACGAAGCCACCGTTCGTGACACACAAGTTGTTTGGATCAGCAGCGGCGAACGCGCTGCCGAAGATAATGGCGAGGGCAATTCCTGGAATTGCCACCCATTTCCAGTCAAGTTTTGGGGTGAGGTACCAAAGGGGAATCAGGGAAAAGGGCCCGCCTGCGGCGCCGATAGCTGCCCCCCCCAGGCCGGCCTGCGAGACGTCCAAATCCTTTCGTGTGTAGACGCGAGGCGTGACGACTGCCCCGATTGTCCCCCACCCGGCAATCCATAGCAGAGTCCACCACAAGTATGAAGCATGTTCCATAGTCTACCCTCGGTGAAAGGTACAAGGCAGCCCTGGCAATCCAGGGCTGCCTTGAGAACTAATCAGCGACCTCAACCACTTGTTTCCTTACGGCAGAATCGGGTCGGCTGTCTTGTAAGCTTCGGGGAAGACCACGGCCGCATTCGCCGAATCCTGCCCCTTCTCCTGATATTGGACCATTGTGATGGCCGGTTTGGGGAATTGGTGCCACCATTTGGCATCCGTTCCCTCCGGAATCACGTTGTGTGTCCCGTAGGGGAAGGTGATGTTGCCCAGTGCGCCATTGTAGCTGATGTGTTCGAGCGCACTAATGATGGCGTCGGCATCGGTCGACCCAGCTTCGTTGATCGCCTGCGCCATTAGCTTCAACGAGTCATATGCCTCCATGGCATACGATTCTGCAGAAGCTTTGCCCGTATTCTCAGTGTAATTGTTGACGAAGGCAGTGGTCTCATCGGTGTAGAGCGCTCTCGGCAAGCCGATGCGGCGATAGAAGCAGTGGTTGCCGTCCGGCACGTTGGTCCAGAACGTGTCGCTGTCGTCAGCAACCTGATTGCAGATCATCAGCACGTCCTGCGGCCCTATGCCCGCTTCGGCGGCCTGCTGCTCAAAGTTGTACGAGGTCTCGCCAGTCAACAACACGAGGACCAGGCCCGGGTTCGTGGCTTTGATGCGCTCAACGATGCCGGAGAAGTCCTGTGTGCCGATATCGGCCGAGAAGGTCGTGGCCTCGATGTCCAGGTCGGCCAGGCGCTCAGTGGTGGATTCAGCTGCCGGGATGCCGTAGCCGGTGTTTTCGGTCATGATCACCGCTTTTGTGACGCCTAGGGACTGGATGAACTTGGCATCGACCGCCGCTACCTCGGAGGAAACGGGTGCGATGCGGAAGACCTCGGGGTACTGGACACTGGTGATCTTGTCGTTCCACGTTTCGGCGAAGACCGTGGGCATGTGTTTATCGTGAGCGACTTCTTTGGCTGTCAGACCAACAGCGCTGTGGTATTCGCCCACCACGGCAACAACCTTGTCCTGGTTGATCAGGCGCTCCATGGCCGCGATGCCACGCTCCGGCAGGCCTTCTGTGTCTACCAAGATCAGCTCCACCGGTTTGCCGAGCACGCCGCCAGCATCGTTGATCTCCGCCACCCCAATCTCGAAAGCCGCTTTCATGGCTGTGCCGCCCGTGACCGAACCGGGGGCCGATAGCGGGGCCAACGCACCAATCTTCACCGTGTCACCAGTCGCACCAACCGAGGCTGCTTGGGCAGCGAAGTAGGCGTCCGCTTCTTCCTTGCTGGGGATGTAGACCTTCCATCCGATCTCGATCTCATCGGAGTTGGTGATCTTGGCATAGCTATCATCGTCGGCGTGTTTCTGGTTCGTGAAATGCGTGATCGCCGG
>CAZDTE010000035.1:0-24886 GCA_964508275.1 uncultured Ardenticatenales bacterium
TGCCCCGGTCTTCGCAGATGCGCAGGAAGATGACGCGATCGATGGTCCGCTGGACAGCAAAGTTGAGTTCGCGCTGGGTCAGGTCAGGATTGCGCAGGGCGATATTGCGGGCCAGCAGATCCCGCCAGCGCTCGATCTCCTGCAGGAAAGCGGCGTCCACCTCGGCAGTGCCGCGCTTGGCTTTGTGGGACTCGACGTACCGGTCGAAGGAGCCTTTGAGGATCGCTTCACGGGAGAAGATAGCGGCAATCTCATCCCAGCGGTGGATGTAGTCCCGGTAGGTCAGGTAGAGGGTGCGGGCTTTGGCCGGGTTGTCGGTTTTGGCCGGCTTGATGCGGCAGTCATAGACGGCAAACTCCTCAAAGTCGGTCAGGACGCTGAGCGGGAGCTTGGCGCTCCAGGCGTAGCGCCGCAGTTGGTAGGCCGGGTGGACGTCGTGCTTGATGCTGATCGAGGGCTTTTTGGCCTCCAGGAAGAACTTGCGGGCGCCGCCGATGCGGAAGCAGTAGTCGGGAGCCTTGATGACCCGGCCCACCCTGATGGCGTCCTCGTGGACCACGTCTTTGTAGGCTTCGGCGTAGCCCTGTTCGTTGTCCACATCCCAGCCCAGGGCCTTGAAGAAGGGGTCAATGAACTCACGTCGTACCTGAGCCTCGTTGTATTTACCCTGCTTGTAAGCCTCCAGGTTGCGGTCGAAGCGTTCGACCAGTTCGAGCACTCTCGCAGGTACAGTCATGATTTCTCCCTGATCTGGGCAAGTTCACTGGCCTGGCGAATGAATTCGCGCCAACACCTACGAAACCGACCTTCGTCGGTTCGATTTCGAGTCGGCGTAGGCCGACTTCGCAGTGGTAGGTGCGGTTTCAACCGTCAGCCGCTGTCTTCCCTGCCTTCCCTGCCCTTCACTAGCACCCCACCACGACTATTGGGAACCAAAGTATGAAACAGCCTATGCTCACCGTCGCGCCAACACACATGCTGAGCAATATCCACCGCCACCGCACGTTCTTGATGACCAGCGCCGGCGGTACCAGTGCGCTCACCAACATCACACTTGGCCACAGGACTTCCAACCACAGGGCTTTCAAATCCCCAACGCCGCAAGCATCTGTGGCCATCACCCCAATAACGAGACCACCAAGGAAGAAGATGGCCCCGGCCCCGATGAGGAGCAGGGCCAATGGTACGGCAATCAGCAAGCGTCTACGCAGACTCAGCGTCAGTACCCTCCAGGATTGACCGGAGCTGCTTCCCATTCGCTGAGGAACTTCTGACTTTCTTCCGCCGTGTGCAGGTAAGCAAAGCGGGCAACTTGCTTACCTACTTCCAGTAACCGGTCCCGCAGATCCTCATCCTTCAGGTTTCCTTTGTCGTCGAAATGTTTCCAGGCACTCGGTACCGACGCCTGCTCCGGAACGATCCAGGCATGCAGCGCGCGCCCGACTACGCGCAGCGCATTCAACGCATGGACCGCGCCTAACGCGCCCCCGGAAACGCCTACCATGCCAATCATCTTGCCCTCGAATTCGGAAAACCCCATGAGGTCTATGGCATTCTTCAAGACTCCGCTAACCCCGCCGTGGTATTCGGGTGTGCCCAGGATGATGCCTTGCGCCTGGCCGACATCGTTCCGCAGTCTTGAGACGTCCGTGTGGTAGCTCCCGGCATCCCCTCCGTGACAAAACGCAAGCTGGTAGTCCCTCAGATCGATCAGTTGCGTGCGCGCCCCAACCTGTTGGGCACCCTGCAGGGCCAGGTTCACAGCCATGCGCGTGTAGCTTCCCGGTCGCAGACTTCCGCAGATACCCACAACCAAAACGTGGTGTTGCTCACGGTCGCTAATCTTCATCTTCCAAGCCCTGGTACCGGCCGATGTACTCTTTGATCGCAGGCAGCGCCGTCAGCCGCTCGTAGAAGAACTTGTTGACGATGTTGATCACCTCGGCGCGAGCTGCCTCCGTCGTCGGCATCATCCCCTGCCCCCTCTCCTGCTGGGACAGGCTGTCGCGCAGCCGGAGCAGATAGCGGACGATCTCGGCCTCTTGGTCCCCCTCCAGCGCTCCGATCACGTCCAGGATCAGTTGATCGGCCTGGGCCAGCAGGTTCTCCGTCGAAATGGCCGAACCTAACTGGGCGGCCTCCTCTAGCGTGCGCATCAGCGACCACACCTGGTAGAGGACCGCTGCCGGCTCGTCGAACAGCTCGCGCACGAAGGCGGCATCTCCGTAACGCCCGGTGAGGCGAAAGATGTTGTACATCCGCTTGGCCGCCTTGCCATAGTTGATGTCCGTGGTCACGTACTTCTTGACCTGCTTCTCCAACGCGGAGACATACTCGTCCAGGGCATCGGACGACACGTGGCGGGCCAGCTTGGAGAAGATGGGAACCGACTCGGCCTCCAGGTAAACCTCCTGGAAGTACGGATCCAGGTAGCCGTCCAGCGGCGTGATCGATCCGTCCGGCGCTTCCCAGGTGACATCGAGCATGTTGCTGGCGTTGGACACCTGGCCCCTTGCCGGATCGGCGACCACCCAGTCGAGCTTGCACCAGCCCGGGTCCTGGGCCGCCTCGTCCCACCGGATGGTGGCCGGCTTGCCGTCCAGGTGGAAGGCGTCGATCTGGCCCGCGCGAACATCCTCCGGATCCCACGAAATCGGCGCCCCGGCCTTGATCTGCTGGCCATCCTTTACCACGTCGTAGGGATAGGAGCCGAGCTTCACCTCAATCAGTTGATAGGTCGGCCCCTTGACCATGCTCATTGCCTTGTCGCGCATGATGGTGCCCAGAATACGGCAGGCGTCCTCGCGGGTACCGGTCCGGATGTTGACGCGCTCGAAGAAGTCCATGTCGCCGGGGTGAGTCTGAATCTTGGACTGGGCAGCGGAGCCGGAGAGCGCCAGAGCCGTCTCGACCACGCCCGGTTGATCCTCAAACTCCACCAATCGCCCGAACGCGCGGAAGCGCGCCAACTCTTCCGGACTGAAGTCAAGCATGACAACTCTGTGGCCAAACACGCCGCTGTCGGCATCCACAGTGATGTCGTCGCCGGCCTGCGAGGCAGCCATCGCGGTCAGCCACTGAACGGCTTCGGCCTCATCCAACTCCACGCCCAGGCGACGGGCAGACTCAACGATGCGCGCGATGTCGGCTGATGGCTTGCGGTCTTGATTCTCGTTCATCATCTCCTCCTCACTTTGATCGCAACTCGTAAACTAGCACATCCCCCTGTTCGAACGGCAAGCGTGTGCCCTGCACGTATGGCGTAACCCTGTCCCCCATGCGCAGCGGTTCTTCGGGGAACTCGCCCACCAGGCGCAATGCGGGTTGCGCGCCGAGCCGGCGTCGCACGGACGCCCAGGTGTCTTCCGGCCGGTCGGCCCAACCGGCGTCGTACAAGGTTGGGCTGACGATGATATAGCGCACATCCCAGCGGCGAAGTACGGCCAGGCTGGCCGCGTCGGGGAAGTGGGCCAGTGTTTCTTCGGCGGCCTGCCACGCTGGCGGATAGAACGAGCCGAAGCCGTAGGCCAGCCGTTTGCCGTGGAAGGTGCTGGCGTACAGGGCCGGGCCGTTCTTGCTCTTGATCAGCGGGAACTGCATGACCGCGCCGTCGTTCGGTTGCGCAGCCAGCCAGCGATCCACCGGTTGCGCCGCGACCCGCGAGAGTCCGGAGGTGAGCGGGAAAGCCGCGAATTCCACGACGACCGCCAGGATGAGCAGGCCGGTCACCGCAACGCCTTGCCTCGGCGACCAGCGCCGGCGTCGCCACAGCCCGTCCAGCCCCAGGCCGGCGAGCACGGCGACCCCCAGCACTGCTACCACGCCGAAGCGTACCCACCAGCGGATCGAGGCCATGAAGGGCACGAACATGTGCGCCAGCAGCGCCGGCAGGGGGATGAAGAAGCCATCGGGTACGGCGTAAAAGAATTGTCCAGGTGCTTGCAGGGGATGGGGCGCGATCTCGCTCAGCCGGAACAGCAGGCGGTAGAAGAAGTACTGGATCTGGGGTGGCCCGTGCAGATACACCCGCTCGCTGGCCCAGTGCAGCGTTGTCCCCAAGGCCAGCATCGCCCCGGCGACCGTCCACCCACCCCACAGCACCCGGTCGCGCCGGCGGCGCCAGACCGCCCAGACGGCCAGCGCGAGCGGCACCCAGCCGAGGAAGAGCATCCCCGGCGTGTACCACGGATAGGCGGGCACCGGCCCATGCCAACGCAAGGTCACGTTCCCCCACAGCGAGTGGTAGATCGTCGGCACGAAGAAGTCGTCCAGGCTCGCGGCCCACAACTCCACGTCGAAGAGGCTCCAGGCCAGGCGACCACCACCGCCGGCGCTGGCTGTCACCCAGAAGGCCGGGGCGACGAGCAGCGCGGTCACACCGGCTCCCAGAGCCAACGGTCGCCAGGCCGGTCGCAGCGCTCGCCACGGCGCGCGCGGATGGCGTAGCAGCAGGTACAGCGGAACGAACAGCGCGGCCAGGAAGGCGTAGTACCACGACGTCAGGGCGTGCAGGGTCAGGAAGATTCCGATCAACAGGCCATGTTGCCAGCGCCGGCGGCGCATCGTTAGTTCGAGGGCCACCAGAGTGAACGCCAGCCACTGCGTCGGGAAGGTGGGCAGCCAACCGGCGGCCACCGCTGCCGTCCGAAACGGGCTGAGCGCAAAGATGCAACCGCCGAGTAGCGCGGCCTCCCTCCGGCCGGTGAGCAGGTGGACCAGCAGGTAAGCCGCCAGGCCGGAGAGGATGAAGGAGCCGATCACCGACAGGTTGTAAGCCAGCACGTCTCCGCTCAGGAGCAGGAAAGGCAGGGCCAGCAGCTTGTTCGCCCACACGGCATCCGACGTACCGAAGGCATAACCGCTGGGATAGAAGATGCCCGGGTGAAAGAGGGGCGACACGCCCCGCACAAAAACCGCTTCCTTGAACCACCATAAGTCAAACAACCAGTTGAAGTTATCCCACGGCGGACCGGGCACGGCGCTCGTGAGCCGACCAACCAGCGGGTACGTGGCTATCAGGCTGAGCAGGGTGTAGAACAGCACGATGCCTGCTGTGGGACGACGCAAAGCGCGAGTCATCGAAATGAGGAAGCCGTAGGAAATGCGCCCAGACGCCCCTAAACCGTCTCGGACTGAAGAATTCGTAGCTTCTCGGGCGAAACTCTGGCGGCCAAATTTAGAATCTCAATGCCGACAACTTGATTGTCAGCATTGAAGTCCAGAATAACGCCTGGCTGGACCTCTTCGGATTCCACTATCGCAGATTCGTCCAGACAGAAGTACAAAGCATCGTTTTCCTTGTCCACCCTTAGCCTCATGGTTTCCTCCTCAGGCGTCGGTCAAAAAACAGGGTCACGACACGTATGGGCGTGGCCGTTGGGTTCACCACCACGCGCAAGAATCGCCCTCCATGCTCAGGGATCGCTTTGATGAAGCAGATCGTATACAGCCACCCGATCGTTGATCACCGGGTTTACCGGTAGCGCCCCTTGAATTATACCAGAGACCGTTTCATCGCGCCACTGCGGCCGATCCTCGAATGTGCCGAGGAAAACGAGGTCGGGCCTGGCATCCAATGCGGCCCGCACCCCTGCCCAGGTCTGGCCGGGCCGGTCGCTCCATCCGCCGTCGTAGCTGCCCGTGCTCAGGACGAGGTAGCGGACGCCCCAGGCGTGGAGGCGTGCGAAGGCCGCCTCGTCTGGGAAGTTGGCCAGGTCCGCTGCCTGGCGCAGGTATGCCGGCTCGTAGAAGGTGCCGTGACCGTAGGCGGCCGGCTGTCGGTTGATGGTGGTGCGGTAGAGTGCCGAGCCGTTCCAGGCCGTGGCCAGCGGCAGACGCATGACCAGGCCCGGCGGCTGCTCCGCCAACCACCGGTCCAGCGGCTGGTTGCGCAGGCGGGCCACGTCGGTGAAGCCGTACGGGAACGGTACGGCGACGAACTCGAACATGACCACGGCCACGAGCAGGCCGGTGATCACGTCCTGTCGTGTCGTTTCTCGCCATCTGTGCAGCAGCCGGTCGGCTCCCAGGCCGGCCAACACGGCTACGGCCAGCGTGGTCAGCAGGCCGAAGCGGTAGAACGTGCGCATCCCGCCGGCGAAGGGGACGAAGAGGTAGAACAGCAGCCCCGGCAGCGGGATGGGGATGGTGCCCTCCACCCGCAGCGGGAAATACGGTGTCTTGTTCAGGGCCAGTCGACCGGTAAGGACGTACATGGCGCGCGAGAACTGAGCCTCGACGCCGGCCGGCACCGGCACGTAGACCCGCTGGCCGGCGAAGTGCAGGGTGGGGCCCAGCGCCAAGATGAAAGCCAGCACTCCCACGATAGCCAGCGGCGCGAACCGCCGCCTTCCGCGCCGCAGCCCGATGGCGGCCAGGGCCAGCGGCACGTAACCGAGAAAATCGAAGCCGGGGGCATACCACGGATATGACGGAACCCAGGCGCGCCAACGCAAGACCGCTGCGCCCCACAGGGGTTGGTAGATGTTCGGGAAGAAGAAGTCTTCTGGCCCGGCGGACCACTTCTCGACATCGCGCAACGTCCAGGTGATCGCCTCGCGTTTGCTGTTCAGCAACGGGATCAGGGCGGGCAGCGTGAGCACGGCGATGACGGCGACGCACATCAGCGCAGCGGGGGTCAGGCTGCGCCACGATCGGCGACGGCGCACGATCAGCCACCGCGCAATGACGTACAGGGCAGCAAAGCCTCCCACCATGACCAGGTAGTACCACGACGAGAGAAATGTGAGCGCCAGGAACAGCCCGGCCAGGAAACCGGTGCGCCGTGTCGGTTGACGCATCATGCGCTCCAGGCCCCAAAACGAAAGCACGACCCATTGCGTGGAGAGCAATGGGATCCAGCCGGCGCCCAGGGCGTGGATGCGGTAGGGACAGAACGCGAAGACGACGCCGGCGATCAGGCCGGCGCTCCGTCGCCCGGTCAGGTCAGTGGTCAGGAGATAGGCAGCCAGTCCGGAGAGAAAAAAGGAGAGCAAGACCAGCGCGTTGTAGGCTAACACCTCGTCGCCGAAGAGCAAGAGTGGCAGCACCAGCGCCTTGCTGGCCAGTGTGGTTTCCGAAAGGCCGGTGTGGTAGCCGAATGGCCGGAAGATCAGGGCGTTGTACCAGGGCGCGATTCCCTGGACAAAGACCGACTGCTTGAACCACCAAAAGTCGTAAAGCCAGACCAGGTTATCCCACGGCGGGCCGGGCACCTGACTGAGCATGCGCTTGGGCAGAGGCCACGTCATGAACACCGACAGGGCGGCGAAGAGGGCCAGGATTCCGGCCGTTTGGGACCGGTGTTGTCCGCGGTGGATCGGACGGGTAGCCACGCCTGGTGGCGATCAGTCCTCGGCTGCCCGTGGCGACGAGGTAACGATGCGATACTCTGCCGGGCTGGGTCGGACGAAACGGCGCTTCACCAGGAATAGCAGGTTTATGAACCCATCCTGCCAGAGATTCAGCTTGCTCTCGCCGACGCGCGGCTTGTAGTAGATCGGCAGCTCACGCGCACGTACCCCTTCCAGCGTGAACGCTTCGATCTTGATCTCTTCCGAAAGGGCCATACCGTCGCTGGAGAGCACCAAGCGGTCGAGCAGCGAGCGGTGGAAAACCCACATCCCCGACTGGGAGTCCCGCAGGTGGAAGCCATAGAGCAAGGTCAGGACCCAGCTCAACACCCAATTCCCAAACAGACGCCAGAACGAACTGCGCTCGGCCTTGTGGCCGGTGCGGTCACAGGAAATGAAGTCAAGGTTTTCCTCGATGAGCACATCGAGCAGCACCGGGATGAAGTTGCGCGGGTAGGTGCCGTCGCCGTCCATCGTCACGACGATGTCACAGGTGGCGTTGCGGAATCCAGCCTTGTAGGCCGCGCCGTAGCCCTGGCGGGTCTCGCGGACCACACGCGTCCCCAACTCGCGTGCTACTTCTGCCGTGCGATCCGTGGAGTTATTGTCCACGATCAGCACCTCGTCAACCAGCGCCGGCATATCGGCCATGACGACCGGGATGCCCCCCTCTTCGTTGTAGCACGGAATCACTACGGACACGGTGAGGCCTTTGTACATGTGTGTTTGCTCCTTGCACGTTCACAAGACTTATGGATCCTACTGGAGTCTGGCGACAATCATATTGGCCGTGTAACACAGCATTTTCAGCCACAGATTGCGCGGATTTCCACAGATCTTGAAGCTGTTATTTCTGATCTCTCGTATCATCTCCATATCTTGGGGAACGCCCCCCGGCCCCCTAGCCCCCCAAAGTTGGGGGGTTAGGGGGGCTTGACGTCCTGCTCACCCCGGAATATTGAGATGATACGATCTCTCCGTGAAAACTCGTGTAATCCGTGGCAAAAACAAGAAACGCCAGTGTCCAGGTTCCTAATACTGCTCCCCCCGACTGAACGTGATGAATGCCCAGAGAATGCCCAAGGCAGACGCCCACATGTCCAGCACGATGCCAACGCAACTTTGCAGAAAGAAAACCGGCCCCCGCACCCGGCCCAAGAAGCGCAGGAGCGGCGCATTCAGGGCAAACAGCACGCCGAATGTCCCGGCAGCGATTCCGGCTAGCGAGCGCCGTCGCAAAACCAGAGCCGACGAGGTCAGTAGCAATCCTAACATCGCCAGCGGCACGCCCACGATGAAGAACCAGGGCACCGAGGCGTAATACTTCTCCTGCTGACCGTTCAACCTTCGGCGCAGCCATGTCTTGGACAGCCCCCCGGCGCGATGAAAATCGGTCTTCAGTAGCTCGCCGAGCGTGTAATGCTTCAAGTGCTCGACCGTCAGATCCTTGTCTAGCATAACCTTGTGTCCGGCGGACAGCAGCCGCTGCCCGAATTCGATGTCTTCGGTGATGCTGGCCCCGGTGTAGGCCTCATCGAACCCACCCATCTCCCGAAAGGTCGCCGCGCGGATGGCCGCCGCGCTGGTGTAAAACAGGCCCACGTGATCGGGTTGGCGGGCGTAGGTGTAGTGCATCCACAGGTTCTTGAACTGGCTGCTGAAGTTGTGATAGCGCAGGTCTTGACCGAGCAGCCCGACCACGCCGGTCAGGTCCGGATAAGCCATGTCGTGCGCAATTCGGGAGAGTGTGTCCGGTTGAACGCACACATCGGCGTCGGTGAAGAAGAGGATGTCGCCATTGGCGGCCCCTGCCCCCCGGTTCTTGGCCCGCGCGGCGCCGATGTTCTCTTCCAGCGCGATCACCACACAGCCGTGCTGCTCGGCGATCTCCCGGGAGTTGTCGGTTGACTTGTCATCCACAATCACGATCTCGTAGTTCGCGTAATTCGACCCGCGGATGGACGCCAGGCAATCACGCAGCGTCCGGCTGCCGTTGTGGACCGGGATAATGACGGAGATCTGGGGCGACGACGTCATGAAGGCAGTTCGTCCTCTTCCGGCGGCCGGTAGTTGCCCCGATAGCCGATCACCTTGGCCGGTACGCCAACGGCGATGGCGTAGGGCGGGATGTCTTTGGTGACCACCGCGCCAGCTCCCACAACGGCCCCACGCCCAATGGTTACGCCGTCCATCACCTTCACGCCCAGGCCCAGCCAGGCGTCATCTTCGACGATGATCGATCCTTTGCTGGAAATGCCCTGGTCTTGGATCGGTTTGGAAAGGTCGCCGGTGTTGTGCTGATACGGGCTGAAGGCGCAATGGGGCGCGACCTGCACGTGCGCCCCGATGCGCGTGTCGCCGAGGAAACCTTTCAGGTGGCAGCCGCCCTGAATGTGCGTGTCGGGGCCGATGATCACGCTGCCCCCGTCGCCGATCTCCACAATCGTGCCGCGATGGAGTGATGAGCCGGGCCCGATGGTGATTTGACCACCATCGCGGTGGGCGAAGAGGGTGACGTAGTCGTCAACAAACGCCTGCGACCCGATCTCGATTTGGTGGGCCCACACCTGCGCGCGCGGCGAAATGTACGGCCGGTCGGTGAGGTGAGCCAGCAGTTTCCTGTCCTTATATGGCCCGCGCAGCCAGCCGGCCAGCCGGGTACACAGCCGGCCCCAGGGCGAAAGCCCAGATTGTTTCATCAGGGCGACCATGATCGCTCGCTTGAGACGCCATTTCACCGGGCGGCTTGTCTCCTCTTTGCTTGGGTCTGGACGTAGCCGTGCGCGCGGAACCATTCGACCGCCTCGGTCAAGGCATCCTCCAACGGCGTCTGGGGCAGGCCCAGTTCCACGACGGCCCTGGACGGGTCACAGACTAGGCTGGCCGGCCGGGTCCCGTTTGGCGTGCGGCTAGGCCGCAACAACTGGCGGGCCCGAGTCAGAGGGTTGCGCGCCCGACCCCCTGGAACACGAACGCCAGAGACCTTCTGCACCAGTTTCAGGAAGTCTTCGAGAACGAGATTGCCTTTCACGTTGCCCAGCAGGTAGCGTCGGCCGACCCGTCCTTCCTGAGCGGCCAGCCAGTGGCCCCGGGCCACGTCCCGCACAGCAACAAAATTGATTCCACCGGGAACGAAGGATGGTACGCGGCCCTCGAGGCAAGCGATCACGCGCTCTCCCGTGCTGGTCGGCTTGATGTCCCGCGGTCCAAGCGGTGCGGTCGGATTGACCACCACGACTGGAAGGCCGCGCCGGTTCATGTCCAGCGCCAGGGCCTCCGCCAGGTATTTTGATTTGGCGTAATGGCTACACGTCTCCCACAAGTTGAATTCCGTCGCTTCCGTGGGCAGCGCATTGTCCTCCGACCGGCCGATGGTGCCGATGGTGCTCGTGTGTACCGCCCTCTTCACCCCCACACGTGAGGCAGCCAGGAGTACGTTCTTTGTCCCCCCGACGTTGATCTCGTACATGGTTCGGGCGTCCTCTTCCCGTGTGCTGTAGAACGCGGCCACGTGGAAGAGGAGATCACACCCGTTCACCATATCGGGCAGGGCCTCTGCGTCGCGGAGGTCTCCTTCCACGGTTTCGATGTCCTGGTCCGCGACGTTGCGCCGGTCACTGCCCGGTCGCACCAAAGCCCGCACGGCCACGTCCTCCGCCAACAACTCACGGACGACAGCCGCGCCGACAAATCCTGCCGCTCCGGTTACGAATGCTCGCATGGCCCAGGCCCCCAAGGTCGTGGTGCGTGTTGCCCGTTGCATCGCTCACAGCGTCACGCGCCAGGCTTGATCGCCGATCACCAACCGCTTCCCTATCCATTATAGGGGGCTAAAATGAAAATCGGGTGAACACCCCCCGACTGGCACGTGACAATCTGTTCACGTATCTGACCGGTTGGTCCAGTCGTTGCTGACAGCTCGCCTGGTCCGTCTCGTGCAGGCAAGTCAGCAACGCAGCGACGACGAGCTTGCACCAACCGCCGCTGGTTCGCTATCTCCCGCGTCGTGCGCGCAACGCCCGATTGACGGCGTTCAGGTCGAACGCTGCGGGGTCAAACTCACCCCCGACCCAGTCCAGATAGCCCTGATGCTCCGGGTGATCGGGGTCCTGGATGGCTTCCAAGAACCCCTCATAGCCCCAAACGCCGCCCACATCGTCAGGCGGACAGGCGCGACGGCCTTTGATGCACACAGGGTAGGTTTGGCCCGGTTCTGGGGGCAGAATCTTTTCCACCAGCACCTGGTGCAGCCAATCGTCGCCAAAGTCGTACTCGTATCGGAACTTGGCTCCCTCACGGGCGGCGACTTCGCGCAGCGTCACGAGCCGGTGGTCCTGCATGTCTATAAAGTCGGCATAGTCCGGGTGGGGTTCGCCAAAGTAAGTACCGCCCACGATGAACTGGTGGAGATGGTGCCCCCCCCAACCCATCGCTGCCTGAATGATACTGTGCAGGTCAGCCAGGGTGATGTCACTGCGAACCAGAAGACGACGCCAGATGGGCGGTTTGCTGTCTTCCAAAGTCACCTTGATCTGATAGATCGGAACGTCGGTCGTACGCTTGTCGGGAGTCATCTCGATTTCTCCTTTCGTCTGTTGGGGACTCACAACCCACTCAGAAATGCTTGACCGCCATCACCCGCGCTCGAATTGGGCATATGGCCTCGCCGCGATCTGGTACAGGTCGTCACCCTGTGTGAAACCGCGCTTGCGGTAGTACCCGCGCGTGCCAATGGCGCTGATCACAGCCAGCCTCGTGTAGCCGGCCTGCCAGACCCGCTGCTTCGCTTCCTCGATCAGCCGGCTGCCCAATCCACGGTGTTGGGCCTCACCGGTGCTGTCGGTGCCGGGCGCGAGGGCCGGGCCGTAGACGTGTACCTCGCGGATCATGGCACAGCCCCGCAGTTCATCGGCGACCGGTTCCGCGCCTGCAAACGGGAGCGAGAGGCGCAGGAAGCCGGCCAGCCGGCCAGCCGGCGTGACGAAACTAAGAAACTGCTCGCTGCTCACGTCCGTTCCGTATTCGATCACCTCAAGGCACAGTGCGTCCGCATCCACGTGCTTGCCCCGCACCTCGCGGCAACGGATGCACTGGCAGGCAACGCCTAGCCGCGCCATTTCGCGCTGCACGAACTGGCGCAGGTTCGACTTGGTCGTGCCGGCCACGATGTACGGGGCCGGGATGTCGCGCATCAACCGGTTCACGCGGCAGTACCGAGGGATCGTCGCCTTGCAGTCGGCGAGCAAGTCCACCAGAGCCGCTTCGTCGTACGGCTCGTACTGCCCCTCGCGCCAGCGATCGTACAACTCTGTACCGGCCAGCAGAATACAGGGATAGATCTTCAGCTCATCCGGTCGAATCGCCGGATCGGCCCACAGGTGGTCGAAATCGGCACGGTCCGATTCGAGGGTCGCGCCAAACAGATTCGGCATCCAGTGTAGTTGAATCTTGAACCCGCCGAGGCGCAGGAGTCGAACGGCCCGGCGTGTGTCATCTACGGTATGGTCCCGGCGGTTTGCCGCCAGGATCGCATTGTCCAGAGCCTGTACACCCAACTGCACCTTGGTCACGCCCAGCCGGCGCAGCCAGCGCAGGTGCTCTGCTGTGATTTCGTCGGGTCGTGTCTCGATCACCAGGCCAACGTTGCGGTGTCGTGCCGTTTCGTTTCGGCGTTGGGCCTCGGCCAGCGTCGCCGATTCGGTGCCGTTCAGGGCATCCAAACAGCGCTGCACGAACCAGGTCTGATACGCCTCCGGGTAGGCGGACCAGGTACCGCCCAGGATCAGGAGTTCGACCTTGCCGGTGTCGTGACCGATGGCCGCGAAGGATTGCAGCCGCACCCGTACCTGGCGATGGGGGTCGAAGTTCTGGGCGGCGGCGCGGGCAGCGCCGGGCTCGTCCGGCAGGTAACTTTTCGGTAGGCCCTCGGCATCCGGGCAAAATATGCAGCGCCCTGGGCACCGGAACGGCTTGGTCAGTAAGGTGAGGGGGGCCACGCCGGAGATAGTGCGCACCGGCTTGCGCTGCAAGCGGCGAAGCAGTGCCCGGTCGAAGGTGAGTGCGCCTTGCCGGCACAACTCGCGATAGCCACCCACGATGCGGTCGCGCGGCCAGAGCTGCTCACCCGCTCGGATGTGCCGGCGCTGGATGCGCTCCAGGACGTGCGGGCCGGTCTCCGTGGCCGCCTCAACGTCCCGAATGATGGCCACCAGGCGGTCCTTGTCTCTGTTCATGTCCAGCGGTTGGCGTTGTTTCAGCCAGTGTGCTTCTCGTTCCGTGGGCACGGTCTGTATGATAGCTCCCCCGGTTTTGGCGCAGCCTTTAGCCGCAACCAAACCGCTGACATGAGGTGACGGATCAAACATTGAACCGGAAGGCGACGACGTCGCCGTCCTGAACGACGTAATCGCGGCCTTCCAGGCGCAGCCGGCCGGCCTCACGAGCGGCGGCGAAAGTGCCGGCAGCGTTCAAGTCCTCGTAGGCCACAACTTCGGCCCGGATGAACCCCCGCTCCATGTCGCTGTGTACCGTGCCGGCGGCCCGCGACGCGACCGTGCCACGAGGTATGGGCCAGGCCCGTACCTCGTTCTCGCCGACCACGGTGAAGAACGTGATCAACCTGAGGAGGCGATAGCCGGCAGCGATCACCGCGTTCAGGCCCGCTTCGGCCAGGCCCAATTCGGCCCGGAACAGAGCTGCTTCATCATCCGGCCAATCCTGCAGGTCCGCTTCCATCGATGCGGAGATCACGACGACCTGGGCACCCTCCGCGGCAGAATGTTGCCGCACAGCCTCTGCCAAAGGCCCGCCGCCCGGCAGATCGCCCTCGCCGACGTTGGCCACGTACAGGACAGGCTTCGCCGTCAGCAAGTTCAGCGGGTTCAGCAACGCGCGCTCCTGCTCGCCCAGTTCAAGCGCGCTCACGCGTCGACTTTGGCCGAGTTCATCGGCAAGGCGGCGGAGCAAGCCTTCCTCGGCAACGAGGTCGGCGTCTTTGGGCCGCCCCTTGCGCATGCTCTGGACCTTGGCGATGCGGCGCTCCACGGTGGTGAGGTCCGCCAGCGCCATCTCCAGTTGGACCACGGCGATGTCCTCGACAGGATTCAGCTCGGCAGCCATGTGGGCAATGTCGGGATCGGTGAAGCAGCGGGCGACCAGAACGATGGCGTCCACGTTGCGGATGTGGCCGAGGAATTGATTGCCCAGGCCCTCACCTCTGTGCGCGCCCTTCACCAGACCGGCGATGTCCACGAACCGGATGGTGGCCGGCGTGGTCCGGTCGGGCCGGGCGATCTCCAGCAGGCGGTCCAGGCGCGGGTCGGGGACCGGCACGACCCCCACGTTCGGTTCGATGGTGGTGAACGGGTAAGCAGCCACGGCGGCACCCGCGCCGGTCAGCGCGTTGAACAGGGTCGATTTTCCGGCGTTCGGCAGGCCGACGATTCCGATTTCCAAAGCCATGAGTCCGGTTGCCTCCGGTCCCATTATATCCGGTTTTCGCTGCTTTGACAATTGGTGCCTTTTATGGTACGATTGCGCCGCTGCATTTCCGCTGTGCAGTCGGCGAGGCGAGGAAGCGAGCCCCGGCTTCCCGTCTCCTTTCATATCCAGGGTGTCCGTCAGGCGTGGTCCCGGCAACAGGCTGGAGTCAAAATGGATCGGGAAGGAGAACCATGTCCTCACATTCGCGCAAGGTGTTTGTCATCGGGTTGGACTGTGGCGAGCCATCGCTGGTCTTCGAGAAATGGCGTCACGAGTTGCCCAACCTGCGCCGGCTGATGGAGGGAGGCTCCTACGGCCTGCTGGAGAGTTGCCACCCGCCGATCACCGTGCCGGCGTGGACTTGTATGCTCAGCAGCAAGGACCCAGGGCAACTCGGCTTCTACGGATTTCGCAACCGTGCCGATCACTCCTACGAGAACATGCGCATCGCCACCGGCAACGCGGTGACGGTGGATCGGGTGTGGGATGTGTTGGGCAAGGCGGGCAAGCAGAGCATCGTCGTCGGCGTGCCCCAAACCTACCCCATCCGCCCGCTGAACGGTCACCTGATCAGCTCATTCCTCACCCCCAGCACGCAGGGCCGCTTCACGTACCCCGACAGCCTGAAGCCAGAGGTGGAAGCGCTGGTCGGTGAGTACGAGGTGGACGTCCGGCAATTCCGGACCGAGGACAAGGGCTTCCTCCTCAAGCAGATCTATCAGATGACCGAGAAGCGGCTAACGGTGCTCAAGCATCTGGTGCAGAACAAGCCGTGGGACTTCTTCATGTGGGTGGAGATGGGAGTGGACCGCGTTCACCACGGCTTTTGGAAGTTCCACGACTCGATGCACCGCAAATACGAGCCGGGGAACCGGTACGAGCATGCCATCCGCGATTACTACAAGGTCCTCGACGAGGGGATCGGTGAGTTGTTGGCGCTGGTGCCGGAGGGCACGGCGGTGCTGGTCGTCTCGGACCACGGTGCGAAAGGGATGGATGGCGGCATTTGCATCAACGAGTGGCTGGTGCAGAACGGCTGGCTGGCGCTCAAGGACAAGCCGGACGGGGTCGTGCCACTGGAGAAGTGCCAGGTCGATTGGTCGAAGACCCGCGCGTGGGGCTCCGGCGGTTACTACGCTCGCGTGTTCCTGAACGTGGAAGGTCGCGAGCCGCAAGGTGTGATCCCCCAAGCGGACTACGATACCGTGCGCCGCCAGTTGCAGGCGGCTCTGGAGGCGATCCCCGACGAAAACGGCAACCCGATCGGCACGATCGCCCATCGCCCGGAAGACCTGTACGCCGAGATTCGCAACATCCCGCCGGACCTGATCGTCTACTTCGGCGATTTGCGTTGGCGCTCGGTCGGCAGCCTGGGGCTGAACACAATCCACACCTTTGAGAACGACACCGGCCCGGACGATGCCAACCACGCGCAGGACGGCATGATCATCCTCTACGACCCAGCCAACCCGGCCAGCGGCCGGCAGATGGAGCGACGCAGCCTGCTGGACGTGGCCCCGACGATCTTGCAACTCTTGAATGTGCCGGTCCCCGAAGACATGCGCGGCGAAGCGGTGCACACCGACGAAATCGACGGCTACAGCGCGGATGAAGAGGCGCTGATCGAGGAGCGCCTGGCTGCGCTGGGGTATTTGTGAGAGCCGGGCGACCGTGAAGCGAGAGTGGCTCTGGCAAGGCGTAGATCGCGATGGAGTGCCCTGTCGGATCGAACGGGAACAGTGGGGGCATCATGTTCGTAACCGGCCTGAAATCGCCGACTCCTTGTCACTCACCATTCAAACGATGGTGGACCCCGCACTGGTTGAAGGTGACAGTCGGCGTCCGGATGAGGGTACAAGGCGTTTTCGTCTTCTGGCCAGAGAAGGCAGTGGCCGGTGGAAAGGTTACTGGCTGCGCGTGAGCGTGAAATACGTGCGCTAGGAAGATGGTGAATGGATCAAATTCTACCAAAGCTGTTGGTACGAACGGATACGGGGGGAGATGAAGAAATGAAAATCGGCGCCTTTGGCTATGATGCAGATGTTGATGAGTTGGACATCTTGATTGATTGCGACGTTCCTGAGCCAGCGGAGTCCATTCCTGTGGGGTCGGGTATCTACGTGCGTCGAGACCCTGCTACAGGCCGAGTGGTAGGTGCCTTCATTCGAGGGTATGCTCAGTTCGTACGAGATGTTCGAGAAGGATCACCTGTTTCAACCGGGGAAGCAAAGAGACTAGGGTTGGGAGATGTTGTAGAAGCAATCGTGGAATGGCAACGTGAGGCAAATCGACTCTCCAAATCCTTGAGCCAGTACCTCGGCGATCCGGAGCCGGCTGCAGAGTTGGTTGACTTGTTGCTGGCCGCTTGAGGATACCCGATACAGAGCATAGGAACAACCGGCATGTCAAGAGGATTCACAATCTGGTTTACGGGCCTTTCGGGATCGGGCAAGAGCACGCTGGCCCACCACGTTGAGCAAGCCCTGCGCGATCGCGGACTGCGCAAGATCGAGGTGCTGGACGGCGATGTCGTGCGCACGAACCTGAGCAAGGGCCTCGGCTTTAGCAAGGAGGACCGCGACACGAACATCCGCCGGATCGGCTGGGTTTGTGAGGTGCTCACGCGCAACGACGTGGTGGCCATCGCTGCCGCCATTAGCCCCTACCGTGAGGTTCGCGACGAGTTGCGGTCCCGGATCGGCCAGTTCGTGGAGGTGTACGTGGACTGCCCGCTGGAGACCGCCATCGAGCGGGATGTGAAGGGCCTGTACAAGAAGGCCCTCGCCGGCGAAATCGAAAACTTCACCGGCGTTTCCGATCCGTACGAACCGCCATTGAACCCCGAAGTGACCGTGCGAACAGATCGGGAGGAAGAGCAGGAAAGCGTGGCCAAGATCCTCGGCAAGCTGGATGAACTGGGCTTCCTGCCACGTCGTGCGTAGTGCGCACATCATGCCCAGCGGTGGGATGAAAATGGGGCCGCATTTCTCCCCCCTCAATCCTTCCGGAGGGGCCCCCGCATGGGGGGCTGACGTTCGATCCACGCAAGTGAGGAAAGGGTTGTGAGAGGATGGGACTATTCGGTCGGTTCAGAGGCAAGAAGAAGCCGCGTGTGGTCATCATCGGGCTGGATGGCACGCCGCACAGCCTGGTGACTCGCTTGATCGGCGAGGGGCGTTTGCCGAACATCGCAGCCCTGACCCGCGAAGGCACGCTCACGGCGATGAACTCAGTCTATCCGTGGGTGTCGTCCGTGGCCTGGTCCACATTCATGACCGGCGCGAATCCGGCGCGACACGGCGTGTTTGGTTTCATCGATCGAGACCCGGAGACGTACAAGACGTTTATCCCCACCGGCCGGCACATTAAGGCCCCGACGTTGTGGGAAGTGCTCAGCAGGGCCGGCAAGCGCGTCTTCGTCATGAATGTGCCGGTCACGTTCCCGCCCCGCGAGGTGAACGGGATTCTGATCGCTGGCTTTCTCTGCCCGACTGTGGACAAGGTGGCCAACCCGCCATCGCTCGTGCCGACCCTGAAGCAACTCGGCTACCGGATTGACGCCGACCCCTGGCTGGCCCGCGAGTCGCTGGAAAAGATGATGGCCGACATCGAGGACGCGCTGGAGAAGCGGGTCCAGACGATGTTCCATTTCTGGGAACAGGAAGATTGGGACTTCTTCATGACGTTGATTATGGAGACGGACCGGCTGCACCACTTCTACTGGGGGCACATGGAGGCCGAGCACCCCCAGTGGGCACCCGCTTTCTACCGCCTATACGAGCGCCTGGATGCCGTCATTGGGGAGATGCGGGACCGGTTAGATGATCGCACCAGCCTGATCCTGCTCTCGGACCACGGGTTCTGCTCTATCCGACAGGAGGTGTACTACAACCGATGGTTGGCCGACGGCGGGTGGCTGCAATACGCCAACACACCGCCCGATCCCAAGAAGCAGTTGGCGGAAATCGCCCCCTCCTCTGTGGCCTACAGCATGGATCCGGGCCGGGTGTTCATCCGCGTGAAGGGGCGCGAGAAGGATGGCTCGGTGGAGCCAGGTCCCGCCTACGAGCATTTGCGAAACGAACTGATCCAGGCCGCCGAAGCGCTGCGTGATCCGGAGACCGGCAGCAAGCTGGTGAAGAAGGCATTCCGGCGCGAAGAACTCTACGACGGCCCGTACCTGGATCAGGCGGCTGACTTGATCCTTGCTCCGGTGGATGGTTACGATCCCAAGGGCAAGCTCTTCAGCGAATCGCTGCTGCGTACTGACCCGGTGATGGTCGGGATGCACACGTACGAGGATGCGCTGCTCTATCTGGGGGGGCAACAGGTCGCGCGAGACTCTTGCGGCATCATGGACGTGTTCCCTACCATTTTGCGCTTGCTGGATGTGCCGATACCGCCGCACGTGGACGGCAAATCGCTTGTGTGACGGCCCCTGTGGGGGCCTAAGGCTTTTCCAGAGAAACACACCTTCCAGAAAAAGGTATCACGAAGACTGTTATAATTCGCTTGATGTCTTCAAAGTCGGGCAACTGGCCGGCCAGGCTGTCCAGCGCCGCTTGCCCATCTTCGACCACCGTGACCTGGTAGCCGGCGCGTCGCAGGTAGAGGCTGACCACCTCGCGAATGCTGGGTTCGTCCTCGACGACCAGGACCCTACCTTCGTTCATGTTCTCAACTCCAGACCGGCGATCGAAGTCGCGTATGTCGGTCGTTCGTTTAGGTGGACGGCCGGTACACGCATGCCCCCGAATGGCATTCTCGATCTGTCGGGTGTCCGGAATCCCGGCAAGACGCAAGCGATGTGCATGCCACGGCGAGACGTGAAGCATGAAAACCGTCCCCAGTGGACGGGGGGAGACAGTTCTGTTCTCATCGCAGTCACTTCAAATCAATGAGTCCGTGGCGGATGGCGTACTTGATCAGCTCCGCTCGATTGGTCAGACCGAGCTTCTCGATGATGTGAGCGTAGTGAGTCTGCACCGTACTGAGGCTGATCACCAGGCGGTTGGCGACCTCTCTGTTCGTCAGCCCTTCTCCAACAAGGGTGAGCACCTCGCGTTCGCGCCGGGTGAGGGCTTGATATTGGTCCGCTTCCTCCCGGTCGTGTGCGCGGTTGAGGAAGTCATTCACCAACTTCTTGGCAACTGTGGGATACAAGAACACCTCGCCACGGGCTACGAAGCGTAGGGCCGATACCAGATCTGCCGAGGCAGCACCCTTCAACACGTAACCCGAGGCCCCCGCGCTCAGCATCTGGAAGAAGTATTCATCGCTCTCATGAACGGTGAGGGCCAAAACCTGCACATCAGGACAGCAGGCCTTTATGCGTCGAGTAGCCTCCAGGCCATCAATATCCGGCATGCTGATGTCCATACATACGACGTCCGGCAGCAACTCACAGGCCTTGGCAATCGCTTCCCGGCCGCTCGTGGTTTCTCCCACCACTTCGATGTCGGGTTGCGCTTCCAAGATCAGGCGCACGCCCTCGCGTACGATGGCGTGATCTTCGGCAATCAATACCCGGATCCGCTTCCGGGAGGGTTCATCCATTTGTCAGCTTCTGCACCTCGTTCTTCACTTGCTAACCCGACGGGCTTCCCATCACTGATGATACAGGAAGATTGGACCGTCGTCAAATCGGGCCCCTCTGTGCCTGCCCTTTGCCAGAAGCACCCATCCGTGATATAATTTCCATGCTCGCACCTGTTTACAACCTGCTGTGAAAATCGGTGGCCGGTGAACACGCGGGGTCGCCGGCCCCAAGGTCGTCAGGGTATTGTCGTTCGTGATGCCCGCAAGGCATCTGCTCCACGATCAGGGGGTGGGCATGCTCGCCCCTGCTTCTCAAGAAGATACCTTGTGAGGGCAGACCTGGCGACTGTTGCGAAGAAGGAGAATAACCCATGGGTGGAAAAACGATACGGCGATTCGGCCGGCGTGGGCGCTGGTTGGCCACAATGGGATTGGCGGCGATTGCTTTGGTGCTTCTGGGTTGCGCAGGAGCAGCGCAGCCCGCGGCGACGACCACGCCCGCCGTTGGCGAAATCGTGATCGGTGAAGTGGAACCGCTCACGGGCGTGCAGGGGCCTCAGGGGAAACTGGTTCACGAAGGAATTCAGTATGCCGTTGACGAGGTCAACGCGTCCGGGGGCATCAGCGGCATCCCCGTCACCCTACTTTCGCGCGATGACGAAAGCAAGCCGGAGCAATCGGCCGCCGCGGCGCGCGAATTGATCACGCAGAAGAAGGTCATTGCGCTCGTCGGCGGATACGTTGACACGCTCGTCGGTGCTACGAGCGAAGTCGCAGAGCAAAACCAGGTGCCCTACCTGGCCAGCGCCAGCCTGGACCAGCGCCTGACCGCACGGGGATACCGTTACTTCTTCCGCATGAGCAAGTTGACCGGTTTCTCTGCTGCGACCGTGGGCCTGGCCACCGATGTTCTGCAGATCAAGAAAGCGGCCATCCTGTACGCGGGGACGCCAGGCGCAACGCAGACCTCCGAACGTATCCGTGATGACCTGATCGCTAAAGGCGTGGACGTGCCCGTATTCGAAAAGTTCGTTCCCGGCCGTACCACCGACTTTGTGCCTCTGCTAAACAAGGCCAAAGTGGCCGGTGTAGACCTGATCGTATCGGCCGGTTTCACCGGTGACAACGTCAACATGGTGCGCCAACTCCAGTCCCACAAGATCGACACCGGTGGGTTCCTGGTGCTGTACGGAGCCAGCTTGCGCGTTCCCACCTTCAAGCTGGGAGACGCCGCCAGTTACACATTCCATACCGCCATTTGGGACGACAGTCGTGGTCTGACGACACCCGGCTCCGAGGAGATGTCGGCCGCCTTTGCCACAGGCTTTCAGGCGCAGTACGAGCGACCGGCCGGAGGGCTGGAGCAGCACGGCTATAGCACGGCCAGAGCCATGCTGCTCGCCATCCAAAAGACGTTGGAGGCCGGGCAAGACCTGACACCGGAGAACGTGCGCGATCAGTTGGCGGCGCTTGATGTACCTCTGCCCCTGGAACGCCTGAAGTTCGACGAGCAGGGTGACCCACTCTATTACCAGCAGGCTATCACGCAGATTCAGGGTGACCAGGAGGTGATCGTCTGGCCGCCGGATCGGGCAACGGGCGAAGCGATTTTCCCCGCGCCAGCCTGGGACCAGCGGTAGCGGACGCCGGTAGGTGCCTCCCCGGGGGTATGCACCTACGTCCTTGGGAGGATGCTATCCGACATCGTAGGCCAGGTATCTGCTTGTGACTCTGTTGCTCTCGAACAGCCTGTTGGCCGGCGCGCTGATCGGGTGTTACTATGCCCTGCTCGCCGTGGGGCTAAGCCTGATTCTTGGCGTGGTGCGCGTGTTCAACATGGCCCACGGCGAATTCTTGGTGATTGGCGCGTACCTGGCCTACGGTCTCTGGTACGGCTTCGGGATCGATCCCCTGTTCGCTATTCTGCCGGCCGCCGCCTTGCTGTTTGTCCTCGGCCTGGTTGTCCAGTCCGGTTTGACCAACCTGGGCGAACCTCGTCGTCTGAACGGTCTCGTTGTCACCCTGGGTCTGTCCATGTTGCTCCAAAACCTGCTCCTCCAGCTTTGGACGGGTGACTACCAGGTCATCACCGCCGACTACCTGCAACAGGCCATTTCCTGGGGCGGGATCACGATTGGCGTTGAGCGCCTCATTGCGGCCGCCATCTCGGTGACAATCATCCTGGCGCTGCACCTGTTCATTGGTTGGACCTACCCCGGCAAGGCCATGCGGGCCACAGCGCAAGATCGCGAAGCTGCCGAGATGATGGGCATTGATGTGGAGCGCATCGACCTACTCACGTTTGGGTTGGGGGCTGCGCTGGCCGGAGCCGCCGGTCCCCTCTTCGTCGCCTTGTACTATGTACAGCCAGCCGCCGGCCGGGAGCCGCTAATCATCGCCCTGGTACTGGCGATTTGGGCCGGCGTCGGCCAGACAGCCAGCCTGCTGGTGGGGGGCATCCTGCTGGGAGTGATCGAAGCCTTGGCTGTTGTCCTCTTGGGCGCCCAGTGGCGAGAACTCCTTTTCTTCCTGGTCCTGCTGGGTTCTCTGTTCCTGCGTCCCCAGGGACTGCGTGCCGGATCGAACTGATGGGCAGCGTTGCTCAGCCGTTGGGTGGCGTTCTCTCGGTGTGGAAACCCTGGCCGGCGCTCTGGCCCCTGCCGGTCGGCGAGCGGCGGCCACACGATGACCCCCCAGTGCAGCAACTAACCTGAGATGAGCGGATAGATGACGCCCGGTGGGTTCTTTTTGAGTCGAGCCCGGTGGGAGAGGGGCGGTCGCGGGCGCAGCCGTAGCTTGTATCTGTTCCTATTCCTGCTCCTTTTCCTGCCGGCGGTACCCTTCCTCGGCAGCTATGTCCTGTTCGTGATGACGCTGGCCTTTCTGTTCGCCACATTGGCCATGAGCTGGACTTTGCTGGCTCGCGCCGGCCAGATCTCTCTGGGGCACGCGGCGTTCTTTGGCCTTGGCGCCTACGGGTCCGCCCTGCTAGTGCTGCGCGCAGAAGTGAACCCGTTCCTGGCCGTCGGCTTCGGAGCCGGCCTCTCCACCCTGTTTGCATGGCTGGTCGGGAAACTGTGCTTTCGCTTCGGCGGAATCTACTTTGCGCTGGCCACCTTCGCCGCAAACGAACTAGTCAAAGCATCTACCATGAACCTGACATCACTGACCCACGGAACCCAGGGCCTGGTCGGGATTCCAGCGTTCCCGTCGTGGCGTGTGGGCTCCATCGAGGTAGATTTCCTCCACGCGCAATGGCCCAACTACTACGTGGGTTGGTTGCTGCTGGTGGCTGTCGTGTGGACGACACGCTGGTTGATGACCGCCCGTGTCGGGCTGGCCTTCGCCGCCATCCGAGAATCAGAACAAGCCGCGGCCTCGCTGGGCGTGGACCTGGGCCTGTACAAAGGCCGCGCGCTGCTCCTCAGTGCGTTCTTCACCGGACTGGGAGGCGCTTTCTACGCACACCTGATTCATTTCTTGAATCCAAACGCGGTTTTCAGCGTTTCTTTCTCTGCTATGCCCTTGGTGATGTCCTTGTTCGGCGGCCTGACCACGATCAGTGGCCCGCTCATCGGCGCGCTGACCCTGTACCTGGTTGATGCCTTTGTCTTCCAGCCCTTGTTTCCGTTCTCTCATCAGATGCTCTACGGCGTCGTCCTCATCGGCGTGCTGCTGTTCATGCCGCGAGGGTTGACCGGACGCCGGTGATACCGATGGCCCTGCTTGAAGCCCACAACGTCACCAAGCGATTCGGTGGCTTGACGGCTCTGCGAGATCTGGATTTCCACGTGGATGCCGGGGAGATCGTGGGTCTGGTCGGGCCCAACGGATCGGGGAAGACCACGCTCTTCAACGTGATCGGCGGCACCTTGCGGCCAAACTCTGGGCGGGTGATCTTTGATAGCCAGGATATAACGGGATGGACGCCCGCGCGAATTTGCCATGTCGGAATCGCGCGCACGTTCCAGGTCGTGCAACCCTTCCTGGAACTGTCGGCCCTGACCAACGTCATGGTGGGCGCTTGCTTCGGGCAGGTGCCGCCTCTCAGCTTGCAGGCTGGCCAATACGAAGCAGAGCAGGCGCTGGAACGCGTGGGGCTTGACGACCAGGCACGCCTGCCGGCCCGTGCCCTCAGCCTGGGCCAACTCAAGCTGTTGGAGCTGGCCCGCGCCCTGGCTACCCGTCCCCGCCTGCTCCTGCTGGACGAAGTGGGCTCCGGCCTCAGCCCAGGGTATGGCGTTCGCTTGCGCGCGTTGCTGCAAGAGTTGCGCTTGGCAGGAGTGACCATCGTCGGCATAGAGCATGCGCTCCATGCCGTCTCCAACGTGTCGGACCGCATCGTCGTATTGCACAAGGGGCAAGTGCTCTTGGAGGGAAACCCCCCAGACGTAGTGAACGATCCCCGCGTCATTGAGGCGTACCTGGGAGAGTAAGGGGTGGAGAATGGGATATGGGGTGTGGGATATGAGATGTGGGATATGAGATGTGGGATATGAGATGTGGGGTGTGGG
>CAZDTE010000036.1:0-14805 GCA_964508275.1 uncultured Ardenticatenales bacterium
AGAAAAAAGCAAGGCCGGATCAAGACGCCCCAGATTATTGAGATGATACCGTAGGGAGCCGGTCCTATGACAACGAATCGATTACTCGCTCTGACCAAGAGCGTCTTCCAGGGTCGCCGCATCCTGTTGGGGGTAACCGGAAGCATTGCGGCCTACAAGGCGGTGACCCTCGCCAGCACGCTGGTGCAAAGCGGCGCCGAGCTGGACGTCATCCTCACTGATCCGGCGGCCAAGCTGGTCGCACCGCTGACGTTTCGGGCGATCACGCATGGCGCGGTGCTCACCGACCTGTTCACCACGAGCCAAGACGAACCGCTCCCTCACGTGACGCTGGCCCGACGGGCCGAGGCGATGCTCATCGCGCCACTCACGGCCAACACCCTGGCGAAACTCTCGGTTGGCCTGGCCGAGAACCTACTCACCACGACCGCCCTCTCGACGCAGGCTCCGCTGCTCCTCGCACCGGCGATGGAGAGCGGCATGTGGCTCAATCCCATAACTCAGGAGCACGCGAACCGCCTCCGTGGCAAGGGCGTGACGTTCGTCGGGC
This sequence comes from uncultured Ardenticatenales bacterium, assembly GCA_964508275.1. Lineage (GTDB taxonomy): Bacteria > Chloroflexota > Anaerolineae > Ardenticatenales > JAADHH01 > CAZDTE01. The sequence continues at coordinate 551 of CAZDTE010000036.1, forward strand.
CGGTGGAAGGTCGACTGGCATCCGGGGCCAGCGGGGTCGGGCGCATGGTTCCACCCGAAGAGATTCTCGGCGCGCTGCGCCAGTTGCTGGGGCGAGACGGGCCGCTGGCCGGCCAACACGTCGTCGTCACTGCCGGCGGCACACGCGAGCCGCTCGACCCGGTCCGTTTCCTCGGCAACCACTCCTCCGGCCGCATGGGGTATGCCCTGGCACAGGCAGCCGTGGACCAGGGTGCGAGCGTCACCCTGATTTCCTCCACCACATTGCTGCCATCGCCCTATGGACTGCGCGCTTTTGTTTCCGTAAACACGGCTCAAGACATGGCCGACGCCACGCTGGACGCGATCTCCGATGCCAGCATGTTGCTCATGGCTGCTGCTGTGGCGGACTTCCGCCCGGTTCGGGTCGCCGATCAGAAGATCAAGAAGACGGACGCCGGCGAACTGGTTCTGGCCCTGGAACGCACACCCGATATCTTGTCGCTGGTCGTGGCTCAGAAACCGCCAGGGCTAACTGTGGTTGGGTTCGCAGCCGAAACGTCGGACCTGGTCGTCAACGCGCAGGCGAAGTTGAGCCAGAAGAAGCTGGACCTCATCGTGGCCAACCCCGTTCCCGCCGCCTTCGCTGCCGACGAGAGCGAAGCGACGATCATCCGCCGCGACGGCCAGGTGATCCCCATGCCGCGGCAATCGAAAGCGGCCCTGGCGATGCGCATCCTGGACGAAGTGCGCCAGATTCAAGGAGCGGAATGAGCCCAATGTCCCGTCTATACCTCAGCCTGGCCATTCACAACCACCAACCGGTCGGGAATTTCGACCACGTGTTCGCCGAGGCGCACCGCCTGGCATACAAGCCGCTGGTTGCAGCGCTGGAGCGTCATCCGGGCGTGCGGCTGGCCCTGCACTACACCGGCCCGCTGCGGGATTGGCTGCTGGAGCACGAGCCGGATTTGCTGCGCCGCGTGCGCGCGCTGGTCGCGCGTGGGCAGGTCGAGATCTTGACCGGCGGCTACTACGAGCCGATCCTGAGCGTCCTCCCTGATGTTGACAAGCAGGGCCAGATTCACAAGCTGACGCAGGCCGTACGTGACGATTTTGGCTACGAGGCCACCGGCCTCTGGCTGGCAGAGCGCGTGTGGGAGCCGCATCTGCCGCGCGCGCTGGCCGAGGCCGGCATCGAGTACACGATCGTGGATGACACTCATTTCAAGTATGTCGGTCTCACCGATGACGACCTGTTCGGCTACTACGTTACCGAAGAGCAAGGCCACACCCTGAAGATCTTTGGCACGTCCAAGTTCTTGCGCTACTCGATTCCGTGGTCACCGGTGCACGAGGTGATCGACTTCCTTCGCGGTGAGGCAAGCGAAGGGGGCCACAGAGTCGCCGTCATGGGCGATGATGGTGAGAAGTTCGGCCTGTGGCCGGGCACGTACGAGCACTGCTGGGTCGGCGAATCGGGCAAGCCTGGCTGGATGGAGCGCTTCTTTGCCGCGCTGGAAGATAACGCGGACTGGCTGGTGACGATTCCGCCGGGGGAGTTTGCCCGCCGCTACCCGGCGCTGGGACGCATCTACCTGCCCACGGCCTCGTACGACGAGATGACGGAGTGGGCCTTGCCGGCGCGCCAGTCGGGCGCCATCACCCGGCTCAAGCATGATCTGCAGGCTGAGGATCGTCAGGACATCTTGAGCTTCGTGCGCGGCGGGTTCTGGCGCAACTTTCTGGTCAAGTACCCCGAAGTGAATACGCTGCACAAGAAGATGTTGTGGGTAAGCGCGAAGGTTGCCCAAATGACGGGGGGCGGTGCGGCGCGTGATATGGCAGCCGCGCAGGACCGGTTGTGGACCGGCCAGTGCAACTGTCCATACTGGCACGGCGTGTTCGGCGGAGTCTACCTCTTCCACATCCGGAGTGCGAACTTCGGGCACCTGATCGCGGCGGAAAATCTGGCCGACGCGGCGCGCCATGGTTCCGAATCCTGGGTAACGGTGACCACTCCCGATTTCGACGGCGACGGGAACGACGAGGTCCTGATCAGCAGCGACCGGATGAATCTGTACCTGGCCCCAGACGCCGGGGGCCACGCGTTTGAATGGGACTGGCGGAACAAGGAGGTTAACCTGGCCAACACGCTCACCCGACGTTGGGAAGGGTACCACCAGGAATTGATTGATGCCGCTCGTGAAGAGCGTGTGCGATTGCCCGGAGACTCGGCTTCTGGTGAGGTGGAGACGATTCACACGACCCAGGTTCGGGCAAAGGAGGCCGGCCTGGAGAACAAGCTGTTTCGTGACTGGTACAGCCGGGCATCCTTCGTGGACCATTTCCTGGCCCCGGCGACCGTGTTCGATGATTTCTATCGCGCGGAATACGGCGAGGAAGGAGACTTCGTCACCGGCCGGTACCTGTTTGATGCCGAAGTGGAGGGCGGTGTGGCGTTGGTGCGTTTGAGCCGTGACGGCGGCGTGTGGCACGATGGCCTGTTCCAGCGACTGCGCGTGGAGAAGACGTTCTCAGTCCGGGCCGGAGCGCAAGACGTCCGCGTCCAGTACCGCCTGACCAACCCGAGTGACGTGCCGCTGACGTTGCGGTTTGGCGTGGAAACGAATTGGGGGCTGCTGGGGGGCAATGGGCCAGGAGCCTATTACGCGATAGCGGGGGCAGAGCCCTGCTCGCTGGCCGCGCCCGTTCAACGCGAGGATATGCGCGGCCTGCGCATGGTCGTCGAGTGGCTGGACATGACGATCGCGTTGCGTTGGCCGGAGCCTGCCGAACTGTGGTGCTTCCCGCTAGAAACGGTGTCCAACTCGGAGGCTGGTTTTGAGCGCGTCTATCAGGGTTCGTGCGTGATGCCGGTCTGGCCGGTAACGTTGGGACCGGACGAGCGCTGGGAGTTGGAGATCACGGTGGTGCTGGGCGAGGGAGTGGGGATCGACATCGTAACGATGAACGCAGAATGATGAATGATGAGCACGGAGAGGGAATTCGGGATTGGTGTGATCGTGATACGTGAGACGAACACGCAACTCTAAACCCGAAACTCGAAACGAGAGGACGTAAAGATGAGTGCTGAGAAATATGCTGCTTTTACTTTTGTCTTACACAGTCACATTCCATACTGTCGGCGGGCCGGCCGCTGGCCGCACGGGGAGGAATGGCTGCACGAGGCCGCGGCAGAAACCTATGTCCCGCTACTTAACGCCCTGTACGATCTGCGCGACGAGGGGGTTCCGTTCAAGCTGACGGTGGGTTTGACCCCGGTGCTGACGGAGCAACTGGCCGATCCCGACGTGGTCGAGCACTTCGAGATTTACCTGGAGGATCGGATTCAGCGCGCGATCATGGATGGGCAACGCTTTCGGGCACAGGATGAAGCGCACATGGCCTTCCTCGCCGGGTGGTATCAGAACTGGTATCAGCAGGCATTGACCACATTTCGGGAGCGGTTTGGGAGGAATGCGGTGGCCGGCTTTCGTGACCTACAGGATTCCGGTCATGTGGAGATCGTGACCAGCGCGGCCACGCATGGGTACCTGCCGCTCCTTTCGAGGGATTCGTCTGTCTTCGGGCAGTTGGCGAGCGGGGCCCGGAGTTACGAGCGGCATTTTGGACGAGCGCCTCGCGCCATTTGGCTCCCCGAATGTGCCTACCGACCCAGCTACTACACGAGCGAGAGTGAGGGTGGCTACATCAAACCTGGATTGGAATCATTTCTCGCCGAACTGAAACTGGGTTGCTTCTTCGCCGAGACGCACACCGTTGAGGGCGGGCTGCCGGTGGGCAAGGCCAGGGACGCCGTGATCGGCCCCTACGGGAACGTGCCTAAACGGTACGTTGTTCCCTTGCCGGACTACGTGGAGCCGACACACAAGACGACCTTCCGCCCGTATTACGTTGGCGGCGCGGAAGTGGCCGTCATCGGTCGGAACAACCGTACCGGGATGCAGGTCTGGTCGGCCGATTGGGGCTACCCAGGCGACCAGGACTATCGCGAATTCCACAAGAAGGATGGGGTTTCCGGCTTGCAGTACTGGCGGGTGACCGGCCCGCGGATCGATCTCGGCCTGAAGGATGCCTACCATCCTGACTGGGCCGAGTACAAAGTAGCGGAGCACGCGCGTCACTTCGCCTGGCTGGTGCAAGACATCGCCGAACAGAGCTATCGAGAGGAGGGCGGCCCCGGGTTGATCTCGGCAAACTACGACACCGAGTTATTCGGCCACTGGTGGTTTGAGGGCATCGCCTGGATCAAACAGGTGCTTCAACACCTGAGCAAGAGCAAGCGGGTGGAGATGATGACGAGCAGCGAATTCTTGGAAGCTCACCCCCCCGAGGATGTGCTCATGTTGCCGGAGAGTTCATGGGGCACGGGTGGAGGACATTTCACCTGGGACAATGGAGATACCGGTTGGATGTGGGAGCCTATCCGCCAGGCGGAAAAGCGGATGGAAGAGCTGGTCGCCCGCTACCCACAGGCCGAGGATGCTCTGGCCGACGTGCTGAACCAGGCCGCGCGCGAACTGTTGTTGCTCCAGTCGAGTGATTGGCCCTTCCTTGTGACAACGGGGCAGGCGCGCGACTACGCCGTAGAGCGATTCACCTCCCACGTGGACCGCTTCAACGAACTGGCCGACCTGGCCGAGGCGGATGCCACGGGCGCCGCTGGCAAAGCCGTGGCGGACCGCTACTTCGCGCTGGACAATATCTTCCCTGATATTGATTACCGCCTCTTTGCCGACCGCGAGCAGCGCCGCTAGTTGATTCTTGGCATATCGGAGGTGAGTGTTGATGCAGACATTCTACGTGGCAAACGCGGCCAATTTGTGGTTGGCGACGACCGGTTTGGTGCTCGTTCTTACGGTGGCGGTGTTCGTGCTGGGTTGGCAACTCCGGCGACTGCGTGGGAGATACCGCCAGGCCATGTCGCTTGGCTCAGAGTTAAACATTGAGGACGCGTTAATCCGGCAAGCCGAACGATGGCAGGAAACGTCTGGCGAGGTTCGGGCCGTCGCCCATCGCCTGGACGTTGCCGAGTCCACGCTTCGTCAGGCGCTACGACGTGTCGCGGTCGTGCGGTTCAGCGCCTTCGCAGACACGGGCGGCGATCAGAGTTTCTCGGTGGCCTTGCTGGATGATGGCAACAGCGGCGTGGTGTTCAGTAGCTTGCATGGCCGCGATGGCACGCGCATTTATGCCAAACCGGTCACCAACGGCACGTCACGTTACACACTTTCCGCGGAGGAAGTCCAGGCTATCGAAGCGTCTCGGCAGCCGGCAGGTAGTTTCCCCTAAATGTGTTGATGCCGATTCGGAGTCAGCGGTTCACCGCAGAGAAACTGAACGCTCAACCAGGCTCCACCAACGCCTGATGCACGGCGGCTTGATCGCTCCACGGGTATTCGGTCGTGCCGAAGCACATGGAGCGCTCGTGCCCCTTGCCGGTCACGATGACCAGGTCGCCGGCCTCCGCCAGCCGCACGGCAAACCGGATCGCTTCTGCCCGGTCGTCGATGCGCCAGAACGTGTCGCCCTCCCGCGCTCCCTCCCGCTCCAGACCCTCTGCGATCTGCGCCATGATCGCGTCCCGGTCCTCGGTGCGCGGGTCCTCGGCAGTGATGACGACGCGGTCGGCCAGGCGGGCGGCGATCTCGCCCATCAGGGGACGTTTCTGCACGTCGCGGAGGCCGGCGCAGCCGAAGACTACGATGACGCTCCCGGCCGTCATCTCCCGCGCCGCCCGCAAGGCCTCGGTGAGAGCTTGGGGCGTGTGCGCAAAATCCACGATGGCGGTGAAGTCCTGACCAGCGTCAATCCGTTCCATGCGCCCAACGATGCCCGCAACATCGTGCAAACCTTGTCGCATTGCGTCCGCCGGCAGATTCAGCCCCACGCCGGTGGCGATGGCCGCCAGCGCGTTGGTGACGTTGTATCGGCCGGGCAGACGCAGGCGCACCGGCCAGAGGCCGGCCGGCGTGACGGCGACGAATTCCGAGCCGGCGGCCGTGGCGACGATCTGATCGGCGCGCACGTCGGCGAGGGAGTGCAACCCGTAGGTGATGTGCCGGTCCGCCGGCTCCTGGCGCAAGCGGGCGAACGACGAGTCGTCCGCGTTCAGCACGGCCAGCTTCGGGATGCCTGGCTTGCGGTACGCATCGGCCAGGGAACGAAAGAGGAGAGCCTTGGCCTCCAGGTACGCGGTCGCCGTGCCGTGAAAGTCGAGGTGTTCGTGGGCCACGTTGGTGACGACGGCAACGTCGAAACTCACGCCGGCCAGACGTTGCTGAGCCAGGCCGTGGGACGTAGCTTCCAGCACCGCGTAGGCGGTCTCGCGAGCCGCCATCTCGGCCAGGAACGCCTGGACGTGCGGCGCGTCGGGTGTGGTGACATGGAAACCGGTGTCCTGCTCGCGATTCCCGATGCGCGCGCTGACCGTAGAGATCACGCCGGTCTGGAGCCCAGCAGCGCGCAGGATCGCGTCGACGAACGTGATCGTGGTGGTCTTCCCGTCGGTGCCGGTCACGCCGATGACGCGCATCTTGCGGCTGGGATGATCGCAGCGGGCTGCTGCCAGGAGACCCAAGGCCGTCCGGCTGTCAGGGACGGTGGCCCACGGAACCGGCAGGTCGGCAGCCAGAGGATCGGCAGCCACAACCGCAACCGCGCCCCGTTCGAGGGCCTGGGAGATGAACCGCTGTCCGTCGGTGGTCAGGCCCCGCACGGCGACAAAGAGATCGCCCGGCTTAACCTGGCGGGAGTCGGCGATCACGCGACCGATCTGCGGGTTGCCGGTGCCGCGAGGGTGACTACCCGGCGCCTGCCCAATGAGGTCGAGCCAACGCATCGGCGGTGTCCTTATCCGTGCACGACCTCCCGCCAATTCCGCTTCGCATCGGGTTCCAGTCGGTGCCAGAGCACAAATTCGGGGAAGGCCATTTCTATGCCGGCTTCGTTGAGGGCATCGTAGAGGCATGTGTTGAGCTTGTCAATAACGCGGCGGGTCTCGGTGTAGCTTTCGATCCAGCAGCGCACCCGAAAGACCAGCGCCGAATCGCCAAGCTCCAGGAAGAGCACATCAATTCGCTCGTCCCGCATGACCCAGTCCTGCGCCCGCACGGCCTGGGTCATGACGTACCGGGCTTTCTCGATGTCGGTGCCGTAAGCAACGCCCACGTGGGTCTGCACCCGATAGCGTGTGTCCGGGTACGAGTGGTTTACGACAAGGCTCTTACCGATAGCTGAGTTCGGCACGATCACCATCCGATTGTCGCGGGTGCGCACCCGGGTGCTGCGCAGTCCAATGTCCGTCACATCGCCCCACGTTTTCAGATCCAGAAGCTCAATACGGTCGCCGACGCGGAAGGGACGATCTATCATGATGATGAAGCCGTTGATCGCGTCGGAGAGGGTGCTTTGGGCGGCCAGCGCCACGGCCAGGGAGCCGACGCCTAGCGTGGCCACGAAGGCTGTGATGTCGTACCCAAAGTGCTGCATGAGCACCATGGCGGCAATGGACGAGAGCACAATGAGCAGGAGGCGGCGGAAGAACGGAATGAACTGATCGTCCAACATGGTCTCGGTACGCGATGCCATGTTGGCTGCATACCAGGCCAGCGTGTCTCGGGTCAAGCGATAGACAAAAAGGTACCCGATCACGATGAAGCCGACAAAAACCAGATTGCTGGCGAACGTGATCCACTGGGCAGGGAGGAATTGCAACAGTTTGAGGGAGATTGCCACGCCGATCAACAGGGTCAGGCCGCTTATCGGGCGGCGGATCGCACCGACGATGTCATCGTCCAGATCGGTGCTCGTCCTGCTGGCCGCGCGCACGACGAACCGATCAATTAGGTAGCCGGTTGCGCGCCCCAAGGCTAGGAATACAACGATGACGAGTCCTGCGAGCAGCAGGTCACTGAGATGCTCTGTGAATACGTTGGCCATTGGATTCATGTTTTATGCTGGTCGCGTTGCGGCGCGATCTGCGTGCTATACCTTACGCTTACGGTGTGCCCGGTTTGCGCGGGACGCGGTAACGCGGCTTCTCCACAAGCCGACGCTGAGACCTGTAGACCGTCTCTTTCTCTTCGTAGCACGATAGACAAAGGAAACTGCCAAGCTTTACCCGCACCATGTGGTCAAAGCAAGCGAACTGGCCACAGTCGGTGCACTGGGCGTTTGCCGGCTTCGGGGCCAAAGGATCTTTTTCCAGGCAGATTTGGCAGTTCATAACGCGCCTTCGCTCCACCTCCCCGATCAGGGCTGCGGGGATTGCAGCAGCCATTGCACCTCGACGATCTCGCCTTGCTGGCCGATCAGGTTGGCTGTTGCCTCCACGGTGAGAGATTCGCTGTCCCTGGGAATCAGCGTCAGAGATGTTTGAACTGTTGTCTCGTCTGAAGCTACCGCTGTCCCAACCATGTCCTGCACCCGAGAAACGGTATCCGCCGCAAACAGGTCGTCTACCCGCAGCCCCTTAAACTCCCGGGCCGTGAAACCGAGGATGTTCAACGCCCGGTCGCTTGCGGCCACCGGGTTGAGTGCAGGGTCACACGAGATCACCGCCTGGTCGGCCTGATTTGCAAGAACCTGGAATCGTCTGTCCAACAGCTCCCCGTGTGCGCGCAGGTCCGCGTTTTCCAAGGCAATCGCCGCGTAATCTGCCAACACCGACAGGAGGTACTCATCGTTTTCGTCGAAGCTGCGGTCAGTCTTCTGATTGTCAACAGAAAGCACACCCAGACTGCGGTTCTGCAAACTGAGGGGGACGTGGAGCAAGGCTTTCACCAAGTAGCCGGTCTTCATCTTGAAGTGTCGCTCGGCCTGGCCGCCCAGGCGCACCGCCTTCCCCTCACGCATCACGCGGCCGGCCAGGCTGTCCTCCACCGGCAAACGCAGGGACCGCGCCTGTTTGTCGTCTACGTTCTTGGCCGCACACAGCACCATGTCTCCGCTTTGCCGGTCGACAAGTAGTAGGAAACCCTCTTCCGCCCGCGTGATGTACACCCCGGCTTCCACGATTCGCTTCAGCACCTTGTCCGTGTCGGTAAGGTTGGCCACAGACTTGCCGATCGTGGCCAGGACGGTCAGCTCTTGCACCCGCTTCCCCAGTCGCTCCAGCAGCGACTCTTTCTCGCGGCGCAACCTCGTTTCGGCCAGGGCGCGGTCTATCGCATTCAGCACCTCTTCCGGCGTGTACGGTTTGATCAAATAGTCGCGTGCCCCGATCCGGAAGGCCTCCACGGCGACCGATTCCGAACCGTAGGCGGTCATCAGGATCACCGGCCGTTCGCGCTCGTCCTCCATCAGGGTCCTCAGAATGTCCAGACCGCTCGCATCGGGAAGCTCCAGATCAAGCAGGATGAGATCGGGATTTTCCTTAGATAGTGCCTGGAGTCCCCCCTGTCCCGTCATAGAAATGGCGACTTTGTACCCGGCGGGAGGAAGCACCTTTCCCGTCAGGAACGAGACGATTTCACGACTGTCGTCAATGATCAGGATTCTTTCTCTAGCCATGGCACTATCCCCAATAAAGGAATCACAGATTCCGGAAGATGGGCTCGGGCGGTGCAGGCGACCCGCCAGCGCTTTGCTGTCACCTGGCCGGCGCCTTGTTGGACATAGCATATCAGAACATCAACAGTTTGTCAAGACGCCCCCACACCGAATCAGGCCACGTAGCCCATGCCGCGCAGGTGCGCGCGCACGGCCTCGTCATCATCCGCCGAGTATGTCGTCTCACCGCCAGAGGGAGGTGCAGTTGGATCGCTGGCTTCGGCCCGCCGGATGGGGCGTTCGGCTAAGAACCGATCCTCCAACGCCTCGACAAGCACCCGGCCATCCAGGTTGTCCGGCAGAGGGATGCCCAGCAGGTGCAAAGCCGTCGGCGCGATGTCCAGAATTCCAGCGCCATCCAGTCGCCGCCCTTGCCTGGCAGACGAGCCGGCCAACACGAAAACGCCGTCCATCATGTGGTGACCGGTCTGTCCAAAGCCCGGCTCGACCAGCCGATTGGAGCCGAAATCGGCGTGGCCGAAGGAAACGTACTTGCGCCGGTCGGTGTGCAGGATCAGGTCGGGCAGTTCCTCGCTGCGTGGTCCCGCATAGATCTCCTCGCGGCGGTTGACGCGGAGCACCAGCGGGTCGCCCGTCTGCGGATCGCGCAGAGCCAGGGCCGCTTCGGCGATGCGATCGCGCACAGCCTCGTATTGCAGTCCGGGCCGCACACAGCCTTGGGGACGTACGCCGGCCACGTTGATGTAGACCTGGCCAAAGTTGCCCACGGCAAACGCCTGCGTACGTGACCAGTCCACGTCGGCGAAGGAGAGAAACAGGCGGCGGAGCAACCCACCCTTTTTCCCCCCTTTCACTTGCCCGCGCAAGCTGCCCAGCCCGATGCGGCTCAAGAGCTTGAGCACATTCAGCGGGGTGAACCCCAGGCCAAACGTGGCCGACTTGACCGCCGTCACTGCCCCCCGGCGGAGTTGTAGCAGGCCGAGACGGCGCAGCCAGTTGTTCAGGTGCAAGAAGCTATGGAAGGGGCCGAAGCCGTGGTCGGACATGACGATCACGGCTGCATCTGGGCCGGCCTGGCGTGTCAGTTCGCCAATGTGCTCGTCCAGCCGGCGGAAGTAGCGCAACACCGCCGGCCGGTGCGTCTCGGCAGCCGCCGGATCGTGGAGCGGGTGTGTGGGATCGAACAAATGCCAGAGTTCGTGTTGGAGCATGTCCGTGCTGGCGAAGACGATGATGCCCAGCGACCAGTCGTCTCGTTCGAGCAGGTAGTGCGCGGTGGCGGCACGCCGGTCAAGGCAGCCGCTCATGTCGGCCAGGAACGCGGAGACAGGGCCACCACGATGGGTTTCCGGCGGTGCGAGGGGGAACGGTCCGACGGCGCGCTCCAGTTCGGCCTTTAGGCTGGCAGGATAGGTGTAGGTGCTCTGGGGGCTGGGAGTCATGAAGGAGCAGACCAGGCTGCCCTCCACCGGTCGCGGAGGGTATGTGCCGGGGACCCCCATAACCACAACGCGCTTCCCCTGCCCGCCAACCAGGTCCCAGAAGGGGATGCCGGTCCGTCGTGCGGCGTGGTTCACCACGATGTCGTAGCCACCTGGGCGTGGCGCGGTGAAATCTACGATGCCGTGTTTGCCGGGGTTCGTGCCGGTGGCGAACGATGCCCACGCCGAAGCCGACACCGGTGGCACCGTCGTCGTCAACGGGCCGCTGACCCCGCGGTCCACGAGCGCGCGCAGGTTTGGCAATTCGCCGTCATCCACCCACGGGCCGATCAGGTCCCACGTTACACCGTCCAACCCGATTATCAGCACGCGGCGGGCGTGGCCGCTTTCTTGGGTGTTCTCGCGGTTCAACCTGACTCCTCCCCCATCACGTTGCCTGGCATTCACACGGCTGGTGTGACCGGCTCCTCACGCCGCATTTCGCGAACTTCGCCCAGGCGTACGCCTTCTCGCCATAACGAGCTGTAGCCGAGCAGCAACGGAGCGATGTGAGTTGCCCGAAACAGGAGCGCGAACGTTAGCGCCGTGTTTTGGTCGGTTGAGAATGTGCCCAGGACGGCGGCAAAGATGAACTCCAGCGCACCCACTTTGCCCGGCATGGTCGGCACAAAGACCGACAGGTTGAACAACGCCATCAGCAGGACGTAGGCATACAGAGGCGCGGTCAAACCCAGCGACCGCCCAATGCTCACGAACAAGGCCGCCTGCCCGCCCCAGATCAGCGCGGAAAGCGCAGCAGCCAGACCCACGTGCGACCCCCGGCGCAACACGCGCAAGCCGGCGAAGAACGAGCGCACGATCCGGTCGGTACGTTCTGCCAGTGCGCCGGAGAGCCGCGAGGCCAACCGCGTGACCAATCGCGCGGTCTCGTCCTGATAGCGGATCATGGCCACCAGCGTCACCAATCCACCGAGGAAGAACACGCCGGCAACCATCCCGAATTGCCGAATCCAGCCAGCGGTGGGGAACAACAGCAGGATCAGGCTCAACAGGAGCAGCAGGGTGAGCCAATCCAGAATCTTCTCGACCAGAATGGTGGCCATGGTGCTGCTCTTGCTGACGCCCTCTCGCTGGCCCAGCACATAGGCCCGCACCAACTCACCTGACTGCGACGGGAGCACGTAGTTACTGAAGTAACCGATGAGGATCTTCGGGAAGAGGGCGCGCGGCCCGACGCGCTTTACTGGCCGGAGCACCACGCTCCAGCGCACCGCGCGCAGGCCCAAAGCGAGCAGCCGGAGGCCGGCCGCCAGCAACACAAAGCGGTAGTCGGCCGCGGCCAACGCTTGCCCCACCCGGCCCGGCTGGATGTGCCGCAGCGCCAGGCCGAGCAGCACCAGGCTGATCAAGATGCCCAGAAGGAGGCGGTTTCGTTTCATGGGTCAGTCGCCAGTCGCCAGTCGTCAGGATTCAGCATACACAATTCTCCGATTCCGGCACCGTTCGACACTCTACTCCCGGATTCGTCGTTCCATGGTCGGCGTTTCGCCGTCGCTCCAAACTGCTCCTCACCCCATGTAGCCCAACTGTCGCAATCGCTCGGTCACCTGGGCCTCCTCTTCTGCGCTGTACCCCGACGAGATGTCATCCAGTGGGCCATCGCCCAGGCCATCGTCGTAAACGACGGGATGGGCAGCCATGTAGGCCGGATCAAACACGTCGGTGAGGACACGCCCTTCCATGGTCGCCGGTACCGGCACGCCCATCGCGTACAGGATCGTCGGGGCCAGGTCCTCCAGTCGCGCGTCCGCAATCGTCTTGCCCGCGGGCACTTGCGGACCGCGCATCGCCAAGACGCCGTTCGACCGGTGTACCGCCGTGTAGCGATAGGCCGGCTCAAACAGCGACCACGAGCCGAAGTCCGAAAGGCCGAACACGTGGCTGGTCTCGTCGTCAGGGATCAGGATCAGGTCGGGGGCTTGCTCCAGATGCCGGCCCTGGTACACCTCTTCGCGGCGCAGGGCTTTTTTCGCCAGCCTCTTGCCGGTGCGCGGGTCGGTGTAGGCCAGAGCGCGGCGGGCGATCTTGTCCCGCACCGCTTCGTACTCCGCGCCCGGCTCCACGATGCCCTGCGGCTCACGCCCCCGCAGGTTGACATACACCATCCCAACCGCGCGACCGAACGAGTAGGCCACCGTGCGCGACCAGTCTACGTTGTCGAACGACAGGAAAACCTTTTTCATCAGGCTGTCTTTGCTGTAACTGACCCGATGCTCAATGTCCTTGATCAGGTACAGGGCGTTGACCAGCTTGTGGACGTTCACCAGGTTGAAGCCGGCACGCATGGCCAGCGCCTTGATCTGCGTCAGCGGGTCTTGCTTCAGCACCATAAACCGCTCGTCGCGGAGCCACGAGTTCAGGAAGACGAAGTGGTGCACCGGCCCCATGCCATGATCGGACATGAAGATGACCAGCGTGTCGTCGTCCACTCGTTCCAGGATCTGGCGCAGGCTGTCGTCCACCTGCTGGAAGACGCGCAGCAGGGGGTTGCCGTAGCGGGCCACGCGCGCCGGGTCGTACTGCGGATGCGTAGGGTCGATGTAATGCCACAGTTGGTGTTCCGACGTGTCGGTCTCGTACATCACCGTGATCAAGAAGTCCCACGGATAGGTGTCCATCAAGTGCAGCGTGGCTTTTGTGCGCTGCTCGATGACCTCTTCGACGGCCTGGAAAAACGCCTCCGGCTGGCGGTCGGAGTAACTGGCCGACGGATACAACCGGTAGCCGCCGACCACCCGGTCCAGCTCGTCGGCCAGCTCCGGGGGATAGGCATAGTTGCGCGTGCCATAGGGGGTCATGAAGCCGCTGACCATGTAACCGTTGACCGGTTCCACGGGATGGGTGAGCGGCACGTTGAACACGCCGACGCGCCGGCCCGCGTCGCTCAGGATGCGCCAGAACGAACGCCCATCACGCATCCGCGCGTTGATCGGCGAGAAGCCGTAGGAACCGGCCCGCCGGTAGAGGAAGTCGTACAGCCCGGTCTGGCCGGGACTGCGACCGGTGACGAAGGCCGCCCAGGCCGGCCCCGACAGAGGCGGCATGGTCGAAGCGACTTCGCCCGACGCCCCTTCTCGCAGGAGGCGGCCCAACGTCGGCAGGTGGCCCTGTTCTACCCAGGGGAAAACCAGTTCGGGCGCTGCACCATCCCACCCGACGACCAGTACACGTTGTGGTTTCGTTGACATCTGTTCCTCACGACTTGAATCAGCGAATGAGCGAATCAACGGATCAGCGA
>CAZDTE010000036.1:14905-23732 GCA_964508275.1 uncultured Ardenticatenales bacterium
ATCAGCGAATGAGCGAATCAACGGATCAGCGAGCCCATTCACCCACTCGTCCATTCGCTCATTCGCCTACTCGCTCACTCTCTACCACCGTACGTTCAATCAGCCTGACCGCGTCAGTCATTTCCAGCGCAGCGATGACTTCGTCCACCCGTCCGGTCAGTTCGCTGTCATGCTGCAATCGCATCTCCAGGACAAACTGGCCGGAGGCAGTTTCCCGCAGTGCCAGTTCCTTGACCAGGGCGCGCAGGTCCACCTGACGAGTTTTGCCCTTGTGGCTCCGGCGCGTCCAGGGGAACGTGTCCTCGGCCAGGAAACGAGCCACCCGCTCCCGCACAGCTTGGGCAAGCACATCCGCGTTCAGATACACCCGATAGGTGGCCGAACGGACCTGAGATTGCAGGGAAGGGGCCGCGAGGGGCACTTCTTCCGCCTGTCGCAAGGTCAACCCGTTCGGCAGTGCCGCCGTGATTCGCTTGCTGAGCGCGTCCAGGGGCACAGGGTGAGTCAACGTCATGTCCAGCAACTCACTCTTGCCGACGTAGCCCAGCGGGAGCGCAGCGGCCAAGCGGATCTGGGGGCGGGGATTGAAACCCTGCGAATAGACCAGCGGCACCTCGGCGCGGCGGAGCGCTCGTTCCCACGTGCGAGCCAGGTCCAGATGCGACGTGAAGCGCATAGGCCCCCCTTTGGCGAAGGTTAGCCGAACGCGTTGGCGGGTCGCTAACTCAGGCATTCATTTCGTCTTGCCCAAAGCTATCAAGGGGCCAGCATTGCACACTACATTCGGCATAGCGGTTAACCCAGTTCCTCAGCCAACGTTTCTTCGGAAAAAGGGGGCTCCATGCCGCGAGCATAGGCATAGCGGGCTAGATCAGCCTGGGATACAGCAGCCTGGTGTACGGCTGCACCAAACGAGATACCTCCCTGCGCATGGCGTTCCAGGGCACGCTCAATCCTCGACTCACGCAGCCCGCGCTCCAGTATCTCTGTTAGGAATTCTTCACTGGCTGCGTCCAATTCCTTCCCCAGCGCATCTGGAATGGTCAAAACTATAGTCCTAGACATGATTCACCTCCAAGATGGACATCCCGTTACCCCCACCGCCTCTCGCTTTCCACTCCTTCTGGCGCGGCGTCTTCGTCGGTGGGCACTTCCAGGCCTCCGGCGGGGTAGCCGAACGCTCGTTGCGGTACGTCCGCAGGATACCGCAGGCGTAACAGTGCTCTCGGCAATCCAGCAGCGTTTCCTCCCGGAGGCTGCGGCGATAGTCCATGAGCAGCCAGCGTTTTTGCAGGCCGACGTCGATGTGATCCCATGGGAAGACCTCGTCGGCCAGACGCCGGCGTTGCGCGTACCAGGCCGGGTCGAGGCCGTGGGCAGCGAAGGCGTCCCACCAAAGTTGCGGCCGGAACCGGTCGTGCCAGCCATCGAAGCGCGCACCATCCCGCCACGCCGTGTGGATCACCGCTCCCAGCCGGCGGTCGCCCCGGGAGAGAGTCGCTTCCAGCAAGCTCTCTTGCGGGTCGTTCCAGTTGAAGGTGATGCCACGCCCGCGCAGGCCGCGTTGCAAGATTTCCTGGCGACGGCGTACCGTTTCCAGATCAGCCATCGGCTCCCACTGGAACGGGGTGTGTGGCTGGGGCACGAAGGTACTGACGCCGACACGCACGGCAGCCTTGCGCCCGTGATGCCGGCGGCCCACGCGGATCACGTTCTGCACCAGCTCGGCGATTGCCCGTACGTCGTCGTCCGTCTCCGTCGGCTGCCCGATCATGAAATAGAGCTTGATCGTACGCCAGCCCCGGCTATACACATCCTCGGCCACGTCCAACAACTCCTGCTCCGGTATGTACTTGTTGATCACGCGGCGCATCCGTTCACTGGCCGCTTCCGGCGCGAAGGTGAAGCCGGAGCGGCGTCCATCCGTCAGCGCGTCGGCCAGGTCCACGGAGAAGCTTTCGATGCGCAGGCTGGGCAACGAGATGTTCAGGTGACGATCACGGTAGCGCTCAGCAACCGCCTCCGCCAGTGCCCGAATCTCGGCGTAATCGGAGCTGGAGAGGGAGAGCAGGGCGACCTCCTCGAAACCGGTCGAGCGGACGATTTCGTCCACCGCACTGAGCAGCTCGCCGAGCGGGCGCTCGCGGACAGGACGTACGACCATGCCCGCCTGGCAAAAGCGACAACCCCGCGTACAGCCGCGCTGGATCTCGACGGCAGCCCGGTTGAAGACGGTGTCCACGAATGGCACGATGAAGCGCGAGGGTGGCGGCGGCAATTCCGACACGATCCGCTTCGTCACTACTGGCGGCGCGTGCGGGTCGGCCGGCACGATCTCCGCGAGAGTGCCGTCCTCCCGGTAACGGTCGCCGTAGAAGCGGGGCACATACACGCCGGCGATGCGGGCCATCCGTCGCAGTTGGGTCAGGCGGTCGGCGTAGCGCACCTCGTCGAAGGCCTCCACGATCTCGTGAACCACCTCTTCCCCCTCACCCAACACGAAGAAGTCGACGAAATCGGCCATCGGCTCTGGGTTGAACGCCGCGTGACCGCCGGCCATTACCAGGGGATGACGTTCGTCGCGCTCTGCCGCCCAGACCGGCATGCCGGCCAGGTCGAGCAGGTTGAGGGCATTTGTGTAGACCTGCTCGTAGGGCAGGCTGATGCCCAGCAGGTCGAAGTCGCGGACGGCGTGCTTTGTCTCCAGGCTATAGAGTGGGATGCCGGCCTCACGCAGCGCGGCTTCCATATCGGGCCAGGGAGAAAACACCCGTTCGGCCAGCACGTCAGCCCGCCGATTCAGTTGGTCGTAGAGCACGAAGAGCCCCAGGTTCGACATGCCCAGGTCATACACGTCCGGGAAAGCCAGGGCGACTTTTGTCGGCGTCGCCTGCCAATCCTTGACCACGCTGTTCCACTCGCCACCGGTGTAACGCCCTGGCTTCGAAACCGTGGGTAGGATGCGCCCCAGTCTCTGCTCGTCAACGATCACGCCACGTCCCCGGGACCACTCGCGGTCGGTGATGGCGGTTGATCTGGAAGGCATCCTTTCGCCCGCCGGATCTGCTCCCTGACCGCGTCCGGCGCGGTGCCTCCCGGCACGTTGCGCGCTTCCACAGAGCGACGGAAGTCGAACAGATCGGCCACGTCCGGCTGGAACTCGGCAGATTCGGCGCGGAGATCATCGAGCGGGAGACCGCGCAAGGAAACGCCGGCCTGCTCGGCCCGCCGGACCAATCGCCCCACGATGGCGTGGCTTTCCCGAAAGGGAACGCCCCGGCGGACCAAATAGTCGGCCAGGTCGGTAGCCAGCATCGCTATGTGCAGAGCCGCTTCCATGCGGTCTGGTCGCGGACGCAGCGTCGCAATGACCCCGGCCACAACCGGCAACGCCAGGGCAAGCGTGTCCACGGTGTCGAACAACGGCTCCTTGTCCTCCTGCAAGTCCTTGTCGTAGGCCGAAGGAAGCCCCTTGGTTGTCACCAGCAGCGAGACGAGGTTCGCGATCAGCCGGCCACTCTTGCCCCGCACCAGCTCCATCGAGTCCGGATTCTTCTTCTGTGGCATCAGGCTGGAGCCGGTGGCGTAGGCGTCGTCAAGCTCTGCGAAGCCGTACTCGGCGGAGGCGTAGATGATCACGTCCTCGGCCAGCCCGCTCAGGTGTACGCCCAGGATCGCGCCCCAGCTCAAGAATTCGATGATGAAGTCGCGGTCGGCAACGGCGTCCACGCTGTTCTCGCTGATCGAGTCGAAGCCCAGTTCGTGTGCCAGGAACCGGCGGTCGGTGCCAAAGGCGTTGCCGGCCAGGGCCCCGGCACCCAGCGGGCAGACGTTGACGCGGCGGCGCAGGTCGTGCAGGCGGTCGCGATCACGCTGGAGTTTCCAGAAAAAAGAGAGGAGCCAGTGGGCGAACAGGATCGGCTGGGCCGGTTGCAGGTGGGTGTAGCCTGGCATGATCAGATCGGGGTGCGCTTCGGCCTGGGCGATCAGCGCGCGTTGCAGGTCAACCAGTTCGCCGGCGAGGGCATCGATTCGGCCACGCAGGTACAGGCGCACATCGGTAGCCACCTGGTCATTCCGGCTGCGGCCGGTGTGCAGTTTGCCGGCCACCGGCCCGATCAGCTCGATCAGCCGGCGTTCGACGGCTGTGTGGATGTCCTCGTCTCCCGGCTTGATCGCGAAATCTCCACGACGGAACTCGTCGCGCACCTGCGTCAACCCCTGGACGATCAGGTCTCGCTCCACCGGTGTGAGCAGGCCAATGCGTTCCAACGCCCGTGCATAGGCCATGCTGCCGGTGATGTCGGCAGCACACAGGCGCTGATCAAACTGGATGGAGTCATTGAACGCGGCCATCCGCGCATCCATCGCCCCCTCGAATCGCCCGCCCCACAGCTTGTGCTGAGCAACCGTCTCACGTTTGTTGTGCTTTTCCATCCCCATCATAGTCTCCTCCGATACGGCACGGTATTATACAGCAGACTTGCCGATTTGTCATATCTGCCAGGAACCAGGTTGCGATTTTCGCAGAAGTGGGGTAAAATGATTGCTATCCGCAACTACAGTCTGTCATGGCACAAGGGCATAGCCTCGGCCGGAATCGTTGGATGAGAAAATGAGCGGGGAACCCATGACCCAATCCATCACGAACGTCTCCGAGCACGAACACTCAGCACTTAATCTACCATATCTTCCCCAGCGGCGGGGGCGGGTCTGATGCCTGACCGTACGAGGACACGCCAAGATCCTGTTGATGTTTGAAATCACCGCTCGCCACGGAACCGCACGCACGGGCCGGCTATGCACGGCGCACGGCACGATTGAGACGCCGGCCTTCGTTGCCGTCGGCACGCAGGCCACCGTGAAAGCGGTCACCCCGGACGACTTGCGGGCCGTTGGTGTGCAATCATTGTTCGGCAACACCTACCACCTCTACCTGCGCCCCGGCGCCGACGTGATCGCCAACCTGGGCGGCCTGCACCGCTTCATGGCCTGGGACGGCCCGATCCTCACCGACTCCGGCGGCTTCCAGGTGTTCAGCCTGGGCGCTGCTATCGAACACGGGGTCGGCAAGATTGCCTCGATCTTCCCCGGCGAAACCCGTGGCCGACCCGGCGGCGCGTGTGGCGAATCCCGCGTGCGTCTGGACGACGATGGCGTGACCTTCCGATCCCACCTGGACGGCTCCGCTCACCGCTTCACGCCGGAATCGGTGATCGACGTGCAGCGCAAGCTGGGTGCTGACATCACCCTGGTGCTCGACGAATGCACATCACCACTACATGATCGTGCCTACACCGCAGCGGCCATGCAGCGCACGCACCGTTGGGCAGAACGGGCGCTGATCCGCTTCCGAGAAACGTCACCGGCCTACGCCGGCACGCCGACGCCGCAGGCGCTCTTCGGCATCGTCCAGGGTGGTGCGTACCGTGATCTGCGCGAGGAGAGCGCGCGCGTGATCGCCGCTCTCGACTTCGACGGCACCGGCTTTGACGGCATCGCCATTGGCGGATCGCTGGGCAAATCGAAGCGCGACATGCTGCACGTGCTGGAGTGGACCGTGCCGCTGTTGCCAGAGCACAAAGCCCGTCACCTCCTGGGCATCGGCGAGATCGCCGACATCTTCGCCGTTGTCGCGCGGGGCGTGGACACCTTCGACTGCGTGGCCCCCACGCGCATGGCCCGCAACGCCTCGCTGTTGAGCCGTGAGGCTGGCCCGCAGCGAAAGTTCCGCTTGAACCTGCGCAACGCCCGCTTCCGCAACGATCCCGCCCCGCTTGATCCGACGTGCGCCTGCCCGACCTGTCGCCAGTTCAGCCGGGCCTATCTGCACCACCTGTTCCGCGCCAAGGAAATCCTGGCTCACCACCTGGCGACCGTTCACAATCTCAATTTCATAACCAACCTGATGATCGACATCCGCCAGGCGATCCGGCAAGGACGGCTGGCGGCGTTGGCTGAGGAGTGGGGAGCGTAGGGGCGCGGTTTCCGCGCCCAACGATGAATGATGAATTAGGAAGTAAGAAATCGGAAGTAGGGAGTAGAGGCTGTGACACGCGCAAACGTGTGAACGTGAAAACCCAATAAGCGATACATACCACGCAGTACGTCATTTGCCAATCCAAAATCGGGAAAGGGGTTTGTCCGATGGAAAAAAAGCGGTTTACCGAAGTGAAAGCGTTCTACGGCTACTATCCCGGGCTGGTGGCCGTTGTCACCGTGGACACGGGTGCCGAGCGGAATGCGATGGCCGCCGGCTGGAACGTGGCCCTCTCCTTTGTGCCGCCTCTCTACGGGGTTGCCATCGCACCGATCCGGCACACCCACGACCTGATGCTGAAGGCGGATGCTTTTGGCGTCAACTTCGTGCCGCTGGAGGCGACCCAGTTGATCGGCGCCGTCGGCGGCACGTCCGGCCGAGACATGGACAAGTTCGCCGCGTTTCACATCGCCACAGAGTCATCGCTGCGCACAAGCGCCCCTGTGCTGGCCGATGCTTACGTCACCTACGAGTGCGAGCTTCGCGATCACCACGTCTTCGGCGATCACACGCTGTTTGCAGGCGAGATCGTGGCCATGCACATCGCCGAGGGGGCGTTCTCCGCGCAGAAGATTTCGCAACTGGACGCGGTGTCGCCTGCGATCTACCTGGGCCACGACTACTACCTGCGGCCGGCGCCCGATTCGGAGATCGTGCACGTGCCGCGAGGTGTCGGGTAACGGCGCATGACGCGCGGCAAAGCCGGCTCGATCTTTGTGGAAGGGCCACCTGGCAGCGGCAAGCAGGCCTACCTGCTGCAGCACATCGCCGACCTGATCTCGGACGGGGCCCCGCCGTACAGCCTGTTGGTGCTCCTGCCCGACCGGCCGGCCCGCGAGCGGCTGCGCCAGGCGCTGGCCGCGGTGCTGCGCGGGCGCTTGGGCGGCCTGGAGCTGCACACCTACTACAGCCTGGCCCAGCGCATGGTCGCTCTGTTTTGGCCGTTGATCGCGCCTCCGGCCGGCTTCGCCCACTCCTCACGCCCGCCTACGTTCCTGACCTACGAGACCGCCCAGCACTTGATGAGCCGGATCGTCGAGCCGCTTCTGGAGCAAGGCTACTTTGAGGGCCTGGCCACCCGCCGGCAACGCCTGCTCTCGCAGTTGCTGGATAACCTCAACAAGGCGGCGATCAACGGCTTCTCACACACCGAGATCGGTACGCGACTGAGCGCAGCCTGGAGCGGGGACGATGATCGCCGGAGGTCCTATCGCCAGGCCCAAACCTGTGCCGACCGCTTCCGCCAGCACTGCCTGGATCGCAATCTTCTGGACGTCTCTCTGACCATCGAGGCTTTTCACCGGTACCTCGTGGAGGACCCGGTATTCTGGAATTACTTCACCGGTCGCTACCGGCACCTGGTCGCGGCAAACGTGGAGGAGACCGTGCCAGTGGCCCAGGATCTGGCCCGGCGGTTGCTGCCGGTACAGGAGACCGCCCTGCTAACGCACGAGACCGGCGGGGGCTACCGCGTTTTCTTGGGAATCGACTCGGCGGGCGCGCGTCGCCTGGCCGATGCCTGCCAGCAGCAAGAGACTCTTCCCCCGCCGCCCGACGCCAATGCCCACTTGCTGGCTTTCGCGCTGGCTCTTGGGCAACGCTGGGGACAGGAGAAGAAAGGTCCGTTGCCGGGCAACCCGCAGGCGGCGATCACCAGGCGGCACATCATCCAGGGGCGGTACCGCAGCGCGATGATTGCCGGTGTCGCCGACGAGATCGGACGGCTGGTGGCCGAGGGCGCTTCACCAAGCGACATCGCCGTCGTGGCCCCGTACGCCGACGGCGTGTTGCGCTTCGTGCTGCGTGAAAGCTTTCAGCAAGCACAGATTCCCTTCCGCGTGCTGCGTAGCTTCGAGAGCCTGCGGGAGGACCCCATCGTGCGCGCTTGCTTGACGGTGGTGAACCTTGCGCACCCCACGTGGGAGCTTCCCTGCACGCCCGCGGACGTGGCCGAGGCGCTCCCCTTGATCATTCAAGGACTGGATTTCGTGCGGGCCACGCGCCTGGTCACCAGGCTCTTTCAGGAGGCCGAGCGCGAGTTGCTGCTAGTGGACGAGCTTCCCGAAACGGACGCCGAGAAGATCGGCCACGCGCTCCTGGAACGCTACGAGGCGCTGCGTCGCTGGCTGGCCGCATATCGGGAACAAGAGTCGCGGCCGTTGGACCATTTCATCCGCCAGTTCTTCGGCGAAATCCTGGGCCAGCCCGGCTTCACGGCAGCGACCGACATGAGCTACGCCCATTCCGTAACCAGGCTGGTCGAATCGGCGTACCGGTTTCGGCTGGTGGCGCCGGCACTCGGCGAAAGCGCCGAGGCGATTGGCGCAGCATACTGGCGGATGGTTTACGACGGCGTCGTTGCCGCGCAGTACCTCCTGGACGAGACGTTCGGCGCGCCGGGCGAGCCGGCCGTGACGCTGGTCGCGCCGGTGTATACCTATCTGCTCAGTGGCCACCGCGTTCGATACCAGTTCTGGCTGGATGTCGGCTCGATCAGTTGGTGGGAGCCGCCGTACCAGCCGCTGACCAATCCTTACGTGTTATCGCGAAACTGGCCTGCGGGCCGGCCGTGGTCTGACGAGTACGATTATCACGTGCGCAACGAGGTGCTGTACCGCATGGTGCGCGGCCTCTGCGAGTGCTGCACCCACGCCGTCTACCTTTGCAGCAGCGAGTTAGAGACCAGTGGCGAAATACAAGACAGTCCGCTCATGCGCGCGGTGCTGAAGGTGTTAGGCTTTTCCAGAGTATCTTTTCAAAAAATGGGGGCAAACCATAGGGTGCAAC
>CAZDTE010000037.1:0-23643 GCA_964508275.1 uncultured Ardenticatenales bacterium
GACGATCACGCTCATCGCGTAGTCCAGGTACGCACCACGCATCTCCTCGTCTATGGGTATCTGCTTGATGGCTCCGTGTGTATCCATGTTCAGTTGCATTGACCGTACTTGCGTACCGCAGAATAAGTTCGAGGGATAGCGCTGCGCTTCACCATGGCTGTCAAAACGGCCCGCTCGCTCGTCGAGCTGGGCAGACACAAGGACTGCCCCTACACCGAGGCGAATGGGGCTGGGCTCGATCAGGACACCACGCCTGGCCAGCCTCTCCCCGATCGCCAAGCGCTTCCCTCGATACCTGGCTGAGTGGACGGCCGGGCCGTTGCGCCCGTATTAGGGAACTCCAAGAGAATAGTTCTCCCAAACAGATTCTCGATGCAGCCCACAATAGATCGAAAAAGCAATCTACAAGGGAGTTCCTTGGGCTTTTCCACCTCGTTTGAAGACATTTCGCGAATGCTAACAGGCTTCGTGATATCTTTCTGGCAGGTTTATTTATCTGGAAAAGCATTACGCGCTTCCATATTATACCGCAAAACGTCCCAAAGCGCTACTGAACAGCCACGCTCTCCTTAACCAACCGGTGGCGGTTGGACAAGAACGGCAAGGAGGATTATAATAGGCACAAGCGTTCGGTCGGGATTGGAGATCGCACGACACGGGTCAGTTGATGGCGGAACGCGCGCGAGGAGACACATCTATGCAAGTATGCCCCCGGTGCGGGACAGTGGTCAATGATGGCGATACGGAGTGTGCATGGTGCAAAACGCCGCTGGCGACCGCGAATCCATCGACACGGGCTGAGGTCGCTACCAACCGCTGGCCGGTACCGCGCATCTCCCCCCGATCATGGTTGAGCCTGTTCCTACTGGCTGCCGGTTGTCTGGCTATCGCGATAGCCATTTTCGCCGTTATGGGAGTCTATCGGGGAACTCGTGATCGGACGTTCGAGAACCGCCGGGCGGCTGTGGTGCATTACCAAAAAGGACTGGAGTACCTGCGCGCTGACCGCAAGGAGTTGGCTGCCGCCGAATTCCGGGAGGCAGTGCGGCTGGTCCCCGATTTTTCCGCCGCGCGCCAGGCTCTGGAAGTTGTGGAAGATCTGGGGGGCGACATACAAAGCATACCGACACTGACACCAGCCCCGGATGTTCTGGCCACCCTTTTTGCCGAGGGGAAGTCTTTCTACGCTGCTGGACGTTGGCCCGAAGCGGCGCGCAAGCTCGAAGAGCTGGTGGGGGCCGCTCCCAACTATCGTGCTGCGGAAGTAGAGGCGATGCTGTTCGATTCTCACATGCAGGCGGGCCTGGCCGCTGTTGAGGCGGATCAGTGGGACGAGGCCCTGCGGCAGTTTGATCAGGCGCTGGCCATCCGCCCGAACGATTCCGAGGCGCTGCGCCAGCGGGGGCATGCAGAGATCTACCGGGAAGGAGCGAAGGCCTGGGGCAGCGAATGGGATCGTGCTGTGCTTGCATTCAACCGGCTACACGAGCTGGCTCCCGGATACCACGACGTTGGCTCCCGCCTGCGCGAGGCCCGCGTTCAGTATGGCAACGTTTTCTATAGCAAGCGGATCTGGTGCCAGGCCGAAGACCAGTACCGCGAAGCGATCCAGATCGAACCGGGAAGCGCGTCTTCTGACTTGCAGGAGCGCGCAACCGATGCCGGTCACCGCTGTGAAGCGGAGAAGCGACGGGCCGCCGAACCCAGGAGTACGCCCACGCCCTCACCGGGCGATTCCGCCCCGCCGGACGCCACCATACCCGCCGGGGAGTTTGTCTTCGTGGCTGCCGGCCCGGTCGCCCCAGCTTTTGACCTCGGCTGCTCAGGGCATTACATCTTCGGTGAAGTGCGCAGTGCGGCAAACGAACTGCTCGCCGGCGTTCGCATCCAGGCGGTAGACCAGTGGGGAAACGTCTACGCCAATGCCTCCAAAGGCCCTCCCGAGCAAGGCCAATACGACATCCCCATCGGCGCACAGGCCACGACGTATCAGGTCACGATCACCGACGACGGCGGGGTCCCGTTGAGTGCGTCGGTTACGGTCACAGACACCGGCCAGTTTGTGGAAGGCGCGGAAGCCTGCTGGCATCGTCTGGACTGGGCGCGCAAGTGATCCGTCAGAGCATCCAAAAGGCCATGCGCCGTTTGCGCTCATCCAGGCGGTGCAGGCCGGCCTCGCGAGCCATCCGCTCGGCGGACTGGTATTCCTCGTGCGTGATTGCCCGGCCGAGTTTGGGGTAGCGATTCGCCCGGTACGCCGGACGGTACTGGTCCATCAGATTCAGGTACGTGTGAGGCGAAACCTCCTCGGCCAGGAAGCGAACGACCTTATCGGTACCGGCGAGGTTGTTCGGCAAAACGAGGTGACGGACCAGCAGCCCGCGTATGGCCAGCCCTTGCGCATCGATCTGCAAGTCGCCGACCTGGCGGTGCATCTCTCCCACAGCCGCCTGATTGACTTCGGGATAGTCGCGTGTCTTCGAGTAGCGACGACCGGTGGCCTCATCAGCATACTTCATGTCCGGCATGTAGATGTCAATCACGCCATCCAGCAGGCGCAGCATCTCCAAAGAATCGTACCCACCGGTGTTGTAAACGAGGGGGAGATGTAGGCCGGCCCTGGCCGCGATGAGGACGGCAGTCATGATCTGCGGGGCCACGTGGCTTGGTGAGACAAAGTTGATGTTGTGGCAGCCCCGGTCCTGTAGCTCCAGCATGATGTTAGCCAGATCCCTCGGCTCGACCTCGCTACCGGCATCCGTCTGGCTGATGTCATGATTCTGGCAGAACTGGCAACGCAGGTTACACCGCGTGAAGAAGATGGTGCCAGAGCCCCGCCAGCCGCGCAGGGGGTCCTCTTCGCCCAGGTGCGGGCTGTGGCTGCTGACCATCGCCCGCTCGCCGGTCTGGCAAACGCCCAGCTTGCCGCCCCCGGCACGGCGGTCAACCTTGCAGTGCCAGGCGCACACGTCGCAGATCGTGAGGAGGTTGTAGGCCAGGGAAACTCGCTCCTCAAGTTCTCCGCTGCGCAACAGCTTCCGGTAAGCCGGTTCAGGATTACGCATACCGCTGCCTCGAAAACGATGGTGCGTTTTGCCACTACCCCCGATTGTACTGTCATCGCCATGTTCTGTCAAACTTGGGAAACTTCTTTGACTTTCCGGTGGTTCTGTGTTACACTCGTAACCGTCCCGGAACCAGGCCGATCAGCAAGCGGCGGTGGAGACCACACGGGAGATCGGCCCGACCTGGGCCGGTGCGCGCTTTCGTCGGTTGTATCTGCTCGAAAAAGGAAGACCCCTCATGCAACTGTCCACCATACCGATCGAGAAACCGGACGATGTCAACTTCATCCTGGGACAGACTCACTTCATCAAATCCGTTGAAGACATTCACGAAGCACTGGTCACCTGCGTGCCGGGGATCACGTTTGGGCTGGCGTTCTGCGAGGCATCTGGCGAGGCCCTGGTGCGTTGGACGGGCACAGACGAAGCGATGATTGAATTGGCAAAGCGGAACGCTCTGGCCCTGTCTGCCGGTCACGCATTCATCATCTTCTTGGCTCCCGGTTTCTTCCCCATCAATGTGCTGAACAGCGTGAAGATGGTGCCCGAGGTCTGCCGCATTTTCTGCGCGACGGCCAATCCCACCGAAGTGGTGATCGCCGAGACGGCACAGGGCCGCGGAATTCTGGGCGTCGTGGACGGCGTCACGTCGAAAGGGATCGAAGATGCGGAAGGAATCGCCTGGCGAAAGGGTTTCTTGCGCACGATCGGTTACAAACTTGAATAGAACCCACAGCGATGAGCCGACAGCTTCCACAAATCTCCCTGTTCCGCCGGTTTCGGGACCCGGTTCGCCAATTTCAGGTTTCCTTGCTTCTCCTGCTGGGCCTAATCCTGGCCGGCACCTTGGGGTATCTCCACTTGGAAGGCATGTCTCTTGCAGACAGCCTGTACATGACCGTGATCACGCTGACCACGGTCGGGTTCCAAGAGGTGCAGCCTCTTTCGGTGACCGGGAGGCTGTTCACGGTCGCGTTGATCTTCACCGGTGTGGGCGCGGCCGCCTGGGTCGCTCGTTCCGCTGTGGAAATCGCCCTGGGCGAGCATCTGTGGAAAACGATGAGCAGGCGACGGTTAGAGCGAATGATTGACAGACTAACTCAGCACTACATAATCTGTGGTTACGGGCGCATGGGCCGGGCGATCAAAACGGAGTTCCAACGACGTGGAGCACCCTTTGTGATCGTTGAGATGGCCGAGGAAATGGTCAGCATGCTCCTGGAAAAGGACCTCCCTTTTGTCCAGGGCGATGCCACGCTGGACGAAGTCTTGCTGGAAGCCGGCATCGAACGGGCTCGCGGAATCGTCGCCGCCGTGGATCGCGATGCCGACAACGTGATGATTACGATCACAGCGAAGGGGCTGAATCCCGGCGCTGTTGTGGTGGCCCGAGCGGACTCCGAGGAAGCAGCCAGAAAGCTGTACCGCGCTGGGGCGGACGAGGTCCTTTCACCCCACTCGATTGGGGGCCAGCGGATGGCTCTATCAGTCTTGCGTCCGACCGTGGCGGAACTCCTCTCTCGACTCGTTTACGACGAGCAAGAGGCCACAGAATTGGAGGAGATCCGGGTCGCTGCTGGGTGCCCGTGGGTGGGACAAACCCTGGCCCAAACCAACATGCGCCGCCGTTGGTCGGCCATCGTCATCGGCGCACATTCCTCGGAGGGCGAGATAGCGTTCGTGCCGCCGGCCGACCAGCAGATCAACGAAGGAGACACGCTGGTCATCCTTGTGCCACGGCAGCGACTGAACGCCATCAGAGCTGTTGCCGCAGGGCAGATTTGACAACTCGCGCGGTTTGCGCTACACTATTACATCGAAAAGTGAATAACGTAACCTTCGGGGCAGGGTGAGGATGCCGTGAACATGACAACGGCAAACCAATTCCCGACCGGTGGTGAGACGGGCATGTCTGCAGCCCGCCGAGTCCACGAGCCCGCAAGCTGACACGACTGCTGGCTGATCCGGTGAGAATCCGGAACCGACGGTATAGTCCGGATGGGAGAAGGTCTTCTGCAACACCCGCGTTGGTGCTTTGCGCGTGTGAGGCTGCTCACGGAGGTCACTGTATGCTGGTGACCTCTCTTTGGTTGGCACTCCGCGCAGCGTAGTGCTCTGCCGTGTAGGCGACAGCGCGCTTGCACAACAACATCACGCGAGTCGTGCTGCTCCCCTGCCCGGAGGTTTGCCACTTTCGGGTTTTTTCATGCGTGATCGGGTACAGTGAGATGAAAGACCATCGTTTTCTGCATCTCATACCTCCCACAACATTACGCGAGGGGAGCAGCTAATGGAAATGGTAACCCCAGCGGGGCAATCCAGGATTTCGGTGCGAGCCCGTCGGAGGCAACGGCGGACAGAACTGCCGCCCCTGCCGTCCGGACTGCGGCGAGTCGAGGTTTGGCTTGTGCCCCTGGCCCTTCTCGGGTTCGTGGGCCTCTGGGAATCTGTCATTTACTGGGGCGCCTACCCGGCGTTCATCCTGCCCTCTCCCTCCCGCGTGTCCGCGCGGTTCTTGGACGTGCTGGCCGACGGCACGCTCCTGCACCACACGTGGGTGACCGCCAGCGAGTCGTTGTTGGGGTTCGCCCTGGGCTTCGCTGTGGCGACGGTTGTGGGCTACCTGTTGGCCAAATCCCCTCTGGCCGAGCGGCTGCTGTCGCCCTACATCATTGCCTCTCAGGCCATCCCGATTGTTGCCCTGGCTCCCCTGTTGATTCTCTGGTTCGGTACCGGCCTGGCTTCCAAGGTACTGGTCAGTGCGCTGATCGTCTTCTTCCCCATCCTGATCAACACCATCGTGGGGGTGCGATCCGTTGACCCGGAGTGGATGGATCTGATGCGTGCGTTGACCGCCTCGCCCTGGCAGATCCTCACCAAGGTAGAGATTCCGGCTGCGCTGCCGGTGTTGTTCGGTGGCCTCAAGGTTGGCGTTACGCTCTCGGTGGTCGGCGCCGTCGTCGGAGAATTCGTCGGCGCGGACCGAGGACTTGGCTTTCTGGTGAACCTGTCTCGTGGTCTATTCGACACGCCCTTGATGTTCGTATCGATCCTCACGCTGGTGGCCCTGGCGTTGGCTCTCTATAGTGTTGTATTCTTGTTGGAGAAAGCTATCGTTCATTGGAAATAACCCGCCGGCCCGGTCATTGCGACGTGTCGCTTTCTCGCCCAGCTGATTTCAAATACGTTGTCGTTGGTTCGTTCACCCGAGCGATCTGTCCCTTGAATCCTTGCCAGACATATCATTCGACGCGATGTACGAAAGACAATGGAGACACACATCTATGACAAACTCGACGCTCAATCTTCGGCACAACCTCATTCTCGCCATCGCCCTGTTGGCGCTGAGCACTCCGCTGTTGGCCTGTACGCCGGCTGCCCCACCCACCGTCACGCCTGCTGCTACAGTTCATCCGACCACGCACCCGGAGCGGCATGAAGTGATCCTGTCGATGGGCTTCATCCCCAATGTGCAGTTCGCTCCCTTCTACGTGGCGGTGGAGAAAGGATACTTCGCCGAAGAGGGGATCGATCTGCAATTCGATTACGGCATGGAATCGGACTTGCTCAAGCTTGTCGGCACCGGCGGGCGCCAGTTTGTCGTGGGCAGCGGCGATCAAGTCCTGCTGGCCCGGTCCCAGGGGCTGCCCGTCGTCTACGTGATGAACTGGTACCGCAAGTTCCCCATCGCCGTCGTCGCTCTGGGGGACTGGTTTCGTGAGCCGGCCGACCTCGAAGGACACACGGTCGGCATTCCCGGCCTGTTCGGGGCCAGCTACGTGGGTTGGCAAGCCCTGGCCTATTCCTCCGGCCTGGACGACCGCAAGGTGCAGATCGAGACTATAGGATTTACGCAGGTGGCCAGCCTGACGGAAGGAAAAGTTGAGGCGGCGGTGGTGTACGCCGCGAACGAACCGCTGCAGTTGCGACAGGCCGGCTATGAGCCGCACGCGCTCTACGTCTCGGACTATGCCGATCTGGTGGCCAACGGCTTGATCACGAACGAGGAGACCATTGCCAATGAGCCGAACCTGGTCGCCGGGATGGTGCGGGCCAGCCTTCGTGGGTTGACCGACACGCTGGCCGATCCAGAAGGAGCGTTTGATCTGGTTCTGCGACACGTGCCGGAGGCTGGCGGCGAGAACCGCCAGGCACAAATGGCGGTCCTGAACGAATCGCTTAAGTTCTGGCACAGCGAAGCCCTGGGCGTCTCCAACCCCGAGTCCTGGGTTGCATCGGAAACGTTCATGCGGGAGAGCGGACTCCTCACAGCGCCGGTGGACGTCGGTCAGGCATACACCAACCGGTTTGTGAGCGAACGCTGATGCGTCTCTCGATCTGAAGGCGTGACAACATGAAAGCGTACCTACTCGCCATCGATATCGGAAACACAAACATCGCTCTGGGCGTTTACGATGCTCACCGGCCATTGGCTCAATGGCGCATCGCCACCGAAGCGCAGCGATTGACCGATGAGTACGCTGTTCTGCTAGAAGGCTTGCTCCACCAGCAAGGCATCGCCTTCACCGATGTCAGCGGTTGCGTCTTTGCCTCCGTGGTGCCTCCGCTCACCGGCATCTTTGCCAGCCTGGCCCGGCGCTATCTGAAGGTAGAACCGGTGATCGTAGGCGAAAACATCGAAACGGGAGTGCGCATTCTGTACGACAATCCGCACGAAGTAGGCGCCGACCGGATCGTGAACGCCCTGGCCGTCCGGCGGAAATACGGCACGCCGGCCATTGTCGTGGATTTTGGCACCGCCACCACGTTCGACGTCATCTCGGCTGAGGGCGACTATCTGGGCGGCATCATTGCGCCCGGCATGGGCATCTCTGCCGAGGCCCTGTTTCAGCGCGCCGCCAAACTCCCTGAGGTGGAACTAACCGCTCCGCCCACCGCCATCGGCAAGAATACGATCAACAGCATGCAGGCCGGCCTCGTACTCGGATACGTCGCCATGGTGGAAGGACTCATTCAGCGCATCGAAGGTGAACTCGGCGCTGACGCGTACGTCGTTGCCACAGGCGGCCTGGGCGACGTGATCGCCACGCACACAGCTTCTATCCAGCACGTGGACCCTAACCTGACCATCGAAGGCCTGCGTATGATCTATGAGATGAACCGACCTGATGCAGTACGTCATTAGCTTTGTAGTGGCCCTGGCGCTGCTGGTTGTCACCAGCCGCCTGGTGCATTTTCGGGTCATGACCGCACTCCATGGAGCAACTCGCAGTGAGCGACTGGCCATGCTCTTGTTCGCCCTGCTGTTCTTGCCCGGCACGGTGGTACACGAGCTCAGCCACTGGATCGCGGCCCGTGGACTGGGAGTCGCGGCAGGCCGGGTATCCTTGCTGCCCAAACCCAAGGGGAAACAAGGCCTGGTGCTCGGCTCCGTGATGATTGGCAAGACGGACCCGATTCGGGCCAGCCTGATCGGCGTCGCACCCCTGGCCGGTGGCAGCCTGATCGTGCTGTTGCTGGTGCAGCATGTCCTGGGCGTGAGCGGCCCAGAGGCCTTGTTCTACGACGAAAACGGCCTGGCCAGGCTGTGGGGGCAGATCGTAAACTTGTTCGGCACCCAAGATGTCTGGTTGTATCTGTACCTGCTGTTCACGGTCAGCAACAACATGCTGCCCAGCCCGTCCGACCGTCACGCCTGGCCCACACTCTTGGCGTATGCAGGCATTGTGGCCGGTGTGGCCTTTTGGTTCGGCGGCACGCCGCACATCTCCGGTAGCTTGCTCAATAACCTGGCCCTGTCAGCCGATTACCTGACCTTTGCTTTCCTGGTGACGGTACTGCTCGATGCCATTGCCCTGATCATCCTGGTCCCCGTTGGATTCGTGCTGACCTGGGGACTCTGATGCCATGGGTTCAAAGCCAGCGCGCGCCGCGTAACGGGCACTGGCAGCAACCGTCCGGTGTTGGCGCATTGGACTCATCCAATTGGCCCGCATTGGCTGTAGCCAGACGGGCCAGTTTTTGTTATCATAGACAGTGCATACTGTGTGCGAGGCGCGTCGGATGGATTCGCCCGGCGTTGAGCAGCCGGAGCGTAACGCACGGCGTGGGGAGAGGTGATCATGTTTGTGCCGCTTGACCGGGATATGCCGGTCCCGCTGTACTTGCAACTGAAGGAGCACCTGCGTCGCCAGATCGAGGAGGGTGTGCTGCCCCCGTCAACCCGTTTGGCTCCGACCCGCAGGCTGGCCGCGGATCTGGGTGTGAACCGCACAACCGTGCTCAATGCGTATGCTGAGCTTGAGGCCGAGGGCCTGGTCACAGGCCAGGTGGGGCGGGGCACATTCGTCGCCCTGCCGGAATCTCTGGCCGATCAAGTCGGGCGAGGCGAACCGCTAAAGGATCGATACGGATGGCAGACCGCGTTCCTTGCGGCCGGAAACGTGTCGGCAAACTTGATGATGCGCGACATGTTAGCTCTTGCCAATCAACCGGGGATCATTTCCTTCGCGATGGGTGCGCCGGCCGTCGACCTTCTGCCGGCTCAAGCATTCCGCAAAGCCCTAAACGTTGTCTTGCGCCGCGAGGGAGCGCGTGCCCTGCAATACGATCTCCCAGAAGGGTCCTCAGGGTTGCGGGAGGCCCTTTTCGACTACCTGGAGGCTCAGAACGTTCCGGCCCACAAGGAAGAGATTCTGGTGACTTCTGGGTCGCAGCAGGGCATCTACTTGGTAACCCAAGCCCTCCTACGTCCCGGAGAAACCGTGATCACGGAGAGGCCAACCTATCTTGGGGCGGTGGATGCCTTTCAGTCCCGCGGTATCC
The DNA here is from genome assembly GCA_964508275.1 of uncultured Ardenticatenales bacterium. GTDB lineage: Bacteria > Chloroflexota > Anaerolineae > Ardenticatenales > JAADHH01 > CAZDTE01. The sequence goes on from CAZDTE010000037.1 coordinate 9,852, forward strand.
ACGTGATCGGTGTTCCGGTCGACATCGAAGGCTTGCAGGTTGCCTGGCTGGACCGGATCGTGCGCCAGAATCAGGCCAGACTGATCTACACGATCCCGACATTCCACAACCCGACCGGAGTAACACTCTCCCTGGAGAGACGGCGCGCCCTCGTGGAGCTGGCACGCAAACACGATTTGCTGATCCTTGAAGACGCGACCTGCAACGAACTGGGCTACGAAGGGGAGACATTGCCTTCGTTGCGGGCGCTGGATCCGGATGGGCATGTTGTCTACGTTGGCTCCTTCTCCAAGACGTTCCTGCCCGGCTTGCGGGTCGGGTATCTTGTCGCCTCCGGCCACATCTTCCGACGGCTGCTTAGCGCGAAACAGACGGATGATTTGCACACCTCTCCACTCTTGCAACTTGCCCTGGCCTGCTATTTGAACAGCGGTCAGCTTCGGGAACACATCTGCCAAATGCGCCAGGTCTATCGGGAGCGCCGTGACGCGATGTTGGAGGGGTTGGCTCGCTACCTGCCAGAACGAACCCGCTGGACTACGCCCCAAGGAGGTCTGTGCTTGTGGGTAACGTTGGACCCGCCCCTCCCCATGACTCCCCTATACCTGAAAGCGATTGAACATGGCGTGGCCTTCGCGTTGGGCACGGTCTTCTTTCCGGATGGCCAACCGGGGGCGTGTTTCCGGTTGAATTTCTCTGCCCACCCACCGGAAACGATCGCGGTGGGATTGCGGCGGCTAGGAAAAGCGATTCGATCGTTGACAGCAGACCTTTGAAAGAGTGAACATGCAACTCGTGAGGGAGCAGACCATGCGACGATTGATCCCGACACTGCTGATCTTTCTTGCGGCCATGACCGTGGTGGCTACAGCCTGCCAGCCGGCCCCGGCCAAACTGGGCTCGGCCGGCAACCCGATCAAGATGGCCATCGTCCCCTACGAAGAAGCGGAACGACTGGTCGCCGACATGCAGCCTGTTGTGGATCTGCTGGAGCGCGAAACGGGGTACACCTTTGAGTTCTCGGTGGCCACGAGTTACGCCGCCCTGATCGAAGGAATGGGGTCAAACAAGGTGGACGTGGCCTGGTTTGGGCCGCTGGCCTACGTGCTGGCGCGTGAGAAGTATGGCGCGGAGGTCATCCTGGTCTCCGTCGAATACGGCCAAACCACCTACCGTAGCGAGATCATCGCTCGCACTGACTCCGGAATCAACAGCCTCGCCGATCTGCAAGGCAAGCGGTTCGCCTACGTTGACGCGGCCTCGGCGTCCGGCTACTTGTATCCCCGCGCAATGCTGGCGGCCGCCGGATTCGATCCGGAGACCTTCTTCTCCAAAGCCACCTTTGCGGGCAGCCACGACAGCGTGGTCGTGGCCGTCTACCGGGGCGATGTGGACGCCGGCGCCGTGTACGAGGACGCACGCGACGCGACCACCGAAGCGCTCCCCGACGTCATGGACCAGGTGAAGATCATCGCCTACAGCGACCCAATACCTAACGACAACGTCGCCGTAAGCCGTTCGATGCCGCCCCAGATCGCCAACAGGCTCCAGCAAGCGCTCTTAAAGATCGCATCCGACCCCGCCGGCCTGGAGGTGCTGGCCAAAGCGATCGGCGTGGATGGTCTGGCACCGGCCACCGACAGCGACTACGACCCGGTGCGCCGCGCCGCGGAAGCCCTACATCTGGACATGGAGAGCCAGATCGACTGACGCGCTAGAACAACCCGACCGTGCGGCCAGTCTCGTCAATATCCACGCCCTGGAAGGCGGGTTTGGAGCCCAGGCCCGGCATGGTCAGCACCGGCCCGCAGAGCGGGTAAAGGAAGCCGGCCCCCGCCGAGGCCCGCACATCCCGGATCGGCAAACGGAATCCGGTGGGCACACCCTTCCAGGCGGCGATGTGCGAGAGGGACAAATGGGTCTTGGCCATGCAGATCGGCAGCTTGTCGTATCCCCATTCGGTGTACTGCGCGATCTTCCTCTCGGCCTTCGGTTCGTAATCTACGCCGGCCGCACCGTACACGTTCGTCGCGATCGTTTCGATCTTCTCTTTGATCGGCATATCCAGAGGGTAGAGGAATCGAAACTCGCTCGGCTTTTCGGCTGCGGCAATCACCGCCTCGGCCAGTTCGAGCGCTCCGTCCCCGCCCTTGGCCCAAACCTGGCTGATGAGTGCACCCTCGGCACCGGCCGCCAGGGCTTGCTGCTTGACGACTTCGATTTCGGCCTCGGTGTCGGTGGGGAAATGATTGATCGCCACGACGACCGGCACCCCGTACAGGTGGGCGTTGGCGATCTGGCGGGTCATGTTGGCGCAACCTCGTTCCACCGCTTCCACATTCTCCTCAACGAACGCCTCCGGCAGCGGCCGGCCGGCGATGACCTTTCCCAATCCGCCGTGCATCTTCAGGGCGCGGACCGTAATCACCATGATCACGGCATCCGGCACCAGCCCTGAGTAGCGACACTTGATGTCCATGAACTTCTCCATGCCGCAATCCGCTCCAAAGCCGCTCTCCGTCACCGTGTATTCCGATAGCTTAAGCGCCAGCTTGTCAGCGAGGATCGAGTTGTTGCCGTGGGCGATGTTGGCAAACGGGCCGGCATGGACAAAGACCGGTGTGTGCTCCAGCGTCTGGAACAGGTTCGGCTTGATCGCTTCCTTGAGCAGCACTGTCATGGCACCGGCTACTTCCAGATCGTCGGCGGTCAAGGGGCCACCGTCCATGTCTGTGCCGAAAACGATTCGTCCCAGCCGCTCACGCAGATCGAACAAATCGGTCGTCAAGGCCAGGATGGCCATCACTTCGGAGGCGACGGTGATGTCGAAACTGGACTCGCGGGGGTAACCGTTGGGTTTACCACCCAGGCCGATGACGATCTGGCGCAGGGCGCGATCGTTCACGTCCACCACCCGTGGCCACGTGATGCTGAAGGGGTTGATCTCCAACGGATTCTTGTGCAGGATACTGGCATCAATCGCAGCAGCCATCAAGTTGTGGGCCACACCCACAGCGTGGATGTCGCCGGTCATGTGCAGGTTGAACTGCTCCATGGGGATGACTTGCGCGAAACCGCCACCGGCCGCGCCTCCCTTGATGCCAAAGGTGGGGCCCATGGACGGTTGGCGGATGCAGGTGGCGACACGTTTGCCCAACATGGCCAGCGCCTGGCTGACGCCGACAGTTGTGGTCGTCTTTCCTTCGCCGAGAGGAGTGGGCGTGATCGCCGTCACATCAATGTACTTGCCGGTGGGCCGGTCCGCAAGGCGATCAATCGCCGACAGGTCAACCTTGGCCATGTAACGGCCGTAGAGGTCTAGTTCGCTCTCGTGCAACCCGGCCGCTCCGGCGATCTCCATAATAGGCTTGATCTCCGCGGACTGGGCAATCTCCAAATCGCTACGCATAGAATACCTCCTTGTAAGCAAGCACTAACATTGGGCCATTGCCACCATTGTACCATACACCGTGCTTCACGTCAATGGGCCTTCCTCATCGGACATACCACAAAAGTATGGGCCAGTACCCGTCAACTGAATTCACGCCAACCGTTTAGAACCCGACCTTCGCCGGTCAGGGTTTGAGTTGCTGGAGGGCGACTTTGCAATGCCAGGCGCGGTTTCAACCGCTACCACGAAAAACCGAACCGCTCGAACACCACGGAATCCCCGACTGGCATGCCCTGTGCATCATAAACCAAGAGACGGGGCAATCTCGGATCGCTGCGGTCGTAGAGCCCAATTTCCAGACGGTAATTGCCACTCGGCACGTCTATCCCAATCGGCAAGGTGATCGTGTCGGTCAGGTATTCGCCAGGCAGCCATGACGTCGTGGGGCGGAGATTGCCCAGCGGCACGCCGTCGAGCTGCGCCCAGACCTTCCCCGCCGCGTCGATCAGGTGCACGAACCGGGTGTATGAGCGGTCCATCGGGGCGAGTGATTGCCAGTACAGGGTGACCTGCGCGGACTGGCCGGGCCCGGCGGCCGTCGCTTCACTCGCGTATCCGATCAGCCGGACTTCTTCGCCAAACGTGATCGCCGTCCGATTCGCCGGGACAGGCGACGTAAACTGGCGCGAAATCTCCTGCACCGCCACGCGACCCACCTCGACGCGATCAGAGACTGGCTCCCCGTTCGGGTCGAGCAGCGTGACCCGCAGGGCGAGAGGCCCGGCGGCAGCGCCTCGCGGCACCGGCAGTTGGCGCTGGATGCGGATCACGTCGCCGGCTTGCCAGGTGTCGGCCGGTGACCCGGTAGTGCCCAAGGAGAAAAGACGCTCGCCGTCCGCCGAAGATGCATTCTCCCAACTCAGCCGAAGTTGGTAGCCGGCGGTCAGTGGCTGCGTGGCCTGCCACCCCAGAGTCACCACCACCTGGTCGCCGGGAATGACCGGTGATCCAGGGAGAGTGCTGCCCAGCAGGATCAACCCACCCGCCAGTGGCACGTCGAGCGGGTTGGCCAGTTGGAGGGCCACGGGTTCGGGCGGTCGATCTGGCCGGGCGATGGGAATCGGCCCGATGCGCACCGTCTTGCCCTGCGCTGCGCCCGCGGCGTCGAGCACGTCCAGCCCTTCCGGCCTGCCTTCGGCATACACGCCCACGTCAAGCCAGTACTCTCCCGGCGGCGTGCCCGGCAGCAGCGGGATCTGGTAGTGGCCGGGGACCGTCTGCCCGGCGACCCACCGATCGGTCGGGTAGACGTAGTCGGCGGGCCGGCGGTCCAGTTGACCCCAGAGAATGCCAGCCTCATCCCGCACGCGGAGCGCCAACCGGAGGTCTTCAGTCAGCGGGTGCGGGGCTTGCCAAAACAGCGTGAGCTCGGCCCCCCGATCGGCGGGCGAGGGGTTGTCGGGGAGGCGATAACCGAGCAGGTGCAGCGCGTCGCCAAAGTTTGCGTGCACCTCACGTTGTACCGGAGGCGCTGCCGAGAAATGGGCGTCCGGCGCAAGCCGGAAATGGCGTAGGCCCAACCCCCAGAAAGCCGGTGGGACCGGCAGTTCTCGGCCCTCGGCGGAGAGCATCAGCGGCACGAGGCCGTTGGGATCGGCCACATCCTCCTCCCAGAGCACCAGCCATGCACCACGTTTTCCGGCCAGGGCCCGGTTCAGGTCATCGGCCACGTCGAACCCCAAGACGTGACGCGTGGAAAGGGTGGGGGCATCCGGCAGCGGGACCCAGTCAGCGGCCGGGTAGTAGTAAGTGAACACGGGAAAGGTGTGTCCGGAGACCAGCAACACGACTTCGTTCGGCTGTTTGTGGCGGGTGATGTACGTCGCCAGGCTGCGCCAGTCATCCTTGGTGAAGCGCGCGTCCCGGAAAAGGTTCACGTCGGCGAAGGCAGCTGTGGCCAACAGGAAAGAGACCGCCAAGATCGCCGCTCCCCGGCCTAGGGCGCGCCGGCTCGGCAAGGAGTGGCGCGTTGGTGGCGACCAGAGGGCCACGACTCCCGCGGCCAGAGCGAGCAAGAACGGTGGCGAGGCGAGCATCAGATAGCGGGGGTGCCACTTCGGGCGACCGTAGGAGATGAGGAACAGGAGCGCCGGGGGGACAAGCAGGTACAGCGCCAAGAAGATGCCCGCGCCGTCTCTTGCTTTGGGCCAGCGGCGCCCGATGAGCAGGAAACTACCGGCGAACAGCAGGAGATAGCCGGCAGCGATTCCGGCAGCCAGGTCAGCGGTGACGGTGTGGCCGGTGGCGTAGGCGATCAGGGTGTCCCGCAACACGCGTGTCAGCGGCAGCGTTCCTGGCCAATAGCTCACATCGGCACCGAGGCGTGTCCAGGCAAACCCGCTCCACGGGAGGAAGGCGACCAGCGCGAGGGCCTGCGCTGCTCCGACGCGCGCCAGAACATGTTGCCGGCTTGCCGGCCGGCGGAAGGCGTACACGATCGTGTACAGGACCTGGAAGGCAAGCAGGAACAGGGCGTAGAAGTGGGCGTAGGTGGCGGCCACCGCCGCCACCACATACCCGAACCAGGCGAGACGGTGCGCATCGCCGGCCAGGAGTCGCAGGAGGAGATAGGACGAAGCGATACCGAACGCCGTGACCATCGTGTACATGCGCGCATCTCGCCCGTACCAGAGATAGAGGGGGGAGACCACCGTGATGACCGCGGTGACGTGCCCCACCCGCCGGTCGAAGAGTCGTGTGCCGAGCGCGTACGACAGGGCCACACACAACAGCGCAAAGAACACCGAGACCAGGCGCAACGAAAACTCGCCGGTCCCGGTGCTGGCCTGCCAGAAATGCAGCAGGTAGTAATAGAGCGGCGGATGAATGTCCGCCGCCGTCCGGGTCGTTATGTTGGCCAGGCTCTGGCCAGAGAGGTAGACGCTGAAGCCCTCGTCGTACCAGAGACTCTGCCGGTTCAAGGCCGCCGTTTGCAGCGCAAAGGCGATGAGCAGGAGTGCCCCCAGGCCAAACGGGCGACGCGGTGATCTATCAGTCATCAGTCACCAGCTATCAGGTGGATGGGTATCCAATTGCAGCAATCGGCCATCGCCCAGATTGTACCACGGTTCGCACGGCGAGACAAACCTTACTTGTCATCCGTCCGGTTTTGTGATACACTATCTCCTCAGCAGCCACCATGAGCGCGGCTGCGCTATTCTCAGAACAGCCTCGGGGGTTAGGCTTTTCCCGAGAAATAAACCTGCCAGAAAGATATCACAAAGCCTGGTTACTGCTCAGCCAAGCAGCGATAATGGCCTCAGCAGCGGTCGGAAGCCTCCCCAGCCCCCCAATCCTGGGGGGAGCAGAGCGATTTCCCCCCAGAGTTGGGGGGTTAGGGGGGCCTGCCTGAGCAGTAACGAAGCCTGTTAGAATTCGCGAAATGTCTTCAAACGAGGTGGAAAAGCCCAAGGAGCTCCCCTGTAGATTGCTTTTTCGATCTATTGTGGGTTGCATCGAGAATCTGTTTGGGAGAACTATTTTCTTGGAGTTCCCTTACATGCAAAACCCAGCACAAATCACACATCGCCTTTCACGACTTATGCAGCACGCCGCACGCGTCACGTTTTGCGCGTTGCTTGCCATTGCGTTCTGGGCCGCTGCTCTGCAAAATGGCCTGTTGCACGTCGCTGTGGCCGCTCCGGCCGGGCAGGCAGTACGTGCAGAGATCACCTCTCCGCAATCCGGGGACACCGTGCAGGGCACGATCAGCATTCGGGGCACGGCGATGCACCCCGATTTCTGGAAGTACGAGTTGGCCTGGTCTTCCACGGACAGACCAGGAGAGAACTGGAACTTACTGACGTTACAGGAACGCCAGGTGCTGGACGGCCAACTGGCCGCCTGGAACACCAACCTGATTCCCGATGGGGCTTATGACCTGCGGCTGCGGGTAGTCGGGCGCGATGCCAACTACACGGAGGTGTTTGTCCGTTCGATCACGATCGCCAATTTGGGCCCGCCGCTAACGCCCACAGTGGAAGGAACGCTGACGCCTCTGCCGACGCTCACCCCGCTGGCCACGCTGATCATCCCTACGACGCCCACCGTGAGCGTCGCGCGTCCAACCGAGCCTGCAACACCGACGCCTGCCCTGGTGTTGGTCCCCACGCGCGGCACATCAGGTCCCAGCATCCCGAACGTAGTCCCGTCGGTGAACATTGCGGGACTGGGGAACGCCTTCTGCTATGGCGCAGCGATCACGCTGGGGATCTTCCTCTTGCTCGGGATTCTTCAGGTGTTGCGCCGGATTCTGCCGTGGATTCTTCGCTGATCCGGCGACTACTGCGACCCGGACGAGACGCTGAAGAGCAGATAGCCCTAATCGTGGGCCTTGGCAATCCAGGGCCAGAGTATGTGAGCAACCGCCACAACGTGGGGTTCCAGACGTTAGACCTCCTGGCCGCACGGCATGGCCTGCGCTTCGATCAGCGCCAACACCACGCGCGCCTGACTCGCGGCCAGATCGCCGGCCACCCGGTGCTGTTGGCGAAGCCGCTGACGTACATGAACCTGAGCGGGCGGGCCGTGAGCGCCGTGGTGAGCAGGCGAAAGGTTGACGTCTCTCGACTGCTCGTCGTCCTGGATGATCTGGACCTGGCGCTCGGTGTGCTGCGCCTGCGGCCGAGCGGGGGACATGGCGGACAGAAAGGGCTGCGCTCAATCATCCAGTCGCTCGGCACGAACGACTTCGCACGGCTGCGGATGGGTATCGGGCGACCACCCGGACGGATGGACCCGGCGGCCTATGTGTTGCGCGACTTCACTCGCGCCGAGGAGCCCGAGGCCGCCGTCATGCGGGAGCGTGCCGCCGGTGCGATCGAGGCATGGCTGCTGGAGGGGATTGACAAGGCCATGAACCGGTTCAACGGATAGGGGATTCTGACATGCCGCCACCGACCATCATCAGCCGTCGCTACCGCCTGGGCCCGCTGCTCGGACAGGGCGGCATGGCTGAGGTCTTCCAGGGCGATGACTTGCGGCTGGGGAGAAAGGTGGCCATCAAGGTGCTGCGCGCCCAGTACAGCGGGGACGAAGCGTTCCTGGCTCGCTTCCTCAACGAAGCTCAAGCCATCGCCGTACTCAGCCATCCGAATATTGTGGCCGTCTACGACGTAGGTCACGACGCTGGTCGCTACTACATCGTGATGGAGCAGGTGGCCGGCCATGACCTGAAAGAGACGATACAGGCCGAGGCTCCCTTGCTGGTACACCGTGCCCTGGACATAGCCCGCCAAATCTGCCTGGGGGTCGGGCACGCCCACGACAAGGGGATCGTGCATCGTGACCTGAAACCACAGAACGTGTTGTTGGCTGCCCAGGATGTGGCGAAAGTGGCCGACTTCGGAATCGCGCGCGCGCTGTCCGCCGCCGGCACGACAGAGCCGGGCATCGTCTGGGGCACCAGCCAGTACCTCTCCCCGGAGCAGGCCAGTGGGCAGCAAGCCACCTTTGCTTCAGACGTGTACGGCATCGGCGTGATCCTGTACGAGATGCTCACCGGTCGCGTGCCCTTCGAAGGGGACGATAACGTGGCCATCGCCTTGCAGCACATCCAGGCTCCGCCTCCCCCGATCCACCAGTTCAATCCCCGCGTGCCGCGTGGCGTGGTGTTCCTGGTTGGCAAGGCGTTGGAGAAGGACCCCGCGCAGCGCTTCGTGGACGGCAACAGTTTTGCCCAGGCTCTGGCCGGCTACATGCGCCTCGGTCAGGAGGTGACGGGCCCCCGCCCAGCGGTCCGGCCGGCGACTGCGCCGCCGCGCGCATCACCGGGGGCTGCTCTGCCTCCCGCCCGCGCCACCCGGACGACGGCGCGGCCAATTCCTCGTCAGGAGAGCGTTCCCGCACGGCCACGGGGCCAGGTGTCGGCACTCCCGCCCCGCACTATCGCCCCTTCCGGCGCGCGGCCATTGCCGGTCCGGCGGGCCGAACCGGTTGCAGGCGGGGTTGACTGGCTGGCCATCTTCTTGGGGCTGTTGGCGCTGCTGGCCGCGCTGGGTCTGATTCCGCTGTGGGCTGCGGTCTACGCGCGCTACTCGGGCTCGCTGCCCGGCGCCGCGCTTCCGTTAGCGCAGTTGATCGGGGTGTGGGTGTAGCGCGTTCACAAAACAGTCGCAGTTAGTGGCAACTCGCCACCAGGGGCGAGAAAGCGTGGAGCGTACTGCGTGTTGCGTGACCTATTCGCTCATTCGCGAGTTCGTCGATGGGCCGGTCAGGGGACATTCGCCCATTGATGGGATTCGAACCCACGACACCTGGCTTGCCATAGCGGCTGACGAAATGCCTGGTGCCCTTGTTGCCGGCCTACGCCGAGGCGAGCGCCGGCTGAACTGCATGAGCCGACGTTGGTCGTGGCGCAGGAACACCGTACAGCATACCTTCGGCGCTGATGTCCTCATCAATACCGGGCCAATGCACCCCTTCGCCGTCGCCGACAATCTCGAAATTCGCACGCTGTTCAGGTGTTGCCTCCGACAATCGCCATGACCAGGCCAGAGGCACACTGATGGTACGTCCGTCGGTGAGAAGGGCCGTAATGGTGTCGTCGGTAACACGAATGTCTTGGATTTGCACTTCCACCCTAACCACAGTGTTCATGCCACGCCTCAACAATCTTATCCAGGTTATCTTGAATCATTCTACGAATCTGGCTCAGCTCCCTCGGAGAAAAACGGTGGTTTCTGCTCAACACGATAGGTTCGAGCCAGAACTTGCAGGCCATTCTATCCTGTTGGACATGCACATGTATGGGCTCGTTGCAGTCGAAACTGCAGAAGAAGAAGCGATGAGGGCCGGGAATATCCTTGACAGTTGGCATTACAACATCCGCTCGTTTCGGCACCGGCGACGCAACTGCCTGACACGTTCATGAGGAGCTTTCCTCGCTTCCGCGCGAGAGCGACGAGAGCGGGTGATGGGATTCGAACCCACGACACCTGGCTTGGGAAGCCAGTGCTCTGCCAACTGAGCTACACCCGCGATACAATCCAATTATATGCAAAGGGGCCCGGTTTGTCAAATGCGCGTGGACGCGGGCTTGACGATCAGGGCATGGCTATGGTATACTGGGGTGCAGGAACATGAGATGGTGCGGCCGTGTGCGTGGTGCTGTATGCGCGTCGTATGCGGTCGTGTGCGTGCTACATTTGGCAGGAAGTGATCGTGAACACAGCAGCAGAAGAGATACCGCAGGGCCTGGCCCCAACTGTTCAGGCCCTCGAAAACGAGTACCGCCGGCTGGCGCAACAGATCAGCAGTGGCCCGGGGCAACTGCTCGCCAACGCCATCTTTGAACTGCGGTCAGCAAAACAACTGTTGCGGACCGATTTGGAGGCGGCGGAACAAGGCCTTGACGCCCTGCTGGACGAACTCCAGCAAGGGCTGGGCGAGCTTCAGCAGATGGTGTTTGGCCTGCAACCCTCCCTGCTCGAGGAGGTCGGGCTGGAACCGGTGCTACGCCGTTATGCCCAGACGTTTCAGGAGAGCACAGGCATTACGGTTGACTGGCACTTCGATCCGCTTTCCGAAAGACTTCCTCCCACGTTGGAGATCGTTCTGTTTCGCATCGTACAAGAATCGTTGCGAAACACCCAAAAGCACGCCCAGGCTGGCCATGTGTCTCTGCGGCTCGTGAACGGCACCGACTCGGTAACGCTGATCGTCGAAGATGATGGCAAAGGGTTTCGAGAAGGCCGCGACGCCGCGCAAGTGCCGCGCACAGGATGGCTGAGCATGCGCAACCGGGCAGAACTGGTGGGTGGTGAACTGCACGTTTTCGATCGGGCAGCTGGCGGGATGCGTATTACGCTGGAAATCCCCTACGCTGTTGAGGATGACCAGGCTGCATGAGGAGAAAGGTTGGCCACCGTGGAAAAGATTCGGACACTCCTGGTTGATGACCATCCCTTGTTCAGGCAGGGGCTACGCCGTACGCTAGAAATCGAGGAGGACATCGAGATCATTGCCGAGGTGGCAGATGGTCAGCAAGCGGTGCAGTCTGCACACGACCTGCGGCCCAAGGTAATGATCGTGGACGTGAACCTTCCGTCCCTGAATGGACTGCAGGTGTGTCGCCAGGTCAAAGAGAGTCTTCCGGAAACGGCCCTCATCGTTCTGACGGCTTATCACGACGAAGAACAGCTTTTCCACTCCATACGCGCAGGTGCATCGGCCTATTTCCCCAAAGACGTGACTCCAGACAACCTGGTGAAGGCAATCCGTGAAGTCGCCCAAGGGCACTACGTGATCAACGACCGCGTGCTGGGAGAGCCGCAAATGGCAACCTGGTTGCTGAACCAGTTCGAGAAGATGGCCCTGGACGCCGATTTCGCGGACGAGATGTTCATCCCTCTTTCCCCACGAGAGATGGAGATCCTCCAGTACATCACGCGTGGCTTCAGCAACAAGGAGGTTGCCTACGCGCTGGGGATAAGCCGGCAGACCGTGAAGAACCACATGACCTCAATCCTTCGTAAACTGGCCGTCAACGATCGTACTCAGGCAGCCGTCTACGCCCTGCGGCATGGTTGGATCCGTTTGCAAGACACCAAGAACTTGCCGCCACGCGGAGGCACGACCAAAGATGAGTGACAGCAAGACAAGCGATCTCCTCCAACGGCTCGAAGAGCTGATCCGGGAGAGTGCCCACGAACAAGAACAGGTGCAGAACGAACTGCGCGAGATAGACGTGCTCATTCGCCAAAGTGCCGGCGAGGTAGAGCGACTATCGCAGCGCAACGTGCAGACGACAAACAAAGTGCACCAGATGGAAATCAATCTGGACACCTACCCTCGTGAAGACATCCGCACCCTGTACCAGAACGCTCAGGAAACGCAGATGCGGCTCTTCATGATGCGCAGCCAGGTGGAGCAACTGCGTAACAAGCAACGCAGTCTGGAGCGTTACGCGCAGTGCCTCCTTCGTTTTGTTGATCTGGAGCAACACTTGCCCGGCAAGCTCAACATTCCCGACGATAGCGCACCGGCGGCGACGGATCAGCAGGCCGCACACCTGATCATTGATGCCCAGGAAGAAGAGCGCAAACGCCTGGCCCGCCAGGTGCATGATGGGCCGGCTCAGTCCCTTACGAACCTTGTGCTGCAGGCCGAGATCTGCGAACGGCTGTTTGACAGTGACCCGGCCCAAGCTCGTGCCGAACTTGTGGACCTGAAGGCAGCCGCGAACAGTACGTTCCAGAAAATCCGCGACTTTATCTTTGACCTGCGCCCCATGATGCTCGACGATCTGGGACTTACGCCGACGCTGCGCCGCCACATCGAGAACTTCGAAATGAAGACCGGTATCTCGACCAGCTTACGCGTTCTGGGGAATGAGCGTCGCCTGCCACCCGACACGGAAATCACCTTGTTTCGGGCCATCCAGGAACTACTCGTTAATGCCAACCTCCATGCTGACCCTACACAGATCCAGATTGCGCTGGACCTGCAAGGGGCCGGAGTGGTAGCTTCTGTGGAGGACAACGGCAAAGGGTTTGACGTGGCGGAGGCCCTGGCGCAGTCACGGGCCCATAAGACGCTCGGCCTGGCCTCCATTCGCCAACGCGTAGAAATGCTGGGCGGCCGAGTCCAGTTCCAGAGCAGCCCCGGACACGGGACGCAGGTGCGCATCGAGATGGACGATTAGCCGGCGAACGGCCCCGACCCCTCCGGGCCGTTGTCCACGGCAAGGGCACATCACGACACCCGTCCTGCGGACGATGGGAGCGCTACCCTGTGAAGCGCCGTTCCGCTGCCAGAAACCCTCTTTTCCCGCCAGAACCAAAGTCTTTTCACCAGTGGTACCACCATCCTATTGACCCAATGACAATATTGTCATATAATATAGGCGCAATCGAAAGATTGGCAGACATGCAAAGTCGGAACAAGGAGGGCTTTCCTCACACCATTATTCAGGAGCCCTCATAAATCCACACAGGAAGGAGGTGACAAGAAATGTTGTATCTCCCCCAAGAGGAAGGGCAAGGTCTGGTAGAATACGCGTTGATCCTGGTGCTGGTTGCGGTAGTCGTTATCGCCATTCTGGCACTGCTTGGCCCGCAGATCGGCAGTGTGTTCAGTGCAATAACCAGCGGTCTATCAAGCACCTAAGCCGAAACCGATTGTCCATCAATAGCAAAGTAAGAGCCTCGACAACCGTTGTCGGGGCTCTTGCTTTTTCCTGTGGGGATGGCTTTGTCGCAGAGGGCGCGCCTCGCCCGGCTGAACCGTTCCGTTCCGACGGGCATTTCAAGGGACCACGGTATCATCTCAATATCTTGGGGAACGCCCCCCGGCCCCCAATTCTGGGGGAGCACATTACCCCCAAAGTTGGGGGGTTAGGCC
>CAZDTE010000038.1:0-10224 GCA_964508275.1 uncultured Ardenticatenales bacterium
GGCTGATTTCTGTTGCACCCTATGGTTTGCCCCCATTTTTTGAAAAGATACTTTCTGTTGGAAAAAAAGTGACCAGATGTCAGTAGTCAGGTGACTGGTGGCAAAAGCCTCCTCGCCGAGCCAACCGACGAATCGGCGGTTGAGCGACCTGGCGAATAGACCTCGTAACACGCAATACGCATCACGTTTCACATCCTCACACGCCACGCATTTTCGATTCCTGGTGCCGCGCAGCGGTGTCACTCATTCGATGTCGTACAGCGCTTCGTACTCCTCTCGCACCGGCGAGAAGACGTCGAGCACCACACAGTCGTCAACCCCTCCCTTTGCGCCGTGCGGCACATGGGGCGGAATCCGGTACGCATCGCCGCTCCGCAGCCGGCGACGATCCTCGTTGATCCAGAATTCGAGATCCCCTTCCAGCACCAGGCCCAATTGTTCATGGGGATGCGTGTGTGTCGGGACCAGCGCGTGAGGGGCGATCGTCACGTGACTCATGGTCATCGCCTTGCCGCTGAAGATACGAATCGCGACACCCTCGGCGATCTCTTTGCCTTCGATGTCACTCACGGTATAGTAGCGCGGCTCAAACGTGGGATTGACGGAACGGTTGCCGCTCGTTGTCATCGCGTCATCCTCCCTTCCTTGGTCACCACGCCGGGCGTACCCGGCTGATCACGGGAGGAATCATAGCACAGGATGGCCATTTGCGCAATCGGACATAGCGGGCTGATATTGACGCCCCCCGCAAGTTGTGCTACAATCACATCCGATGACTCTATTCCTGAAGTTCACGCTCGTCGCCTTGCTGATCGTGATCAACGGCTTCTTCGTGGCCGTTGAGTTTGCTGTGGTTGCCGTGCAAAGGGCCCGTATTCGTCAGAAGGCGCTTGATGGCGACGCCAGGGCTCGCATTGTGGAGCAGTGGGTCGATGACCCCGACTTCTTGATTGCCGGCGCCCAACTCGGAATAACGATTTCCAGCCTGGCCCTGGGCGCCCTGGGTGAACAAACGATCGCCGCCGTCATCGAACCCTATTTGCACACCCTTCCTCCGTTCATGACAACGACCGTCGCCGCCAGCCTCCCACTGTTGATTTCGCTCGCGATCATTACCACGCTGCACGTTGTCCTGGGGGAGCAGGTCCCCAAGAGTGCGACGATCCGCTATCCAGAGCACTTTGTCCTGCTGGCGGCCAGGCCCATGAGCGGGTTCCTACGTGTGCTTCACCCCTTCATCAGGCTTCTGGACGCGTTGTCGGCGGCGGTTCTGCGCCTGATTGGCATCGAACCGGTACCGGGCCACAACAGCATCTTCTCGGTGGAGGATCTGAAGCAGATCGTCATGCAGAGCCAGCGCGACGGGGTGCTGCAAGAGCGTGAGCGACAAATGCTTCACGCCGTGTTCGATTTTCGGAACCTATTGGCTCGCCAGATCATGGTCCCGCGCACAGAGATGGTTTCCATCAGGAGAGACACGACCACTGAGCGGCTACTTGACCTGGCCGTTGAACACCCCTACACCAAGTTCCCCGTCTTCCAGGATGACCTGGATCACATCATCGGCATTGTGCACACCAAGGACCTGTTTAAGGTGGTGCGCGAGGGACGGAACGAACTGCGCGCGAATGACTTGATGCGCCCGGCCCTACTCCTTCCGGAGACGGTGCAAGTGGACGATCTGCTGGCAGCCTTCCGTCAGAATCGGGCACATGCCGCCGTGCTGATCGATGAGTTCGGGGGGACGGCAGGTTTCGTCACGCTGGAAGACCTGTTAGAAGAAATCGTCGGGGACGTGCGCGGGGAGTTCGACACCGGTGAACCCGGGTATCAGCGTCTTGCGGATGGCACCGTGATCCTCAGCGGCCTGCTGACGATTACCGAGTTCAATGAGTTGTTTGGCCTGGCCATTCACGATCCCAATTATGATACTATCGCCGGCTACATGCTCGGACGATTGGACCGCATGGCCCAAGAAGGGGACGTTGTGGAAGCGAACGGTGCCCGCCTACAGGTGGAAGCCGTAGACGGGCACCGTATTGACCGCATCAGCCTGCGGTTCATGGCTTAGGGGCAACCCCCTGTGCCGCCCGCATCCATGCACTCCGCTTTCTCGAGACGATACGAGGTCTGAATGATAATTGATACACCTGGCCCCCTTGTCCTGCTCGGTTCGGGAGAAACTTCGGACACCGGACGCAAAACGTGGGACTCCGTCTTTGCCCGGACACGGAGACCCGTCCGCGTCTCCATCCTGGAGACACCGGCCGGGTTCCAGCCGAACGCTGCCCGTGTCGCTGGTCGAATCGCCGAGTTCATCCGCCATCGGCTGCAGAACTACAAACCCGACGTCATTACGATTCCGGCGCGTCACCGCGCCGGGCCCCACTTCAGTCCGGACAATTTGGCCATCCTCGAACCGATGCTCACCAGCAATGTGCTTTTTGCCGGACCGGGCAGCCCTACCTACGCCGTGCGCCATCTGAGGGCCAGCCTCGCCTGGCAAATCCTGTTAGCTCGCCATCGGATGGGTAGTGCCGTTGTCTTGGCCAGCGCAGCCGTGGTTGCCGCGGGCACTTTTGTGCTGCCAGTGTACGAAATCTACAAAGTGGGGGAAGACCTCCACTGGCATGAAGGGCTCGACATCCTGGGCCCTTATAACCTCCCGATCGCCTTTGTGCCGCACTGGAACAACACGGAGGGCGGCGATGACCTGGACACCAGCCGCTGCTTTGTTGGCCAACAGCGCTTAGATGCCCTGCGACGCCTGCTACCGGTCGATGTTCCCATCCTCGGCATTGACGAGCACACGACTCTGACCATCGATCTGGCTGCCGGTGAGGGCCACGTTCACGGCATCGGCACGGTGACCATCCTGCAGGCCGACCGCCAGGAGACGATTCCGGCCGGTCGCGCATTCCCGCTGGATCGGCTGGGGACGCCCCAGCTATCGCCTGCCTCTGTGGAAGATGTTCCCCCTCAGGTGTTCACTCTGATTCACGAGGCACAGGCCAGGAGGAGGGAATCGGAAATCCCTCCCGCGGACACCATTCGCATGGTAGAGCAACGCGAGGATGCACGTGGTCGAAAGGCCTGGGACGTGGCCGACCGCCTGCGCACCGAGATCGCCGCACGCGGCTGGCGCGTATCCGACACTCCCGAAGGCCCACAACTGGAGCATATCCTGGATGAATGAGCGTCCTGTTTGGTGACAAACGGAGCCTGCGACTTCCCTTCGCTGGGCGGAAAGGACGAAACATAGCGGATTCTCGTTGATGGAGTGGTGCAGGTGCTTTCTCGATATTTCGGGGAACACAACTCCCCCCGCTCCCCTAACTCCCCACCTTTGGGGAACTGAGGAGGCCGGGGCGGGGGGATGGGAAAACTGAGGAAACTGCCGGCCCGCAGCTTCTTGGAAGTTGCTCTAGCATCATCTCAACAACTTGGGGAACGCCCCCAGGCCCCCAATTTTGGGGGAGCACATTCCCCCCAATTCTGGGGGGTTAGGGGGGGCATGACGTTCTGCCTGCCTGTAGCAGACAGGCTCACCCCGAAATATCGAGCAGATACTTGCTCTACAGGTTATAGAACGTCGCCAGCCCCGGATAAAGCGCTGCTTCTTCCAGCTCTTCCTCGATGCGCAACAGCCGGTTGTACTTGGCGACCCGGTCCACCCGGCACGGTGCGCCGGTCTTGAGTTGGCCGGTGCCCATCGCCACAGCGAAATCGGAGATCGTGGTGTCCTCTGTCTCACCACTGCGATGGGAAATCACGGCCGTCCAGCCGGCCCGCTTGGCCATCTCCACTGCCGCTATCGTCTCCGTCAGCGTACCGATCTGGTTCAACTTGATGAGCACGGAGTTGGCTGTTCCCTCCTCGATTCCTCGCCCGATGTGCTCCACATTGGTGACGAAGATGTCGTCGCCAACGATCTGGACGCGATCCCCCACGCGCTCGGTCAGCAAGCGGAACCCTTCCCAATCGTCCTCGGCTAGGCCATCCTCGATGGAAATGATGGGGTATTTCTCCACCCAGTCGGCGTAGAAATCGACCATCTCGGCACTGCTGAGCCGGCGACCCTCGCGGGCCAACACATACTCACCGTTTTCGTAGATCTCGCTGGCCGCCGGGTCTAGCGCAATGAAGATGTCCTTGCCAGGTTCGTAGCCGGCCGCCGTGATCGCCTCGATGATCACCTCCACCGCCTCAGCATTTGAACCCAGAGACGGCGCGAACCCCCCCTCATCCCCCACGTTGGTGTTGTGCCCCTGCTTTTTCAATACCCTCTTCAGGGTATGGTAGGTCTCCGATCCCCAACGCAAGGCTTCGGCGAAGGTGTCCGCACCCAAAGG
This sequence comes from uncultured Ardenticatenales bacterium, assembly GCA_964508275.1. GTDB lineage: Bacteria > Chloroflexota > Anaerolineae > Ardenticatenales > JAADHH01 > CAZDTE01. The sequence goes on from CAZDTE010000038.1 coordinate 4,353, forward strand.
CATGATCATGAATTCCTGCAGGTCGGTGCTGTTCGCCGCGTGCTTTCCCCCATTCAGGATGTTCATCATCGGCACAGGGAGCAGGTGGACGCCAACACCTCCCAAGTACCGGTAGAAGGGTAGGCCCTGGGACCGGGCAGCGGCTCGGGCCACAGCCAGCGACACGCCCAACATGGCGTTGGCCCCCAGGACGCTTTTGTTCGGGGTGCCATCCAACGCGATGAGCAGCTCGTCAATACCCCTCTGGTCGAGAGCATCCAGACCGACCACTTCCAAGGCGATGCGCTCATTGACATTCGCCACCGCCGTGAGGACACCCTTGCCGCCATAGCGGTCAGAGTCCTTGTCCCGGAGTTCTAGGGCTTCGTGTGTGCCGGTCGAAGCCCCGGACGGGACCTGAGCGCGCCCCTGAGGGCCGTACGTCAGCGTCACGTCAACCTCGATCGTCGGATTGCCCCGCGAGTCGAGAATCTCTCGGGCCCAAACATCTTCGATAATGGTCATGGAAGAACCTCCTGTTGAATTGATATGGCTTGCGTGTTACGTGCTAACTGTACACTGGCGTTTCTTGTTTTTTCCGTGTTAATCCGTGCAATCCGTGGCAAGATAGAGATTTAAGCAGGTGTTTCCAGGGTAGTCCCTGAACGCTTACGCAAATAGTTCTCCCAAACAGATTCTCGATGCGGCCCGCAATAGATCGCAAAAGCAATCCACAAGGGAGTTCCTTGGGCTTTTCCACCTCGTTTGAAGACATTTCGCGAATGCTAACAGGCTTCGTGATATCTTTCTGGCAGGTTTATTTCTCTGGAAAAGCCTTAAGCTGCAAATGGAACCTTTGCCAGACTCCAGGTGATAAGCTTGCTCGCTCACCCTCCTGCTACCATCTCCACAACGGTCACACCGTTCCCCCCCTCGTGTCGGTCGCCCGGTCGCAGATCCGCCACCAAGGGGTGTTTGGCCAGTTCCTCCCGCGTGACCTGGCGTAGCACGCCGGTGCCTTTGCCATGGATGATGCGCACACTCGGCAAGCCGGCCAGGTAGGCGTCGTCCAGGTATTTGTCGAGCCGGAATAGCGCCGTTTCTGCCGTATCGCCGCGCAGGTCCAGTTCGTGGGTCGGGGTGGGGCGCGCGACCTGCTCAACCTGGGTTGGAATCGCCGGCCGACCGGACCCAGCCTTTGCTCGCAGGGTGACTTGCTCCGGCGGCACACGAATACGAAAGGCGCCGGCCTGCACTTCGACTTCGCCGACAGCGACCGCCACGACCTCCGCCACGCGATCCAGGCTGCTCACCCACACCGTGTCCCCGACCTCCGGTGGGCCTTGCAGCGGACCAGGTGGGGGTGGCGACAGCGGCGGCAGGTCAGGGAGAGGCTGTACGGTTTCGTCTAGCGCTTCTGCTTCTTGGCGGACCGTCAGCACTTCTGGCGCGGGTCTCCCCAACGCTTCGGCCCGGCGAACCAGGGCGCTGAGCTGTTTGCGCACCATCTCCAACTCGGCCCGGGCCTGCTCGCGGGCCTCGTTGTGAATGTGCCGCCGCTCCGCTTCGATCTCGTTCAATCGCGCGCGCCACTCCTGTTCCAGCGCTGCGGCTCTCGCCCGGGTCGCTGCGGCGACCTCCCTCGCCGAATTCGCCTCGTCCTTGGCCTGCCGGATGGTAGAGATCATCTCGTCCAGCTCCATGTTCTCCGGCGCGACCGCTTGCTGGGCCTCGGCAATGATAGACGGATCCAGCCCCAGCCGTTCGGCGATGGCCAGGGCGCTACTGCGACCCGGCAGCCCGATCGTGAGCCGGTACGTTGGGGAGAGCGTCTCCAGGTCAAAAGCCAGCGACGCGTTGGTCACGCCGGGGGTGACCTGGGCGAAAACCTTCAGTTCCGAGTAGTGGGTGGCAACAAGGGCTCGGATGCGCCGGCGAAGCAAGTGGTCGAGCAGGGCGCGGGCCAACGCCGCCCCCTCCACCGGATCGGTGCCCGCTCCCAGTTCATCGAGGAGCACCAGTGATCGCTCATCCGCCTTCGCCAGGATGCGCACAATATTGTGCAGGTGGCCGGAGAAGGTGGAGAGGCTTTGCTCGATGGACTGTTCATCCCCGATGTCGGCGAAGATGCCGGAGAAGACAGCCAGGCGCGATCCCTCGGCCGCCGGAATGTGCAGCCCGGCCTGGGCCATCAACGCCAGGAGGCCAACGGTCTTCAGCGTTACGGTCTTCCCGCCCGTGTTCGGGCCGGTGATAACCAGGATAGAAAAGTCATCGCCGGCACGAACGCTCACGGGCACCACCGTGTCCGGATCGAGCAGCGGGTGCCGGGCGTCTTGCAGGTCAAAGGATGGGGTATCGCCAATCTCCGGCTGCACGGCGTGCACGGCCTCGGCGTACTCGGCCTTGGCGAACGCCAGATCGAGTTCGGCCAGGGCTTCCACCGTCCAGACGATTTCGTCGCCCTGCCCGGCGACCAGTTCCGTGAGGGACCGTAGGATACGTTCCTCCTCGTGCCGCTCGGCGATCTCCAGTTGGCGGCAGCGATTGTTGATCTCCAGCGTGGCCAGCGGTTCGATGAACAGGGTGGCCCCGCTGGCCGACTGATCGTGGACGACGCCCGGGATACGACCCTTGTATTCTGCCTTCAGCGGAATGACATAGCGCCCACCACGTTGGGTGATCAGCGGTTCCTGGAGGTACTGAAGGTTCCCCGGCGAGCGGATCAACTGTTCCAGCCTGGCCCGCAGATGATCGCGGCTTTGGGACAGCTCGGCGCGGGTCTCGGCCAGCCTGCGCGAAGCGTCGTCCCTGATCGCACCGCGGTCGTCCAGGCAGCGTTCGATCTCGTCGGCCAGAGCCTGACACGGCTCGATACGCTCGGCACAGGCGGCCAGGTGCGGACAGGTCGAGCGTGCCCGCAAGACAGATCGCCGCAGTCGGCCGGCAGACCGCAAGGTGTCGCGCAGGTCGAGCAAGTCTGGCGGCATGAGCGTGGCTGTGAGGGCAGCATCCTTCACCAGCGCCCTCACGTCATGGGCGCCGCCGACGCGCGTACTCGGATGCGCTGAAAGAAGCCAACGCGCCTCACGGGTCTCTTCCTGTCGGCGGGTTACTGCACGCGGGTCAAAGGAAGGCGTGAGCCCAAGGGCCAGGTCCCGGCCGGCGGAGAAAGCGGTGAAGTCCGCCAAGCGAGCCAGAACCAGAGGATACTCCAGGGTTTGGACCGATCGGGGGTCGTTTAGGGTATCGGACATACTGGACTTATTGGATGCTGAAAATGACGGGCAGGCCGGTGGGCAGCCACGGAGACACGGCCTTGCCAATTAGCGGCATGCCCCGCACGAAGGCCGGGACGAGCAGGGAGCCCCGCCAAGCATCGGAGAAGATTTGCCGTATGTGGTCATAGGAAGGCCACGGGGTCTGGGTGATGAAGTTAATGAGGAGCAGCGCGACCATGACCCACAAGAGGCTGGCTAGGATGCCGACGGCTAGGCCGCTCAGGCGGTCAATGGTCCCAGAGATCGGCAGGCGTGTGTTCCGGTAGCCCAAGTAGCCAACGGTGTTAAGGCCCACGACGATAGCCATGAGCAGAATGAGAAAGATGAACGCCTCTCGGCCCGGCGAAACCGAAGGGCCCAGGTGCGCTGTCATCGCCCGCGACAGGCGAGGCTCGTAGAGCGCCGCCACGACGACCCCAATGTAGAGCGAGCCCAAGTCGATCAGCCGGCGAACGAGGCCTTGCGCGAACCCAAGGCCCATGAACCCCAGGACAGCGAGCAGGATTACGATATCGAGCCAAGTCATTGTCAGTAGTCAGTACGTGTCATGCGTCCAGTGCCAGGCATCAGGTGTATGCCTCCCTGACACCCGGGGACGCCAAGCCGCCGCTTTCATGCCAACACAACGTCTCCACTTCTGCCGCCACGCTTTTCCAGCAGCCGAATGTTCCCGATCCGCATGGTGCGGTCCACCGCCTTGGCCATGTCGTAAATGGTGAGGGCCGCCACACTGACGGCGGTCAGCGCTTCCATTTCCACACCGGTCTTGCCGGTTGTGCCCACAGTGACCCAGATCTCGATCGTGCAGGAATCGGGCAGATTGCGATCTGCCTCGTCGGGAAAGGAAAACTGGACATCCAGATGCGTCAGGGTAAGAGGATGACAAAGTGGGATCAGTTCAGCGGTGCGCTTGGCGGCCATGATACCGGCCAGTTGGGCTGTAGTAAGCACATCCCCTTTTTTCATTTCGCCGGCCCGTATGAGGGCGAACGTGGCCGGAGCCATGGCGATCTCACCGGCAGCGACGGCCACACGCACGGTGTCCGGTTTGGCGCCGACATCTACCATGCGAACACGGCCCTGCTCGTCGAGGTGCGTTAGCTGCATGAACAGTTTCTTACTACCCTTCAGGTTCAGTGTGGTCTGTTGGCTCCGGTTCCTGTTCCACGAGGGCTTCCTGTTCGTGCCCCAGCCGGAGAAGGTCGCGCCCCCAGTAGCGCCAGGCCATGCCCACCCGGAAGCCTGGCAACCGCCCGCTCTTGGTGTAGGCTATCACGTCCGCCACGTCGACGCGCAGGAGATCGGCTACTTCCTCCACGGAATAGAGTTGGTCGGAGCGGACCCCTGGGGGTGGCGAATCCTGATAAGCGGGCGAGGAAACATCTGTTCTGCCGCCACTCTGTGCCTCGATGAAGCGCAAGATGTCTCTCCCTCGGAAGCGCCGCAACCGGCCCAGGGGAAAGCTGGGTAGTTTTCCCGAGGCCGCCATGCGATAGACGAGCCGAGGAGAACATTTGAGATACTCGGCAACTTCGGCTGCACCGTACACCTGATCCGGGTCCATCTCAACCATACTGTCCCCCTTCTAGGCTGTCCTGCAAACAACCATCTTCGTCTCGTATACCCAAAGCCGCCGAGTTGGCATCTTTGCGAAAACGATCGCGATCTGCTACCAAGTGTAGCTTACCCCAAACCCTGGATTTTGTCAAACAGTCGCCACGAGCGCGCAGCGCCCGCCCAAACGCAATGCGTTGACGGACAACCCTGTACTGATGAGCAAGTTGCCTTCCTGCCCCGTCTGGGTTATAATGCAGTCAGGATAATCCCAGCCAGATCGCGAGGTGTCCAACATGAATGCAAGAAAGATCCTGGTCGTTGATGATGAGAAGCTAATTGTTGACTCGTTGCGCTACAGCTTGCGGAAAGAGGGCTACGAGGTGGTCGTGGCCCACGATGGCCCGGAAGCTATCGCGCAGGCACGCGATGAGCGCCCCGACCTAATCGTCTTGGACCTGATGCTGCCTGGCATTGACGGACTGGAGGTTTGTCGCACCATTCGCCAGGAGAGCATTGTGCCGATCATCATGCTCACCGCACGCGGTGAGGAGCTGGACCGCGTCATCGGGCTGGAGATCGGCGCCGACGATTACCTGGTGAAGCCGTTCAGTTTTCGTGAGCTGCTGGCCCGGATCCGGGCCGCGCTGCGTCGCGCGAGTTACGCGCCGGACAGCACGGACGAGGTGTTGACCGTTGGGTCGATCTCGCTGGACATCGCCAGCCATCGCGTGTTGCGAGACGATCGCGAAGTCGAGTTGACCCGCAAGGAGTACGACCTCTTGCGCGTCCTCATGGAGCGGGCCGGGCGAGTGATTCCGCGTAACGAGATCATTGACTTGGTGTGGGATACCGACTGGGTCGGGGATACGCGGACGCTGGATGTGCACATCCGCTGGCTGCGGGAGAAGATCGAGGAAAACCCGAGCAAGCCACGCTATATCCAGACCGTGCGCGGGGTAGGGTATCGCTTTGCCTCGCCCGAAGAGATCGCCGACACCACGTAGGCCCGCGCGTAGTCGTGGGCTTACCACGCGCAGTCGTGGGCTTACCACGCG
>CAZDTE010000038.1:10324-15411 GCA_964508275.1 uncultured Ardenticatenales bacterium
CTACCTGCTGCAAGCAGACCTACCTGCTGCAAGCAGACCTACCTGCTGCAAGCAGGCCACCTGCCTGAACAGGCAGGCCGTCGCCCAGCGCGGAGGGTGGCCGACACTTGTTTTCATAAGAAGGCGGAGCGATGTTTGCCTTTGTCAGCAGTACCAACAGGGCCGTGCCGCGCTGGCGCGGGCTACGCAGGCGACTGGTGGCGACTTATCTCCTATTGATCGTCGTCAGTATGGGGTTGCTCGTTGGCCGCGCCGGCCTGTTGCTGCAACGCAGCCGCCAGGAGGAAGCACGCAAGGAGTTGCAGGCCGAAACCGCACTGGTCGCCAGCGGCATGGAAGAGCACATGGAGAAGTATATTGAGGGCACCGAGTCGATCGGTGCCCTGCAGGCTCTGGCGATGACGTTTCGCCTGGAAGAAGACGTCCGGGTAACGGTGTTCGACGTCAGCGGTCGGCTGGTGGCCGATACCGCCGGCCTCTCGCCGGGAAATGCCGATCTCCAGAATTGGCCGGAGGTAACACAGGGCCTGCAAGGAGGCTTCATCGAGAATCTTCGCGTAGAGCCCGGGTACGGCGACGATCTGCGCTTGATCGCTGCTGCACCGATCCGTCATGATCAGGATGTCATCGGTGCGGTCCAGGTCTCAGTTCCCTGGGATGAGGTGATCGAACAGGTCCAACAAGATTGGCTTTCGCTGGGCATCGCTGCGTTACTCACGGCACTCGTTACGGTGGTCGTTAGCCTGTGGCTGGCCCGTGGCATCATCCGACCGCTCAAAGAGATGACGGAAGCGGCAGTCCAAATCGCTGAAGGTGATCTGGAGCGGCGCATCGTTGTGCAAACGGACGACGAGTTGGGCCAGTTGGGGCGCACCTTCAACCACATGGCCGGCCGCATCGCCCAGATGATTGCCCAACAGAAAGAGTTTGTGGCCAATGCCTCCCACGAGCTGCGCACGCCCTTGACCACGATTCGCCTGCGTGTGGAGGCCCTGCTCGATGGCGCAAAGGACGATGCCGAGGTCGCCGTTCCCTTCCTGCAGGAGATCGAGGCCGAGACCGACCGCCTGTCGCGGATGGTGAATGAACTCCTCGACCTTTCGCGCTACGATGCTGGGCTGGTCGCCCTCCATCGTGTGCCGGTCTCTGTGCCGGATTTGGTTGATGACGTGATCGTCAGTCTGGAACCGCAGGCCCAGCAAAAAGAGGTCCGCCTCAACACCGATTTCTCGCCCGGCCTCAACCCGGTGCTGCTGGATGCCGACAAGATTCGCGGGGTGCTGGTGAATTTGGTCGGTAACGCGCTCAAGTTCACCCCGCAGGGCGGGACTGTGTTGGTGCGTGTCCGGCAAGGCAACGCCGCGGACCTCCGAGAAGCTGGCGCTCAGTATGGCGCGCCAAACAACGCGCCGGCCTCACCTCCACTCAATGGACATTGGACGGTGGTCAGTATCGGCGATACGGGACCGGGCATCGCGCCACAGGACCTGCCCCACATCTTCGAACGCTTCTATCGAACGGACAAGGCTCGCTCCCGGCAGGTCGGCGGGACAGGGCTGGGCCTGGCGATCGTGCGCAGTGTCGTGGATGCCCATGGGGGACAGGTGTGGGTCCAAAGCGAGGTGGGCAAGGGCGCCACGTTCAGTTTTGCCCTCCCTTATTCGGAGAACCGGTAACCCCTGAGCGGCTGCACGCCCACCATCAACAAACCGACTCGGCGGGCAATACGGAGGGTGGCCGGCAGCAGTTTATCGTTGGCAAGCTTCACAGGGCAAACCCACGTCCCGCATTAGGGCTTGGAGGTCCTCCAGTGTGAACGGCTTGGCCAGATAGGGCCGGCCCGCCTGTTCCAAGAACGCCCTCGTTTCCGGGCTCACCACATCACCGGTGATGAACACCGTCCGCTCGGCCAGGGCCGGGCGTTCGGAAGCAAGCCAACGATACAGGGCATCCCCGCCAATGCCGGGCATCTTCACATCCGTGATGATGATGTCGTAGTCCTCGGCGGCCAGCAGTTTCTGCGCTTCGACACCATTTCCAGCCGTATCAACCTGGCAACAGTTACTTGAAAGGGCCGTGGCCAGGAAGTCCCGCAGCGCGTCTTCGTCGTCAACGATGAGCATCCGTTCCACGGTCACGGCGGGAGGTGTTTCTCCGGCTTCCTCTGCCATCTCGGTCAGTGACAGCCACTGGCCCTCAATGTTCTGAGCCGGCAGTGCGATGAAAATGGTCGGACCCTGGCCTGGCGGGCTTTCGACCCAGATGTGCCCACCGTGTTCTTGCACGATGCCGTAGGAGATGGACAGTCCCAGGCCCGTGCCTTTCCCCACTTCCTTGGTCGTGAAGAAGGGATCGAAAACGCGTGACAAGATGGTGGAGGGGATGTCTGGACCATTGTCATGGATAGAGACTTGCACATGACGCCCCGCAGACTTTTCCACAACGCCTGAGGCCACGATGATTCTATCTCCCTTGTGAGCCTCAGCCATCGCCTGGTGAGCATTATTGAGGACGTTCAAGAACACCTGCTGCAACTGGTTCGGATCGGCCAGCAAGCGCGGGAGGCGAGGAGAAAGTTCTGTGACCACCTCGATGTTCTCGACGCGCAGTTCGTAAGCCTTCAAGGAAATCGTCCGTAGCAGCAGATCGTTGATGTCCACCAACTGGCGCTCCGGTTCGTGTTGGCGGGCGAATGTGAGCAAGTTCTGGATGATCTTGGCAGCGCGTCGTGCCTGCCGCTCGACGTGTTGCAGGTCTTCCACAGAATCGGGATTCAAATCACGCGACTGCAAGAGTTGGGCATAGCCCAGTATCGCTGTGAGCGGGTTGTTCAGCTCGTGGGCCACACCGGAGACCATCTCGCCAACCGCCGATAGCTTCTCCATCTGGATCATCTGCCGGCGCATTCGCTTCTCATAGGTGATGTCTTGGATAATGTGCACACCCCCTGCCAGCCGGTCGCTACCATCCATGATGGGGAAGGCCGCCACCCGAAAGATGCCGCCCAGGGACTCCTCCTCCATTTCGAATGTAGCCGGTTGGCCCGTAGAGAGAGTCTCTGCCAGGGGACAGCCGGCCATAGGCTCTGCGCACTGATGGAACAGCCTGTAGCAGGTTTGGCCAACGATCTCTTCGTGAGGCCGGCCCAGCAAGTCGCTCAGGGCCTGATTGGCCTGCAGGATGCGGAAGTCCTTGTCGTGGATCGAGATGCCGTCGGTGATCGAGTTGAAGGTAGTCTCCCACTGCTCCTTGATCGTCTGGACATCGTGGAAGTGATCGGCATTGCGCATAGCCACGGTCACGCTGTCGGCGAAGGTGGTAACCACACTCAGATCATCGTTCGAGAAGGCATACTTCCGCTTGCTGCCCAGGCCGATCACCCCCAGGCAGCGAGCCCCGTCTATGACCGGGACGTGGATGCAGGAAGCGGAGCGCTTGGTGACCCGGAAGTAGCGCACGCGCTCGTCGGTATCCACGTCGCCGGCCAGGATGGGCATTTTATTGCGCGCCACCCAGCCGGGGTGCCGGTCAAGTGAACGAGCGGCGATCTGCCCAACCTCTTCTTCGGTGAATCCCTTCCAGGACACCGGTACCAGGCGTTCGGGTTCGGTGTAGTAGCGATAGAAGACCCCTTGGTCGAAGCTGACGACGTGTTGCATGTCATCCCAGATGTGTTGCATCAGTTTGTCCGGATCGGTAATGGCCACGATTCCCCTGACCACGTCGCCCAGGGCCGCGACGCGCTCGGTCTGATTGCGTGACTGCTGCGCCAGGAGCGCAGCTTCCAGCCGGGTGCCGACCTGGTGGCCGAGGGAGTTGAGCAGGGCCTGGTCTTCAGCGGTTATCTTCCCGTCCAGGCAGAGGGTGAGCACGCCGATAGGTTGCTCTGCAGAGGTGAGGGGAACCACTGCCCAGGATCGGGTCGCGGAGTCGCCGTCGGGGACTCCAGGGACCCGCTCAGAGACCAGCGTTTGACCCACCCGCAAGCATTCGCTTGCCAGGGAAGCCCTCTCGGACAATGGCTGCGCGTCCACGTCTTGGCAGCAACCCTCTTGCACCTCAAGGGATAACTCTTGTCGCGCTTGATCCCAGCGATAGATGATCCCTCCCCCGGCAGACACAGCAGCGACAACGGTGGACAGCGTGTCGGAGAAGATGGACTCGATGTCCTGATCTTTCGCCAGCGCACTCGCCACCTTCTCGATCACGCCCAACTCGCGGTTGCGCCGGCGCACCTCGGCCTCAGCGTTCTCACGCACCCAGATATGTCGGTGCAATTGGCGCAGGGCCACCCACAGCAGGGCACAGAAGGCAATGAAGAAGGCAAGCTCTATGATGTGGACCGGTTCGAGGAACCCGGCGAGTCCGGCATCGTCAATGATCAGGACTTCAATGACTTCAAAGCCGACCGTGATGGCAAGGAGGAGGGCCGGAAGCATCCAACGCAATTTGCCAAGGCGATCAAATGACCAATATGACTTCCTCATGCTAGACGATCTCCCTCGATCTTCTGGTGATGTGGGGCACAAAGTTCGCGTAAGCAATTATACCGCAAATCCTCCTCATGTCAAGCTGCGCCCGCTTGCGCAGCCCTTAACCAGGATTTAATCTCAGGTTAAACTCGACTTAACCACAACCGGGCGCGTTCCTGTTATACTTTGGCTACAAAAGTGAGACGTCCATTCTGACGATCATCAATGACAGTAAATCAGGAGGTAATGAAGTGAAAAGAAGTACGCGGTTTCTAAACATAGGACTGCTTCTGGCCCTGGTCGCTTCGCTCTGGCTGCCCTTTGCGGGCATCGCTGCGGCGGATGACAATGATGCGCAGAAGCTAACGGGGGTTGTTGAGGTGATGCCGGCCGGCCGGATCGGCACGTGGGTGGTTTCTGGCCAGAATGTGCAGGTCACGGCCTACACGGAAATCAAGGAGGAGCATGGCTCGATCACCGTAGGCACTTGGGTAAAGGTGAAGGGTCAGCCGCAGGCCAACGGACCGTTCCTGGCGTATGAGGTCGAGCGAGACGACAACGGCGGCGGTGGAGAGCAGCACAACAACAAGTTCTACGGCACGATCGAGTCGATGC
>CAZDTE010000038.1:15511-23370 GCA_964508275.1 uncultured Ardenticatenales bacterium
GCGCGGACGGCTCGTGGGACGCCACCAAGATTGACGTGCAGAACGGTTCTGGCGGTGGTGGCGAGCAGCACAACAACAAGTTCTACGGCACGATTGAGTCGATGCCGGCGGGCCGCATCGGCGACTGGGTCGTCTCCGGCCGGATCGTGCATGTGACAGCGGGCACATGGATTAGCGAAGAGCACGGCGCGGCCGCCGTCGGGGCCTACGTGGAAGTCGCAGGCACGACGCGCGCGGACGGCTCGTGGGACGCCACCAAGATTGACGTGCAGAACGGTTCTGGCGGTGGTGGCGAGCAGCACAACAACAAGTTCTACGGCACGATTGAGTCGATGCCGGCGGGCCGCATCGGCGACTGGGTCGTCTCCGGCCGGATCGTGCATGTGACAGCGGGCACATGGATTAGCGAAGAGCACGGCGCGGCCGCCGTCGGGGCCTACGTGGAAGTCGCAGGCACGACGCGCGCGGACGGCTCGTGGGACGCCACCAAGATTGACGTGCAGAACGGTTCTGGCGGTGGTGGCGAGCAGCACAACAACAAGTTCTACGGCACGATTGAGTCGATGCCGGCGGGCCGCATCGGCGACTGGGTCGTCTCCGGCCAGACGGTGCATGTGACGGCGAACACCTGGGTCAAGGAAGAGCACGGCGCAGCTACAGTCGGCGCCTACGTGGAAGTCGAGGGCGCTGTGCAGGCCGATGGCTCGTGGAACGCGGCCAAGATCGAGGTAAAAACCTCTCCGGGTGGCACGAACCCGACGCCTCCGGCCAACGATCACTTCTACGGCACGGTCGAATCAATGCCTGCCGGCCGGATCGGGACGTGGGTTGTCTCCGGGCGCAACGTGCAAGTTTTGGCTACCACGGTGATCAAAGAGACGCACGGCACGGCGCAGGTCGGCGCCTACGTAGAGGTTAAGGGCGCACATCAGACGGACGGCTCGACACTGGCCACAGAGATCGAAGTACAAAGCGCTGCCGGTAGCAACCCGACGCCGACACCGACGCCGCCTTCGGGAGGTACAGTCGTCTATTTCGACCCGGCGCAGGCCAACGCAGCCTTGAATAACCCGTTGACCATCGAACTGGATGTGGCCAATGTGGCGGACATGGGCGGGTTCCAACTAGTCATCACCTTCGACCCGGCCATCGTCCAGGTGCAGAACGTGACGCTGGGCAACTTCTTGAGCAGCACAGGCCGCTCGGTCTCCCCGCTGGGACCGACGGTGGACAACACAATCGGCCGCATCTCGCTGGGTGCCTTCTCGTTCGGCAGCCAGGCCGGCCCGACGGGCGAGGGCACCCTGGCCCGCATCACCCTGATGCCGCAGGCGCAAGGCTCAAGCGCTCTGGCTCTCTCGAACCTGAGCGTGACCGACAGCGCCGGCAACGCGATTGCGGCCTCAACGCAGGACGGCCAGGTGACGGTTGCCGCCACCGCCCTCAACGGCGACGTGAACGGCGATTGCTCCGTGGACATTGTGGACATCATGCAGGTGGCCGGTCGCTGGGGCGCAACGTCCGCTGACGCCGATTACGACGAGGCGGACGACCTGGACAACAACGGCGAGATCGACATCGTGGATATCATGCAGGTAGCGGGACACTGGGGCGATGACTGCTCCGCGAACGGTTTCGCGGCCGCCGGTGCGACCATGGCACCGGACGCGTCACCCGCCCTGTCCCTGGCGCTGCCACAGGCCATCAAGGCCGGCCAGCGCTTCACCGCCGAGGCTCGCGTAGCCGACGCCGCCGACCTGGGAGGCTTCGAGTTCCGGCTGGACTTCGACCCGGCGATGTTGCAGGTCGAGGACGTGGCGCTGGCCGATTGGCTGGCCGGTTCGGGCAACACCTGCCAGGCGCTGAGCGACGTGGACAACTTCGTCGGGACAGTGCGCATCGGGGGCTTCTGCTTCGGCGAGCAGGCCGGAGCGAACGGCGAGGGCACGATTGCCCAGATCACGTTCGCGGCCCAGGCTGGCGGCGATGCCGTCCTCCACCTGAGCAACGTGCGGATGACCACCATGGCCGGGCAGTCGCTCCAGGCCACGGCAACGGACGACGGGCTACAGGTCCAGGTTCCGGCATCCAAGGTGGCGCCGCGTGCTCCGCTGGACGCACCGGCCGACTCAATCGGTCGCTAGGCCACTGAGCAAAGACAACTGAATAGCCACTTTGCGGGGGAGGCCCACCATCGCCTCCCCCGTTTTGATTCTGGCGTTCGGTAGTGTATCGCCTTCGGCGAGAAAAGATTGCCAACTCTCGGAAAGTTGGCAATCTTCACTTTCCACCGAATTGTATACACGACCTGGCGTTCCCCCATCTTTGACCAGTCGCTCGCTTCTGTGTTATAATAGGCGTGTGTTGAAAAACCCGAGCAACATGGAGCACCGATGACAACCATCATCCCTGGTTTCGAACACAGAGCAGGCGTTCACTGCGGCTCGACGGCCATTAGTGACCTGCTGCGCTTCTACGACCTCGATTATTCGGAGGCGCTGTGCTTTGGCCTGGGCAGCGGGCTGGCTTTCTACTACATGCGAGGCAAGAAGCTCTATCCCACACACCAGATTGCCGGGCGCACCCTGACTCTGGAGCCCGATCTCTGCCGGCACCACGGCATCCCCTACCAGTGGAACACGGAAGAGGACGCCGAGAAGGCCTGGGACGCCGTCCGGGAATTGGTGGGGAAGGGCACCCCGGTCCTCTTGCAAACCGACCTCAGCCAGTTGGACTACTACGACACGCGAACGCCGTTTACGCTGCACCGCGTCGTGCTGGTGGGCTACGACGACGATGCCAAAGTTGCCTACCTGGCCGACACCGACTTCCCCGATCTGCAACCGGTCTCGTACGACTCGCTGCGCCGGGCACGGACCTCGACGGTGCCGCCATTCCCGGTGCGCAACGCCTGGATGACGCTGGACGCGCGCCGGCCGGCGGTCGAGTTACCGGACGCCATGCGCACGGCAATCATCGAGAACGCCAGGCAGATGCTTCTCGGAGATCGCGGACGTGGCGGCGTCGAGAACATCTTGGAATGGGCCGGGGAGCTGCCTTTCTGGTCCGAGCAGGCCCCTGATTGGGTCTGGTGCGTGCGCTTCGCCTACCAGGTGATCGAGCGGCGCGGAACGGGCGGCGGATTCTTCCGCCTGCTCTATGCCGGCTTCCTGCGGGAAGTCGAGGCGGCGCTCCCCGAAGCGGCGCAGGCCGGACTGGCAGAGGAGATGGCCGGCATCGCCCAAACCTGGACGGACCTGGCCTACCGCTTGAAGACGATCAGCGAGGAGCAAGACCCTACCACGCTGGAAGAGGTAGCGCCTCCGTTTCGCAAGCTCGCCTTGCGCGAACAGCATTTCTACGGCCGGGCGTTGAAGGCGGTGGGGAGCGGCATTTGATGTGGAGTTGTAGGCTCTGTGGTAAACGAAGAACACGGCAAACAAGTACGATGAGAATCAGCGGATAGCGTGTGGCGTAGCCCAGGAGAGATATTCCGATGAGCGTTTTCTACCCTCCCTACATCTTTGGGTTGCACGACCCAGGCGGCGAACAGTTGATGGTGGATGCCGATAGGCCGGGCTGGGTCCTGGTGACCGAAGGGATCGGCGCCGACCCCCAGAACTTCTCCGGTGGGGACTATCGCTACCTGTCCGATCTGGGGCTGGGCGTCATCGTGCGGTTGAACCACGGGTATTCAGGACAGAACCCGGATGGCACGATCCCGCACTCCGGCCAGTACACCGCCTTCGCCAAGCGTTGTGGCAACTTCGTGGCCGCCTCGCACGGCTGCCACGTCTGGATCATTGGCAACGAGACGAACCTGGCCACCGAGCGGCCCGGTGGCCCGAGTGGCGAAGTGATCACACCGGCCCGCTACGCGCGTTGCTACGATGCAGCCCGCCGGCAGATCAAGAGCAAGCCGGGCCACGAAAACGATCAGGTGATCGTCGGTGCTGTCGGCCCCTGGAACACACAGACCACCTATCCCGGAAACAGTTCCGGTGATTGGATTCTGTACTTCACGCACATCCTGGAGCGTGTTGAGGGACGTTGCGACGGCATCGCCCTGCACACCTACTCGCACGGCGCGGACGCACACCTGGTCTTCAGCGAACAGAAGATGGATCATCCGTTGTACCAGGATCGCTACCTCCATTTCCGTGCCTACCGGGACTTCATGACGGCGCTCCCTGCATCGATGCGCGAACTACCGGTCTACATCACCGAGACGAATCAGAACGACCCGTGGCTCAACAGCGCGAACGGCTGGGTCCGCAACGCCTACAAAGAGATCGATGACTGGAACGCCGATCCAGACCACCAACCGATCCAGGCCCTGATCCTATATCGCTGGCCGGCGGGCCTGGATCAGTGGGGCATTGCCAACCGGCAGGGAGTCGTAGACGATTTTCGGGCCGCTATGCAGTCTGCCTATCGCGTGCGGCCGCCGGGTACACGCCGCTACTGGGTAGAGTGGATCGACGTCCCGGAAATCCTGTCGCTGGCCGCCGGTGAAACTCGCACGGTGACCGTCGTTGTGCGCAACGCCGGTAGTTTGGCCTGGAATCGCGCAGAACCTCAACCGTTCCGGCTGGCGTACCGGTGGTACAAGGCCGACGGCACGGAAGTGGCGGAAGAGGACATTCGCACGCCCCTGCCACGTAGCCGGGTAGACAAAGGCAGCAAGGTCACCTTCTCGCAGGCGAAAGTGCGGGCCCCAGCACAACCCGGACACTACATCTTGCGTTGGGACATCGTACACGAGCAGATCACCTGGTTCTACCAACAAGGCTCGCCGCGACCCAGCCAGGAAATCGAAGTCGCCCCGGCTTATCAGGTCACCTGGGTCGAAGACACGGTGGCCGAACAGATGCCTGGAGATCATACGCTGCGGGTGGACTTTGTCTTGCGCAACAACGGATCGCAAACCTGGCCCGCTGGAGGAGATCACCCGGTGCGCCTGGGGTACCGGTGGTTCCAACTGGATGGCCAGACAGAGGTGTTGGTCAAGGAGGGGTTCCGGACCGCGCTGCCCAGAGACGTTGCCCCCGGCGAAGAGGTGCATATCACCGACGCCAAACTGTACACGCCGGAGATGGCCGGCACGTATCTGCTGCGCTGGGACCTGGTGAAGGAGGGTCAATTCTGGTTCTCCGATCAGCGGGCCACTCCCTGGCAAGAACAGGTCGTGATCGAATCGCAACCGCGCCGGGTGTTGTGGATCGCTCCCACGACCTGGCCCCAGAAGATGGTCGCCGGCGAAACCCGTGAGTTGACCTTCCGCCTGCGCAACAACGGTTCTCGCGCCTGGGCGGCAGCCGGGCACAATCCGGTACACCTAGCCTACAACTGGTTCACTCCCGATGGACACCTGGCCGGTGACTGGGACACCTTCCGGGCCAGCCTGCCCCTGAACGTGAATGCGGGGCAGCAGGTGACAGTCACGCCGGTCTACCTGAAAGTGCCGTCCACCACGGGGGACTACATCCTGCGCTGGGATCTGGTGGAAGAAGGGGTGGCCTGGTTCTCAAAGGAAGGGAGTCCGCCACTGGAAGTGAGCATCGCCGTGGCGAAAGAAGCTGTCGTGCGCGCGCAGTGGTCGGCGGAAGCGAGCCATAACCCCGGTGATGTGGCGCTGGCCTTCGACGGGAAATCGGAGACAGCGTGGAGCAGCCGGGCCAACCAGGCTCCGGGGATGTGGTTCAAGCTGGACCTGGGCACGCCACAAGTGATAGACCGCCTGCGGGTGGAAAGTCCGGGGCGCGGATACCCCTACCATTACGTCGCCTCTTTCTCCAACGACGGTGAGACATGGCAGGTCGTCCAACGCGTGCCCAAGAACTGGCGGGCGATCGATGCACGGTTCTCGCCCGCGGAGACCCGCTTCATCCGGATCGACGTGCAAGAAGGCCCGGCATGGGGATCTTTCTGGTCCATCTCGGAGATCAGTGTGGCCATCAGCCAGCCCTGGGCCGCCGCCACTGCCAGCCATTACGAAAACACTGCCGCCCTGGCGCTTGACAGCGATTTGGAGAAAGCCTGGAGCACACGAGTCAATCAGGGGCCGGGGATGTGGTTCCAGGTGGACATGGGTAGCATCCAGGAGATCAGCGGCGTTCACATGATCTGCCCGGCTCCGCGAATGCCCAGGGGCTACGTGATCGCCACCTCCACCGACGGCAACAACTGGACAGACGCGGCGACTAATCCGAACAATTGGAGTGAAACGCTCGCGCACGAGTTCAGTTCACGTCCGGCGCGATACGTGCGCGTTACGCTGACCCGATCGTCCCCGTACCATCCGTGGGCCATCGCCACACTGGCCGTGGAGCAGACAAACCCAACCTGGCTGACCGGCGCCGAGGGATAAGCGGGGGATATGAGTCTCTCCATTCGCACGAGCGAAGATCAGCCCTCCGGCGGCTGTTTCTCAAACTGCTTCGGCCTGGTCCTGATGCTGATCATAACCGTACTCGCGCTGCTCTTTGTCATCGCCAGCGGTGCCGTCTTCCTGGCCCCCAGACCGACCGGGCCGGTGAGTGTCCTGCTAATGGGCACCGATGCGCGTGCCGACTCTCCCGGACCCGCCCGCACCGACACTATGATCCTGCTCGTTGCGGACCCGGCCACGAGCAAGGTCGTGCTGATCTCCATCCCTCGCGATCTGTGGGTCGCTATCCCCAATCACGGCTACAACCGCATCAACACAGCCAACTTCTTCGGCGACGCTGAACAGCCCGGCAAGGGGCCACAACTGGCCAAGCAAGTCGTCTCGGAGAATTTCGGCGTGCCGGTCCAGCACCACATTCGCATCCGCTTCCAGGGCTTCTTGGCTGTGATCGACACGCTGGGGGGGGTTACAGTGGACGTGCCGCGCGATCTGGATGACGACCGCTACCCCACCGCCGACTATGGAACGCAGCACATCCACATTCCCGCCGGCGCGCAGCACATGGACGGGGAAACGGCCCTCATCTATGCCCGGTCCCGCTACAGCACCAACGACTTCGACCGCGCCCGCCGCCAGCAGCAAATCCTGCTGGCAGCCTATCAGAAGATCAATTCCCCGACCACGTGGCCCCGGCTGCCACTCGTCTTCTCCGCCTTCCTCGCGGCCACCGAGAGCGACATGTCGGGCGCGGAGATGGTGAGCATCTACCGCCTGATCCAGAGCGCGGGGAGAGAGAACATCCACACCCTGGTCATCGACCAGACGTTGACCCAGCCGTACACCACTCCGGAGGGTGGCGCGGTTCTGCTCCCCCGCTGGGACGTGATCCGCCCGCGCCTGACCAGCTTGTTGCAATGATGCGGCGGGGCAGCAGCCCCCTCAAGCAGGACAGCTACCACACCTTCGATGCCCGCACCAAACGCACGGCCCAGAAACGCTACCAGGAGGTGCTGGCCCGGCGGGAACGGTACGTGCAGGAGACCCCTGCCGCGGCCGCCCTCTTTGACTTCCTGGAGCGGCACTGGCCCACACTGCTCAACGGCATCGAGAGTGCGCGACTTTTCCTGGGGGTGTTCGAGAAAGTGTACCGCTTCACCCCCTTTTCGCCAGACGCGCAGCCCCGGATACGGGGGCAGTGCCCGCTGCAGCTGGCCGGCTACGACATCAGCCAGCTACCGATGGCCTCCCTCTGCGCCGGCCTCAGCATGATCTGGACCACGGAGGCAGCCCAAAACCATGTCCCCAGCTTGTGACGGTCACCATGGGTGTCCGTCAAAGTTTTGCGTTTGGGGGGCTGAAGTCGCTTGGCAGCTTGACTGCTTTGAAAAAAGCTGCTCTCTCCCCCCTCCGGCTCCCCCCGCTGGGGGGAGTGAACGGCATCTGTCCACCCCCGCTGGGGGGAGTGAAC
>CAZDTE010000039.1:0-2728 GCA_964508275.1 uncultured Ardenticatenales bacterium
CTTTTTTCGTGTAAATCCGTGCAATTCGTGGCAGATTCAGGGGGTGCTGAACGGTTACCCCCATTGTACTCCATTTTGCGCTGGGGGGCAAATTCAGTCGAGAGAGCAACTTGTCTCCACGCTCAGGGTATGGTACAATTAGCACGGGGCGCTGGTTCGAATGACGGCACGGGCATTCTTCCACGCAAAGGAGATGATCTGACATGAAGCGAGTAGGGACAGGCTTGTGGGTGCGTTCTGGCTATCGCAAGGCGACCTGGGGCATGGCCGCCACGCGGGAGGGCGTGGTGCTGGTGGACACACCCATGTTGCCAACTGAGGCAAGCCTGTGGCAGGTTGAGGCAGAGCAACGTGGCAAGATTCGCTACATCGTGAACACCGATCACCTGAACGATCACGTGGTCGGTAATTTCTTCTTGCCAGGGGAGATCATTGCCCACGCCGCGACCCGCGACCGCATGACGTTGACGAACAAAGCCCTGGAACAGGTACGCAATCAAGTCTCGAAAGCGGATCCAGAATCTGAGCGCCTGGTGGCAGATTACGTTCCCCGCTATCCAAACTTGACCTTGTTTGAGAGGTTGACTCTGTACGTGGGTGACCGCGTTCTGGAGTGCATTCACCTGCCGGGACACACGCCTAACAACATTGGACTCTACCTGCCCGACGATGAAGTCCTGTTTGCCGGCGATACGGTAGTCAATGGTTGGAGAGCCTATCTCGGCCAGTGCGTGATCGACGATTGGCTGGCGACTTTGGCCCGTATTGAGGCGTTGGACCTCAAGTTGTTGGTTCCGGGCAGGGGCAAGCCTGGCCGGCCGAGACGTATGCTCCGGGCCCTTATCGACTACCTTTCCGAGATGAGGGAACATGTGCTCACCCTGATCGAGGAAGGTCGCGCACGAGACGAAGTGGTCAGTCGGATGATGCCGCTCTTCGAACGCCTGCCGGTGGACCAGACCCGGCGCGATGGGGAGCGTAACCTCTACCGGCAAGGCATTCGAGCGTTGTACGACCAACTGCGGCCGGACAAGAAATGATTCGCGCGCGGCCAAAGCACTTTAGGGATCGGGCGATCCGTGAGAACGGTCTGGAACCTTCGAGAGGTTGCCAAAACCTGACATCCAGGGAGGTTGGCTAATGAGCATCCCTTCTCGTGATGACGCCTGGGCGCTGGTGAGGGAGTACACGAAGAACGACGGTTTGCGCAAACACATGCTGGCTGTCGAAGCGGCAATGCGGGCCTATGCTTGCTACTACGGCAAAGACGAAGCGCTCTGGGGCATCGTTGGTCTGTTGCACGATTTCGACTACGAACAGCACCCCACCCTCGACGAGCACCCGCTCCTGGGCGCACCGGTTTTGCGCGAACGAGGTTGGCCAGAGGAGGTTGTGCGGGCCATCTTGTCACACGGGATCCACGAAGGCGCACCGCCTCGCCAAAGCCGGATGGAGAAGGCGCTCTATGCCGTGGACGAACTTACTGGCCTGATCACCGCCGTGGCCCTGGTGCGCCCCAGCAAGGACATCCGTGATGTGAAGGTTAAATCGGTACGCAAGAAGTGGAAGGACCGACGCTTTGCTGCTGCCGTAGACCGCGCCGAGATCGAACGGGGGGCTGGCGAACTGGGCGTGGACCTGAGTGAACACATCCGCATCGTCCTGGAAGCGATGCAGGCAATTGCGCCCGCGTTGGGCCTGGTAGGAAGAAGATGAAGCTGGTCATTCAGATTCCGTGCTACAACGAGGAGTCTACGCTGCCCATCACCGTGACTGACTTGCCCAAGTCGTTGCCCGCGATTGACGAGATCGAGTTGCTGGTGATCGACGACGGCAGCACCGACCGTACCGCAGCCATGGCTCGTGACCTCGGTGTGCATCACGTTGTGCAGTTCCGGCGCAACCGTGGCCTGGCTCGGGCCTTCCTCGCCGGCCTTGATGCGGCGTTGCGCGCCGGCGCCGACATCATCGTCAACACCGACGCCGACAATCAATACTGCGCCGAGGACGTAGAGTCGCTGATCAACCCGATCCTCTCCGGTCGCGCCGACATCGTCGTCGGCGACCGGGATGTGGCCAACGTTCCTCATTTCTCGCCGCTCAAACGCTTGCTACAACGCTTCGGAAGCTGGGTCGTGCAAAAGGCGTCGGGCAGTCCGATCCCCGATGCCGCCAGCGGGTTCCGCGCGTTCAGCCGAGATGCGGCGATGCGCATCCACGTACTCAGCGACTATTCCTACACCTTGGAGACGTTGATCCAGGCCGGCGTTCAGCGTATGGCGGTGGAACATGTGCCCATTCGCATCAACCCGCAGACGAGGCAATCGCGTCTGATCCGCAGCTTGCCCCAGTACCTGGCCCACTCCGCCATCACGATCGTTCGCACCTACATCATGTACCAACCGCTGCGCGCGTTCGTCGGCATTGGCTCCCTGTTCTTGGTAGGCGGGGTGCTGCTGGGCGTCCGTTTCCTTTTCTTCTTCTTTATCTCCCAGGGGTCAGGGCATGTGCAATCGCTGATCCTGGCCGCCATCCTGATCATCGTCGGGTTTCAGACATGTCTGATCGGTCTGCTGGCCGATCTGATCGCCGTCAACCGCAAGATGATGGAGGATGCGCTATTTCGTGTGCAGCGACTGGAAGTGGAGGGAAAGGGAGATTCGCTCTGACTCACCACGCTCCGCAGGGCACGATGAGGCTCGTGCGGAAGGCGGCACGATGAGGCTCG
>CAZDTE010000039.1:2828-23192 GCA_964508275.1 uncultured Ardenticatenales bacterium
GGCACGATGAGGCTCGTGCGGAAGGCGGCACGATGAGGCTCGCCGTCGTGGGGCCAACACACCCGTTCCGGGGCGGCATCGCGCACCACACGACGCTGCTCGTGAAGCACTTGTCTGCACGACATGACGTGCTCTTCCTGTCGTTCTTGCGGCAGTATCCGCGGTGGCTGTTCCCCGGGCGCAGCGACCGGGACCCGAGCCGTGAGCCGCTGCGCGTGGACTGCACGTACGCGCTCGATCCGCTCAACCCGGTGACCTGGAGGGCCACGGCCCAGCAGATCGCGAGATCCGCACCAGACGGGGTCATCCTTCCCTGGTGGGTGCCGTTTTGGGCACCGGCCTGGTGGGCGATAAGCAGGATGGTTCGCCGACAAACGCGGGCCCGGCTCGTATTCTTGTGCCACAACGTGTTGCCCCACGAACCCGGTTTCTGGCACCGGACAGCCGCGCAGGCGGTGCTTCGGGCCGGCGATGGGTTTGTGGTGCAATCGGCCGGTGAGGCCAAACGGCTGCGCGGCCTGCTGCCCAACGGGGCAGAAGCGATCGTGCGCATCGTCCCACACCCCAGCTACGCAGCGCTGGCCCACGGAAAGTCAATGACGCGCGAGGAAGCCAGGGCAGCCCTCGGCCTGCCCGACGGTGCGACCGTCTTGCTGTTCTTTGGGCTGGTTCGCCCGTACAAAGGTCTGGATATACTGATCGAAGCAATGCCCGAAACCCGGTCATCGCGACCGGCCCATCTGCTGGTCGCCGGGGAATGGTGGATGCCGAAGGAACCGGTGCTCCAGCAGATTGCGGATTTGGGTCTGCGGGACGACGTGACCGTCGTCGACCGCTACATCCCCAACGAGGAGTTGTCCTGCTACTTTCGGGCCGCCGACGTGGCAGTTTTCCCATACCGGGAAGCGACGGGAAGCGGTGCTGTGCAATTGGCCTTGGGATTCGGCTTGCCGGTGGTGGCCAGCCGCGTAAACGGCGTCACCGAGCTGCTGGACGAGGCCTACCCTACCACGCTGGTTCCCTCTGGCGATCCCACGGCGCTGGCCGAAGGGATCCGAAACGCTTTGCGGGCGCAACCGCCTTCGAAAGCGTTCCCCTCGCCGGAGAGCGCCGCCGACTCTTGGCGTGCGATGACGACAGCCCTCGAGGAGTTGGTTCGCCCATGAGCGCAGGTGGGACGGCTACACCCCTGGTCTACGTTGTGACGCTCAACTGGAACCGGCGCGAGGATACCCTCGCCTGCCTGGCCTCGCTGACGGCGCTGGCTTTCACGAACTGCCGTCTCCTCGTGGTGGACAACGGTTCCTGCGATGGCTCGGTGGGGGCCATCGCGCGGGCGTTCCCGTCTGTCGAGGTGCTGGCGAACGAACAGAACCTGGGGTTTGCGGCCGGCGCCAATGTGGGCCTGCGCCACGCGCTTGACCACGGCGCAGAGATGATCTTCTTGGTGAACAACGATACGGTGGTGGAAGCAGGTGCCCTTGGCGAACTGGTACGCGCGGTGCAACCGCCCGATGCTGGCATCGCCTCGCCGAAGGTGCTTTACGCCGACGCGCCCTCCGTGATCTGGTCGGTCGGCGGCGGATGGAACCCCTTGCTCCTAGAGATGACCGGTGGGCACGGTCGCGGGCCCGACAATGGCCGCTGGTCCGACACAATCGAGCGATCGGTCCTCGTCGGCTGCGGATTGCTTATCCGCCGCGATCTGCTGGAGCGCGTTGGGTTGTTCGACGAGCGCTTCTTCATGTACTACGAGGATCTCGATCTCTGCCTGCGCGCCCGCCGGGCCGGCTATCGCCTGCTGCTTGTGCCCTCGGCGAAGATGTGGCACAAGGTCGCCGTGAGCAGCGGGGGCAGAGATTCGCCTGGCGAGCGCTACCACATGGCTCGCAGTAGTGTGCTGTTCTTCCGCAAGCACGCCCGCTCCTGGCAAGTCCCCTTCATCGCGCCATACCGGACGGCCAGCGCCGTGAAGACCGTGACCCGTCTGCTCCTGCGCCGGCGACCGGACTCCGCCCGTGCCTACCTGCGCGGCCTCCGCGATGGTCTCCGATCACACATATCGCGAACCGAAAGCAGATCGGTTAGCCCGTTGCCATGACCGGATTGTCAACCCGCATCAGCATCATCATCCCAAATCTCAATTCGCCTGTTATACTGGCGACCCTGCGGTCGCTCCAGAACCAGGCGTGGCCGGAGGAGGGCGGCGAGATCCTCGTCGTCGGACGCGACGAGGCGAACCTGCTGGCGACCTGGGCCGACAGGCGGGTGCGCTTCATCGACACATCCCGGCCGGTCTGCGCGGCAGCCGCCCGCAACAGGGGGATCGCCGAGGCCCAGGGCGATGTGCTAATCTTCGTCGATTCCGACTGCCTGGCCCAACCGGGCTGGCTCGAAACGCTGCTGGGACGCATGGCCGGTGGCGAAGACGTGGTTGCCGGCAGCGTGACCTTTCCGGCCGACAACTACTGGACACTCGCGGACAACCTCTCCATGTTCCACGACTTCATGCCCCACATGCCGGCCGGCTCGCGCCCCTACCTGCCGACGCTGACGTTGGCGATCAGGCGTCACGTCGCCGAGGTTGTGGGCCCCCTCGACGAGACCTTCCCTGGCGCGGCCGGCGAGGACATTGACTGGACCATCCGTATGCGGCTGGCCGGCTTCCGGCTTTACTTCGAGCCGCGCGCGCAGGTCATGCACACGCCCCCACGAACCGGGCCACGGGGCGTGATCCGTCACTGGTGGCGGTCCGGTGCAAGCATGACCAGGGTGCGCTTGCGGTACGCCGAAGATTACGGTACACCCGCAGCCGCGCGCTCCCCGGTCTGGCTCACGGTCCTGTCTCCACTGGTCGCCGGGTGGGTCAGCGCCAAGATTTGGTGGCAACATCCTCCGTTGCGCAGCCACTGGAAGGCGTGGCCGGTCGTGTTTGCTACCAAGCTGCTGTGGTGCTGGGGTGGAGCATCGTTCCTTCTGGCGACGCGCCGTGTACGCGAGGAAACTGCCTATGCTTGAGAGTGCGCTCCACAAAATGGAATTCGTGGTAACCGGCGGGACCAACTATGCTGCCCACCGAGCTTCCCTCAGTCTGGACCGGCTGCTGTGCAAGCCTACTCAGGTGACTCTCTCCGTGACCGATGCCTGCGCCGCACGCTGCACCATGTGCGACATCTGGAAATTGCAGCCGCAAGACGAACTCAGCGCCGCGGAGTGGATCAACGTTCTGGGGCAGATGCGCCGCTGGCTGGGGTCGTTTTGGTTGAGCATTACCGGCGGCGAGCCGTTCCAAAAGCCCGGAATCTTCGAAATCCTGTCCTTCTGCAAGCAACAGGGGATCAGTACGAAGATGTCGTCAAACGGCATGTTCCTGAAGCCCGCTTTTCTGGACCGCGTTCTGCAACATGGCCCAGACTTCCTGAGCCTGTCCATCGACAGTGTGGACGCCGAAGTTCACGACCGGTTGCGCGGCATCCCGGGGCTTCATGACCGCTGCGTAACGGCGATCCGTTATCTGCGAGAGCGGAGCCCCAACATCGTGCTCGGCATCGCCACCGTGATCATGGAAGACAATGTCCGCGACCTAACCCGGCTTGTGGAGTGGGCTGTCGATCTGGGTGTGGACCGGGTGTTGTTCCAGCCGCTCCAGCCGAATTTCGCCGCGGACCGCCGTGAACCTGGCTGGCACGAACACAATCCGCACTGGGTCTCCGACAGCCACGTGCTGGCTGCTGTGGTGGACGAACTGTTGACGATCAAGCAGAATGGCGTGCCGATCTGGAACAGCGCGACGCAACTTAATGTGTTCAAAGAGTACTTTCACGACCCGGCGCATCACTCCAGGCCCGATGAATGCCTGGTGCGGTACAGCACGCTCAACGTCGATCCGAGGGGCAACGCAAACTTCTGCTGGACACTGAGCGATAACGTCGGAAACGTGCGCGAGCAGCCGATCGATCAGATCTGGCAATCCCACCGGGCAGCCGCGGCACGCGGGAGGATGAAACATTGCCGGGCACCGTGCACGCTGAACTGCTACCGGAATCGCAGCCTGGGCGAGATGGTTCAACTGGCCCGTTTCTTCTGGAACCGACAGGGCAACGGGCGATGAGACACCTCTACGGGCGACTGCTCAGACGAATCGCCGAGGCGCTGCGCCGGCGATCATGGAAAGACATCTCCGATGAGTACGTGCGTTGGCTCTGCTATGCTAACGCCGGCATCCTCCACCGGGGCAACTTGTACTGCTTCGACTATGCCATTCGCAACCTGCCCAGTGATGCGCCGATCGTCGAGATCGGTTCGTTCTGCGGCCTCTCGACGAATCTGTTGACGTACTACAAGGAGCAGAACAACGTTCGCAACCGCTTGATCACCTGCGACAAGTGGCAATTCGGCGGCGCAGTGTCCGGCCCCCTGATCGGCGAGTCCTCGATCAGTCACGAGGAGTATCGCCTCTTCGCCCGCGAGACCTACATGCGGAACGTGCGCATGTTTAGTCGGTACGATTTGCCGTACACTGTGGAAATGCTAGCGGACGAGTTCTTTGCGGCCTGGCGGCGCGGCGACGAAGTCCGCGACGTATTCGAGCGACCGATCCGCCTCGGTGGGCCGATCAGCTTTTGCTACATCGACGGCAACCACACCTATGAGTACGCCAAACGCGATTTCGAGAATTGCGATGAGTTCCTGGAACGAGGGGGGTTCATTCTCTTCGATGATTCGGCGGACGGGTCGGGATGGGGAGTGTGCCAGGTCGTGGACGAAATCCGAGCCGCCGGCAAGTACGAGGTTGTGGCGAAGAATCCGAACTACCTGGTTCGGAAGCGATGATAGCATTAAACTTCTTCCAACGTCTTCCCTCTTTCAGCCTGACCAGCGCGGTCGGTTCGGCCATCACCCCCTGGGTGAACGAACACCGGCTGCCTCGCCCTTACCTGATGACCTTCGTGGTCACCCGGCGCTGCAACAGCCGCTGCCGGATGTGCAATATCTGGCGGCAGAAAGACCTGCCCGAACTTTCGCTCGACCAGATACGCACCATCTTCGCTCCCGGATTCCCGTTTGTGCGCGGATTGACGCTGACCGGAGGCGAACCGACATTGCGCGCCGACTTGCCGGAGATCTTCGCCCTGGCCGACACGGCCTGCCCTCAACTGGAACACGTCACCCTCGCGACGAGCGGGCTGAATCCGACGCGGGTACTGAAGCACGTCTCCGCCATTCTGGAGCGGGCCGCGCAACGCTCCAGGCCGTTGAAGGGGTTTGTCGCGCAGGTCTCGCTCGACGGCATCGGGCACGAGCACGACCAGGTGCGCGGAATCGAGGGCTTCTTCGACCGTGTGCAGGAAACGCTGCACGGTTTGCGACAGTTGCAACGGCGGCATCCCCTCTTACAGACGAGATTGAGCAGCGTCACACTGCCCCAAAACCTGCCCGACGTCCCACACCTGCGGTCATTTGCCGAAGAACGTGGGTTGCCGATCCACTTCAGCCCGGTGGTCATCTCCGGTGCCTACTACGAGAACGTGGGCGATGACGACGCCCTGTCCCTGCGCCATGACCAACGCCGCTCGGCCAAGCGGCTGTACGAGAGCCTGAGCGCGGAGGAATCCTCCGCCCTGCGTTTCTACTACCGCGACATGGCCAACATGCTAAGCGGTCGGCCCCGCAGTCGCACCTGCATGATGGGGTTCTACGGTTTCGTGCTAGAGCACGACGGGAGCGTCTATCCTTGTGTAAACTGCGAGACCCGCAGCTTCGGCAACCTGCCGCGCCAGTCGTTCGACGAAGTCTGGTTCGGCGACCAGGCCACGGAAGCCCGTCGGCGGCTGCGCACCAACTGCTGTCCGGGCTGCACCTCAATGTGCTACCCGGCGCCAGTCAACATCCTGGAGTTGGCGAAAGCGACCTGGCGCACTCGCTTGACCAGACGGCAGAAACGTCGCGCTGCTCACGGCGAGGGTTAGGCCCATGTACGTCCTGGATCGGGCATCGGTGGCCCGGCGTCTGCTGCAAAACACGTTTGTCGTCCTCGCCGGCGACGTGCTGGCCCGGATGTCGAACTCTATGCTCTTCCTCATCCTGGCCCGCTCGTTCGGTGCCACCGGCGCCGGCGTCTTCACCACGGCGATGGCCTTCGCCCTTCTGTTCACCCAGATGTCCTTCTGGGGGCTCGACCAGGTGCTGATTCGCGATGTGGCCCCCCACCCCGACGAAGCCTCCCGCTACGTGAGCGGGTTCCTGTTCGCCCGGCTGGTCCTGGCCACGCTGTTGACCCTCTTGTTGTGGGGGACGGTAGGCGGGCTGGGCCTCTACGGCACGCGGGAGCGGTGGGTGATCCTGCTGATCGGCCTGACGATTCTGCCGGACAGCCTCAGCAACATCTGCCAGGCCCTCTACATCGCCTGCGACCGCATGATCTACCTGCCGGTCGTGGCCAGCGTCCAACTGATCCTCCGGCTTGGCGTCGGTGCGCTCCTCCTATTCTGGACTCGCTCGCTGCTGGTTCTGGCCGGCGTGCTGCTGGCCAGCAGCTTGATCACCCTGGCCATCCACCTGTTCATCACCCATACCCGATTCGGCGCGTTGAGCCGGCGACTGGATGCGGCCTTCGTGCGCCGCCAACTCGTGGATGCGTTGCCGTTTCTGGCGATCAGCGTGCTGTACAACCTGGAACAGCGTGGCGATGTACTGCTGCTCTCGGCCATGCGCAGCGCCCGTGACGTCGGCTACTACGGCGGTGCGGTGACCATCGTGACGTTGTTCTCCCTGCTGCCGTTTGCTTACCGCTCGGCGCTCTACCCACTGATGTCGCAAACGTACGCCGAGTCGATAGACAAGCTGCGCAGCCTATACGAGCGCTCGCTACGCTATCTGCTGGCCGGCATGTTGCCTCTACTCTTCGCGATCGCGCTGGCCACACCCTGGGTGATCGGCATCTTTGGCGAGTCGCTGGCTCCGGCGGCACCTGTGCTGCGGGTGCTGATCTGGAGCCTGCTGTTCACGGCACTGACGATAGCCAACGCGCGTGCGCTGATCGTCGCGCACCGGCACAGCACCCTAGCCTGGTTCCTGGCGATCAGCTTGATCACAAACATGGCGCTGAATCTCGTGCTTATCCCTTCGCTGGGGCCAACCGGTTCGGCAATCGCCAAGGTTGCCTCAACGGGGTTGTACTTCTTCTTGACGCTCGTGGCGGTGCGGAGATATGTTGTGCGGGCGGCGTGGTGGACCGCGTGCCGGGGGCCGCTGGGGGCCGCCCTCGCCGCCGCAATCGTCCTGCTCACTGTGGCGGGGCAGGCGACGTGGGTGCAGATGGCCGCGCCGCTGCTCGCCTACGCCTGTGGACTGGTTCTGCTCGGCGGCATCTCGCGCGACGACCTGGGGCTGCTGCGGCAGACCCTGGCCGGCGCCGGGCGTGGAGCGTAAACTGTGATACACAACACACAATACGTAACACACATTCATCTGGCGTTATACTACTCAGCCAGGCAGCGAGAATGGCCTCGGCAGTGGTCGGAGGCCCCCCAGCCCCCCAATCCTGGGGGGAGTAAAGCGGGTTCTCCCCAGAGTTGGGGGGTTAGGGAGGCCTGGCTGAATAGTAACCATCTGGCTACTGTTTTCATGGCCGTCCCCCGAACCAACGGCTCCCACCTGCCAGAATTGGTACCATCGGCCTATTGTCCCGCGATCGCTTCCATGATATACTTCATCAAAAGGGAAGACATGGGGCCTCTCGTGGAGATGCCTCTCCCTTCTTCTCTTTCTCCTTCTCCTTTTCTCAAATGCAAAGGGCTAGTGCTGACAGGGGTGGCGGCGCTGGCCCTTTGCATTTGGTGGTCCGTCCCCTTAGCGAATTGCTCTCCAGTGCCGGGCCGATCTTGACGATATGCGCAGGCAATGTTACAATTGGGGACGATGAGCCAACTGGCGTGATCTCAAACTGGGAACCGGCGTGCTGGACTTGGTCGGTTATGGTGAGCCGTCCCTGGCTGTGGAACGCTGCCTGTTCTGGGTGACAGGGCAGTGGAGGAGTTCGACATGTTGAGAATCATGATAGCCGACGAGAGCAGACTCCACCGGGCGATAGTCGCCGCCGCTCTGCAAGAGTCGGGTTACGAAATCATCGAGGCCGCAGACGGCCCATCCGCCCTTTCCCAGGTGGCGACATCCTATCCGGACATGATCATCGTGGACCGCTTGATTCCTGGACTCGATGGGCTGGAACTGTGCCGCCTGCTGAGGCACGATCGCTTCACCCGGCACATTCCCGTCTTGTTGCTGACACGCTCCGATTCACCATCCGAGAAGGCGCGGGCCCTGGACATTGGGGCAGACAGCACCCTCCCGAAGCCGTTTCATCAGCAGGAATTGCGCGCGGTCGTCGACGCCACCCTGCGCTGGCGCCATCAACACGACCCGCTGACCCACCTTCCTGCCAGCCCCCTGGTCCGTAACCACATCGAGCAGCGCCTGCAGGGAGCCGATGACTTCGCCGTCGGTCTGGTGGATGTTGACCATTTCAAATCGTACAATGATTACTACGGCCATCCGGCGGGGAACACAGTGATCACGAGACTGGCCCACATCATTCATAGCTCGGCAAACGGTGTCCAAGAAAGGACATTCGTCGGCCATTTGGGTGGCGATGATTTCATCATCGTCTGCTCACCTCAAGAGGTCGAAGGAATATGTTCGAGCATCCATAAGACGTTCACCCAAGAGTGTCCTGCGTTCTATAAACCGGAGGACCGGGAACGCGGATATGTTGGGACGGTGGATCGCCGCGGAGACGTACACCGTTGGCCGTTGATGACCCTGTCCATTGCCGTGACGACGACTGCCCGACCGCTAACCGACTATGCCCAGATTGGGGACATCCTCCGCGAACTGAGCGCGTTTGTCAAGAGCGACGGTGGCGATCAATACTTCATCGATCGCCGGACAGATTGATGGCGAAACCGAGGCGGAGAGCAACATTATGAAAATCCAGTACAAACTCACCCTGTCTATTCTGCTCGTCTCCCTTCTCCCCCTGATCCTTCTCGCGTGGTTTGCCACTTCCATGATGGCAGACGACATCAGTCAAAACCTGAAGACGTCCGCTGTCCAAAACCTCCAACACAATGTCAACCCAGGGGCAGCCGTATCCCGTAACATCACCGATGCTCGTATCCTTGCTGCCTCCAGTCCGATCCAGAATCTACTGAAGGCCATAGATTCTGAAGATACCGTACAAACCAACCGTGCTCGCCAAGACGTGGTGCGGGAGTTCGAAGCCGTTGCTGCCGCGAGGCCTGGAACCTATTCCAAGATCCGCTACATCGACTCGGCGGGAGACGAGATCGTCGAGATCTCACGTCAGGGATTGACCTACTTTGATTCTACCGGGCAAGAATTGCAAAACGAAAGTGGGGACGATTACTTCAAGGAAGGCATCAGTCTGGACGCGGGGCAGTCATACGTCTCTCCCCTCCGCCTGGAGACGCAGGGAGGAAAGATCATTACTCCCCACCGGGCTGACACCCGCATCTCGGTGCCGGTCTTCTATGGGCATGAACCCCGGGGCGTGATTGTGGCCAACGTGGATACGTCCGTGGTCCTTCAGTCGCTGCAGCAGCACGTCCCCGCGGACAGCAGTCTAATCATGGTAGATGAAGCCGGCACCTACCTGATTCACCCAGACAAAGAGAAACTGTGGGGATCCCAACTGGGCACGGAGGAACAACTGGGCCGAGACGAGCCGGAACTGGCCGCGCGCATCGCCGACGAGGCTGATGGAGCATACGAAGACGACGGGAGACTTATCGTATTCACCAGAGTTTCTTCCGATGCAACCCTGGGGCCAACCTGGACGGTCATCGAAATGAAACCTAAGGCCGTGGCACTGGCCTCCTTGCACAACGTCCAGCGCACGATTCTCGTGGTCACCGCCCTTGCTCTGGCCCTCAGCCTGGGCAGCGGCTGGTTCATCGCCCGCCGCATCGCGCTCCCCATCGTGAGCCTGAGTGAGGCAGCTCACAAGCTCAGCCATGGAAACCTCTCCGTGGCGATACCGGACGCTGGCACAGACGAGATCGGGCAGTTGGCGGCTTCCTTCTCTCGCATGGCCGATGCCCTCCAGACCTTGATTGGAAAAGTGGAGTTTGGCGCCACACAGCTCGCCGAGGCCACCCAAGCCCTATCCTCCTCCAGTCAGCAGGTGGGCATGGGCGCCGAGCAGGTCGCCGAGGTCGTGCTAAAGATCGCCGAAGGGGCCCAGGACCAGGCCAGGGAGATCGAGGTGTCGTCACGCGGCATTGCCTCCCAGGCACGGGCGACGAGCGCAACCGCAGAGCAGTCCGCCGCTGCGGCCGATCAAGTGAAGAAGACACTGGGAGCCGCTGTGGCCGGCATGAAGGAAGCCGAAGAAGTAGGCCAGCAGCTGGACGGGCTCGAGGCGGCCACCCGAGAGGTTGATCGGCTGGCCGCTCAACTGGGTCAACATTCTGACGAAATGGAACAGGTTGTAGCCACGATCAACAACTTCGCAGAACAAACCAACATGCTGGCGCTTAATGCTTCCATCGAAGCAGCCAGGGCTGGGCCCCAAGGGAGGGGGTTCGCCGTCGTGGCGAACGAAGTTCGCCGGTTGGCCCATCGTTCGGCCCGCTCGGCCACCGAAGTCACAGACTTGATCTACCAAACCCAGCAACGCATCAAGGACGTGCTGACCCAGGTGTCCGCAGAAAGAGAAGCCATCTCTTCTGGAGCCAAAGCACTGCAAGACCTCCACCTTGCCCTGAAGTCAATCGTTAAGGTCATGAATCAGGCCGCAGAGATGACCGGCAAGATATCCGAGACCACGGCAGAACAACAGAAGACCAGCGAGATAATGGTGCAGGCCATGAACACAGTCGCCTCGGTGGCCGAGGCGAACGTCATCTCCGCCGAACAAGCCTCGGCCAGCCTGCAGCAACAGACGGCGGCTACCGCGGAGCTGGCGGCCTCTGCGCAGGAACTGGCCAAACTGGCCGCCAGGCTGGAAGGGTACGTAGTCCAATCGACACAGCTAGGGGCGAAATGACCTCGGTTTGGCAGCAACTGTGGGGCACGATCGCAGAATCGCGGCGCATGTTCTTTGTGCGTACGGCCGCTGCCCTGCTGCTCGGATTCTTGCTTCCTCTCCCCTGGATCACCGTTGCCGGTAACCGCCAGCCCCAATTCTTTGGGACCCTCCTCGTGATCATTGTCGCCAGCCTGGTCTTTGTGATCTGGCCTGGCCAATATACCCGACACAAACTGTTCCCCTACGCTTGGGGAGCACTGTACGTCCTCTTCACCAGCTTGCTCATCGCCATGAGCGGAGGCGTGCAAAGTGTCTACTATCTGGTCTTTTTCATCGCTCCCTTTGTGGCCGTCTCCCTGGGATCGGCGGTCACTATCGGCCTGTACATGATGGTGATCACCATCGTTGCGTATGGGTTAGTTGCTCAACCTAGCGCTTACGCGGAAGTAGGCATCGTCTTCTATCGGCTGGTGGGCGTCTGCCTGTTTATCTACTTCCTGATTCGTTACAAGCGATGGGTGGAACGACTGTACGAAGAGATCAGTCTGCAGCAAGAGGCCAGCAGGTCCAGCGACGTGCGGCAATCGCTGGAGGAGATCCTGCGCTTCGTCCTGCGCTACCTGCCCGATGGAGGCCGAGGGGTTACCGCCTTCTTCTTACACGCCGATCAAGACGGCCACCTGATCACACAGGCGGCTGCCGGCTCGCACGCAGACGTGACCGTCCCTCCGATCAGACAAGACGAGGGCCTGGTCGGCCAAGCTGTACGCGACCGCCGGCAGATCTACGTCCCTGATGTCCACCGCGATCCCAACTACCGGGCCGTGGTGCCCAACACGCAATCTGAACTGGTCGTGCCTCTACTGCTGCGACAAGAGATCGTGGGTCTGCTCAACCTGGAAAGCAGCCGGCTAGATGGGTTCCCGCGCACCACTCAGCGGCTGTTGCGCATCCTGGGTCCGCAGGTAGCGTTGACCATTCGCAATAACCAATTGTTCGAAGAGGTTAACCACCGGTTGGCGGAGAACCGAGAGATATTGGAGAGCACCCGCGACGCGGCCTTCCACCTGATCAGCACGGCCGAGCAACTGGCGTCATCCGCGGCTCAGGTCAATGCGGCCACCGAGGAGGTGGCTGCAGCAGCGCAAGAGGTGACGCGCGGCGCGGACAACCAGGCCGAACTGGTGGAGGCGGCCAACCATACGCTCCACGGAGTGGTCTTCGCCGCGCGAGAGATCAGCGGCAGCGCCGGTACCACGCACGAACTGCTCGCCCAAACCGACCACCTGTCAAAGGTCACAGAGGACGCCTTTTCCGATCTCTTGGAGCGAGCTGGTGCGATTCGCAAGATCAGCCATCTGGCGCGCCGGCTCTCCGATCAAATCAACCTGGTTTCCCTCAACGCGGCGATTGAGGCGGCGCGTGCCGGCGAGCACGGCAAAGGGTTCGCCGTTGTAGCCGATGAAGTGCGCGACCTGGCCAACCTGTCCAAAGATTCCGCCATGCACATCACGACGCTCATCGAGAACATCATGGAGGCGATCAACCGACTGGCCCCGCTCACGCACGAACTGCGGAACGCGGTGGCCGAGTCGACAGCCAACGTCACAACAATCGCGCGCGCCACCACGTCTCAGGAACAAGGGGCGGAAGAAGCCACCACCTACCTAGGGCATGTGGCCCAAGAGGCACAGCAACATGCCATCGCCGCTCAGGAGGTGAGTGCTATCGTGGAACAGGTCGCATCATCCCTGGGCAACATCGCCGAATCGGCGGAGATGATGGCCAACCTGGCCGCCCAACTCGAACATATCAGTGGCGACGGCAGCGACCTGCAGTGAAAAGGGATCACCGTGAAACCGACATGCCGGTCGCGGGCCGGCCATCAACCTGAAGCTGTCTGAGTTTGGATGTGGAAATGTCAAGCCGGCCCTTAGAGTCATTCTCCGTGACATCAGAAACTGTGGAATGGGAGAGCCAGGCCCTGCAAGACGCTCGCCGGTTTCTGGTGTTCCAGCTCGGCGATGCGTCCTTCATCGTGGACATTGCTGATGTGCAACGCGTTCTTCGCCTCCAGGACACCGTGCCCGTCCCGAAAGCGCCGGCCTTTGTGAGCGGCGTGACGGCTGTCGAGGAGGCAGTGATCCCGGTCATCGATCTCTCGGTACGGTTTCACCTGGGCGGCGATGGCGATCCGGAGGATCGCCGCCTGATCGTGGTCAACCTGCCATCCGGAAGCGTGGGACTGGTGACCGATTCGGCCACCGCGATCGAAGCGATTCCGGAGTCGAGTTTCCAGCCGGCCCCTCCGATTGTGCAAGGAATTGGCGGAGAATACATCGTGGGGGTTGCCGAATGGGAGGACCGGCTGTTGATCCAGTTGGACCTCAAGCGGGTACTTTCCGTGGACGAAATCGCGGCCCTGGCTGCCCTGGAGGTCGAACCTCTGGACGGTGAGGAATAACGTGGCTGCCCCCATCAAGGTGCTCATCGCGGACGATTCCTCTTTGATGCGCACCCTGCTGAGTGACCTGTTGACCATAGACGGGAACATCCAGGTCGTGGGCACAGCCCGTGATGGCGTAGCTGCGGTCGAGATGGCCTCCCAACTGCACCCCGACGTTCTGGTAATGGACGTACAGATGCCACGCCTCTCTGGCCTGGAAGCCCTGCGCCAGATCATGGATCGCCGCCCCATGCCGGTCGTCATCATCAGCGGCCTCAACAATAGTGCGTTTGTGTCCCAGGCGTTCCAGTTGGGCGCCGTGGACGCCATCAGCAAACCCTCTGGAACCGTCTCGGTGGATCTGTACAAGATTCAGGATGAACTGATCTCCAAGGTCAAGACCGCTGCCCAGGCAGACATGCGCAGCCTGCTGGCCTCGACTGTGCTTCCTCACGCCGTGGAGATACCGGTACCCCCCGTATTTGCGCACGCGGCCGGCGATGTGGTGCGTTGCCTGGTGCTCATCGCCGCTTCGACCGGCGGCCCACGAACGCTGGAGCAGCTCCTCTGCGTGCTCCCGCCCGACATCCCGGCAGCGATTCTGATCGTGCAGCACATGCCGGCCGAATTCACACGCACCTTCGCCGAGAGGCTGAACCAGAAATGCGCGTTGCCGGTCAAGGAAGCGGAGGAAGCCGATGTCTTGATGGGTGGCCATGCCTACGTGGCCCCCGGCGGATATCACATGCTCCTGTCCGGGTCCCACGAAAATGGGAAACTGGCGATCCACCTGGATAGTTCCCCGCCCGTGTCCAGCCTGCGCCCGCGAGCCGATCTCACCATGACCGACGCCGTGCGCGTTTTTGGCAACCGCTGCTTGGGGATCGTGTTGACCGGTATGGGTGATGACGGCACCGCAGGGCTGCGTCTTATCCGAGAAGCAGGCGGAGCAACCATCGCCCAGGACGAAGCAACCTCGACGATCTACGGCATGCCCAAAGCGGCTGCAGAGAACGGGGCCGCGCAGCTCATCCTCCCGATCCACAAGATCCCGTTCGAAATCGCGCGCTGGTGCATTCAATGGGTGGAGGAAGTGCTGCCCCCGGCCAGCATCGCCAGGAAAACCACGTGAATCGGGGACATGGTGACCGCCATGGCAGAGCCTGACACGATCCGTCGCCAGATCGAACAACTGCGCCGCTTGATCGCCTACCACAACCACCGCTACTACGTGTTGGATAGCCCGGAGATCTCCGATACGGAGTACGATGCCCTGATGAATCAGCTCCGCGCGCTCGAAGCAGAACACACTGAGCTGATCACGCCCGATTCCCCGACCCAGCGCGTTGGCGCCGCGCCCCTGGAGAGATTCAAAAAGGTCCGCCACGTCCGCCCGATGCTCAGCCTGGCCAACGCGTTCGACGCGGACGAGGTTCGGGAGTGGCAGCAACGCATCTTCCGCCTGATCGGCGAACAGCCCCTGGAGTTTGTCGTGGAACCGAAGATCGACGGCCTGGCCGTGGCCCTCATGTTCCGCGATGGGCAGTTTGTTCTGGGAGCAACGCGGGGAGACGGACACGAGGGGGAGGACGTCACTCAGAGCCTGCGCACGGTGCAGACCATCCCCTTGCGCGTCCCCCTGCTGCCCGACGACACCGTGCCGAACGTCATCGAGGTGCGCGGTGAGGTTTACCTGCCGCGCGACCGGTTCGCCGAACTGAACCGCCGGCAAGAGGCAGCCGGCGCAAAACCGTTCGCCAACCCGCGGAACGCCGCCGCCGGCTCGCTACGGCAACTCGATCCCCGCGTCACGGCAGCCCGCCCGCTCAGTTTTATGGCCTATCAAATCGGTTATCAGGACGGCGGCCCGGAACCGTCCACACAATGGGCTGCCCTTCGGTATCTCCGCCGTCTGGGCTTCCCGGTCACCGGTGACGCGCGCTTGTGCGCCGATCTCGACGAGGCGCTCGCCTATGCCCAGGACTGGCTGGCCCGGCGCGACTCACTCAACTACGATGCCGATGGCGTCGTGATCAAAGTCAACGACTTCCGCCTGCACGAGGAGTTGGGCTACGTCAGCCGGGAGCCACGCTGGGCCATTGCGCTCAAAGCGCCGGCGGAAGAGGCCGTCACCCGCGTCCTGGACATCCGCGTGAACGTGGGCCGTACCGGAACGCTGAATCCGTACGCTGTGCTGGAGCCGGTGGCCGTCGGTGGCGTGACCGTGAAACATGCGACGCTGCACAACGCCGACTACATCCACGAGAAAGATATCCGCACCGGGGACACCGTACTCGTCACCCGTGCCGGCGAGGTGATCCCCCAGGTTGTGCGGTCGTTACCGGAGTTGCGCACCGGCGACGAGACGCCGTTCCAGTTCCCGGAACGTTGCCCTGTGTGCAACGAACGTGCAGTCCAGCCGGAAGGAGAGGCCGCGATCTACTGCGTCAACGCCGCCTGCCCTGCCCAACTAGCTCGGCGCGTGGAGCACTGGGTCTCCCGTGGGGCAATGGACATCGAGGGCTTCGGCTCCAAGATGGCTGCCTTGCTCGTTGAGCAGGGGCTGATTGTAGACATCGCCGACATCTATACCCTGCGGCCCGAAGACCTGCTTTCGCTGGAGGGGTTTGCCGAGAAGAAGGTCCAGAACCTTCTGGCCGCCATCGAGGAATCGAAGAACCGCCCATTGGCGCGCCTGATCACGGCGTTGGGAATCAAGTTTGTCGGCGCTACCGTCGCCGAGTTGCTGGCGGAGCGGTACCACACGCTCGACGATCTACTGGCGGCGTCGCAAGAAGAACTGGAAACCATCGAGGGGATCGGGCCACACACCGCCGGCAGCATTGTGGATTGGGCGCGCCGCGAACACAACCGCCAGGTCGTGGAGAAGCTGCGACAGGCCGGCGTGCGCCTGGAGGGCACCGCACCGCAGCCACGCGAAACGGCCGGCCGGCCGCTCGACGGGCTGACGTTTGTCGTCACCGGGACGCTGCCGACGATGAGCCGAAAAGAAGCCACCGATTGGATCCGGGCCAGAGGGGGCCGGGTGGTGGGAAGCGTCAGCAAGAACACGGACTACCTGGTCGCCGGTGAGAAGGCGGGCGCAGCGAAGGTTCGAAAGGCGCAGGATCTCAACGTCCCACAGATCTCCGAGGAGGAACTGGTGGAGCTTGCCCGACGCAGGGGTACGTGAGAAATCGCCGGTGCCGATCGCTCAGCTAAACCCCAGCCCACGTTCCTTCAGGCTCACGAAACGCTGCTGGCCGATGACGATGTGGTCCAGCACATCGATGTTCAGCAGCTTGCCGGCCTCAACGACCTGGCGGGTGAGGGCCACATCTTCCGGTGAGGGGGTGGGATCACCGCTGGGGTGGTTGTGAATGATGATGATGGCTGCGCAACTGTTCCGGATGGCATCCCGAAACAGCTCGGCCACACGAACGAGTGAGGAGTTGAGCGAGCCCTGGTAGACGGTCGGCGAGGCCAGGACCCGGTTGCGCGTGTCGAGCAGGAGCACACGCAACTGTTCCTGCTCCAGCCGCGACATGTCCAGCATAACCAGGTTTGAGGCATCGGCCGGTGAGGAGATCTTCGGCTTCTCGTGCGGCGCGGCGACGCTCAGCCGCCGGCCCAACTCGAAGGCGGCCTGGATTTGCGCGGATTTGGCGATGCCCAGGCCCTTCACGGCGCACAGATCGGCCAACGAGGCTCGCGCGAGACCGGCGAGGCCGTTGTTTTCGGCGAGCAAGCGGGTTGCCAGGCTGACGGTACTCTGCCCGCGCACACCGGTGCGTAAGATGATGGCCAGCAGTTCCGCGGTGGAGAGCGCGCCGGCCCCGAAATGCTGCAACCGTTCGCGCGGCCGCTCGCCCTCCGGCAGATCCTTGATCGTCACGTAGTAATCAGCGTCGTTCATCATTCACTCGACCCTCACCAGTCGCATATTGTCCAGGTACAATGTGCGCCGGCCAAGCGGCCACAAGTGCACGTCGCCTTGGTAATCGGTTTGCTCGGTGACGGTTTCGGGAGCGATGCTTAGCCAGATGACATGGGTCAAATCCACGCTAGCTCCCACCACAGACAGGGGGACGATCACGTGCTGTTCGCGATGCGGCAGCAGTTTGATCTCACCTCCAGTCAGAGGATACCAACCGTCGGCAGAGTCGCCTATGCCCACTTCCAGCAACGTGTAGTAATCGCTGTCGTTGTAAACGTCGAACTCCAGGGTAGTATAGCTGCTCCAGTCACCGGTAGGGAACCCACCCACACCGGCCTCCGGCTCATCCCCGGCTTGAGACTTGGCCACATCGTCATCGAAGATCACCTGCAAGGCCATGTTGCCATCGGTGGCGTGGCTGGCGACTCGCTGAAAGCCCAGCGTGTTGGCAAACTCCCAGTAGTCGAGTTCGTCCTCTGACTCAAAGGAATAGAGGAGCGTTGACGCCTCCGCCACACGAGTCAGCGCTGCGTTTTGCGCAATCGTGCCGCCGGCCGCCGGCGACACCGAAACGGTTTGGCTCACGTAGCGCGAGGCAGCGAAAGTCAGCACGATGCCCGTCGAGGCCGACGTGGCACTCGCAACGGGCAAACCCACGGTGAGCGTGTAGGTGCCGGCAGCGTCGGTCCGCGCGCCGGACCAACCATCGGTGACGAACGCGCCGGCGAGTGGCACCGCAGTCGCGGCGTCGGAAATCTGCCCGCGCACGGTCGCCAGCGCGATTGCCCCGCCATCATCCAGCAAACCACCGACCTTATCCCTCCAGGCGTAAACCACATCCGGTGACGGGTTCCAGTCCCAGTAGTCGCCGGATACGAGTCCCTGGGACAGCGCATGAGCGTAGTCGGAACTGGTCTGGGCAGCCAACAGGGTCAGGTAATCGTGGTCGTCCACTGCTTCGCGCGCCACCTTCAGGCGAATGGAGGGGAGCGGGCCATCTACGTTCTTGTTGACGTTCCCCTCGATGTGATGGCCGGGCCAGAAGAGAGCTCCACCGCCCAGGCCGTACACAGCCGTGACGGACGATGTCCAGGGGTTCACGATGTTCATTGTGGTTTCGTCCCCGATCCATGCGGCTCCAGCCCATTCGTCCAACCCCCAGGCGTCGTATTTGTGTGTCACCCAGCCGAGGCCCCGGTGCAACGTGGCCTTGTAGTCCAGGAAATCGCCCCAGTCGTTCAGGTAGAAAGAGAGTCGATCTCCGGCAGCCTGGCGTTGACGGAAGGAGAAGGGGTCTTCATCCGCGTCTTGAACGACAACGTCCCAGGCATCTACCAGCCCGACCATGTCAGGCCAGTCCCGCGAGGGATCTCCCAAGGGAACGGGATACACACTGGAGGCAATAATCTTGTAGGAGGGGTCCACGGACTTGAGTAAGTTGGCCCAGGATTGCAGGCGCTGAAAACCGGCCGGGCCGTTGTGCTCTGGCTCATCGGCCACCCATTCGGTTTCATCGCCCGGGTAAACCAGCGCCCTATCCCACCAACCCTTGCTCACCAGGTGGTCGCGTATGGCGGCGTAATACTGCTTTGACTTCTGCACAAAGGTCGGGTCGTTGAAATCCGCCTGCGCGTAGAACGAACCCGATGGATTGCGAATGAGGTATTGATCGTTGGCACTGTCATAAACGTCGGGTACGTAGAAGGCAGGCAGTCCTCTGGTGTCCAGCCAGTAAGCGTAGAGCGGGTCTGCCTGACTCCAGTCTAGCTGCACTTGTCCACCAATCTCGCTGACAGTGGGTGCAAGATAGAAGGAGATCGGTCCCTGGCGGTGAGTCCACAGAGCCTCGTAGTGCTTATCGGTGAGGGCGTGGATGGCCGCTGTATCTGTGCCACTGATTTCGTATTGCGGTGGCAGCGTCCAGAACGGATCCAGCGTGTAGTTGATAAACAGAGTGGGTTGTGGCGGCAGCGCAAAGTCCCAGACGAGTAGCTCCAGCGGGAAGGTGGCCACACCCTGATCCGTGGTCACCGTGATCTGGCCGCTGTATTGGCCTGGGGGAGCCGTGAAGGGCACGGCAACGTCAATCCAGACAGGTTGGTTCTGTCCCGCCTGAACAGAGAAAGGCGCGCCGATTGCTTGGCCGGGGTTGTAGGGATCCTCGAACGGGATCAGCGCATCGGGTATCAGGCCCACGTCCAAAACTCCGGCGGGCAGGCCGTAACCATACGGGTCGGACGGTTGGGTGATGGAGTAGTAAGTCTCTCGGTAGAGCGCGATCTGGCTCCGGCCGATGGTGCTGCCCACACCGGAGAGGTCACTGACCGCGACCGTCACACCGGTGAGGGGTTGTGTGCCGGCCTGCAACACGATCTGAAACGGTTCCGTTTCGTTGTGCGCTGCCTTCAGGCGTACGCGACATCCGTCCCAGACCGGCGTGGAGAAGCGAGGCGGATCAGTGAGGCGCACTTTTCTGGTGGAACCTGCGACCCACACCCGCCCCCCTTGAGGGATTTGTGGCGCGGCCGGGCCATGTTCGCCCCAGT
Organism: uncultured Ardenticatenales bacterium; assembly: GCA_964508275.1. GTDB lineage: Bacteria > Chloroflexota > Anaerolineae > Ardenticatenales > JAADHH01 > CAZDTE01. Next base: position 22,808 of record CAZDTE010000039.1, read on the forward strand.
GGGCGGCAACGACCATTACATCGGTCACGTCCACCAGGCCATCATCGTTGAAATCGTAGCGGGCGTCATCGAGCGGTCGGTGCCAGCGGGCTGCCACGAGCATCAGGTCGGGCATATCCACACTGCCGCTGCCGTCCAGATCCTCCGGCAAAGAACAGGAGACGCCGGCATCTTGAGGCGGGCCGGCTTGAGTTGCAGGTGTGAGTACACCAGCCAGCGCCAGTGCGATCAACAGGGATGCGCATGCGGCAAGGGAGTTCCTTGGGCTTTTCCATCTCGTTTGAAGACATTTAGCGAATTCTAACAGTCTTCGTGATGCCTTTCTGGAAGGTTTATTTCTCTGGAAAAGCCGTAAGCGTTCAGGGATTACCCTGGAGACACCTGC
>CAZDTE010000040.1:0-11396 GCA_964508275.1 uncultured Ardenticatenales bacterium
CTTTTTTCGTGTAAATTCGCGTAATTCGTGGCAGATTCAGGGGGTGCTGAACGGCTACGTTTTGAGAACAGTCGCCAGCCTTCAGTAATCAGTCGTCAGAACTCAGTCACCAGAAGTTTCGTGTTGCCTGTTGCGTGGTGCGTTAACACGTTACAACGTCTTCAGGTTTCACGGACGCGGCTCCGCACTCCCACGATGAGCGGACACGCAGGCCCGCCCCTACTGCCTACTGCCGACTCCCTACTTCCCACTCAGCATTCATCCCTAGTCCCACGAGCGCAGGCTGAGGTATTTGTCGCCGCTGTCGGGCAGCACGGTGACAAACAGGCCATGCCCGATTTCGCGAGCCAGCCGAATGACCACGTGTAGTGTCGCGCCGGCCGAGAAGCCGACGAATAGCCCTTCCCGGCGCGCCAGAAGCTGCGCCATGCGATAGGCCGCATCGGCAGACACGTACTCCGTACGGTCCACCACCGTCGGATCGTAGATGCCGGGCACGATCGCCGTCTCGATGTGCTTCAGCCCTTCGATGACCTCAAGCTCGTCCGCCGGCTCCACCGCAACGACCTGGATTCGCGGATCCTGTTGCTTCAAGAACCGGCCCACGCCCATCAGCGTGCCGGATGTGCCAACGCCGGCCACGAAGTGGGTGACCTGTCTGTCCGTCTGCTGCCAGATCTCCGGGCCGGTGTGATGGAAGTGCGCGCGCCAGTTGGCGGGATTGCCGTACTGGTCCGCGTAGAAATAGCGATCCGGGTCCTCGGCGATCAGCCGCTGCACCTCGTGGATGGCGCCGTCGGAACCTTCGAGTGGGTCGGAGAAGTGCAGGTCCGCGCCATAGGCTCGCAGGATCTTGATCCGTTCGGCGCTGACGTTGCCCGGCATGACCAGCTTGACGCGATACCCTTTGGCGGCGCCGATCCAGGCGTAGGCGATGCCGGTGTTGCCGGACGTAGAATCGATGAGAATCTTGTCGTGGGTCAGCTCACCGGAAGCCTCCGCCGAGGCTATGATGTGCTGGGCCGAGCGATCCTTCACCGATCCGCCAGGGTTGAACCACTCCGCCTTGGCGTAGATTTCGATCTCCGGCGGCAGGTCCGCCGTCAGATGGCCCAGGCGCAGGAGCGGGGTATTGCCCACCCGCTCCAGCACCGATTCCGGGTAGCGCACGACAGGCGGCGCGCTGTGACCGTTGTCAGGGCTCCGGCGGGCGCGCTCGACCCACCTGGGGAGCCCCGTGCGCAAGTGCGTCATCAGGCCAACACCTTCTCCGGCTCCCGACCGTTCCCCGAGACCTCTTCCTCATGGCTCGCTGTGGGGAACGGAGATCCGCAAAACTCCTCGTAGTCAATCAGTTCGGTCACGGCGGGGTGCTTCCCGCAGACCGGGCAATCGGCGTTCTTGCGGAACCGCATGGTACGAAACTCCATCGAGAGCGCGTCGAAGAGCAGCAAGCGGCCGATCAGCGGTTCACCAATGCCGACCAGGAGCTTGATCGCCTCCACGGCCTGGATACTGCCGATGATGCCAGGCAAGACGCCGAGCACGCCGGCTTCCTGACAACTGGGCACCTCCCCTGGGGGAGGCGGTGTGGGATAGAGGCAGCGGTAGCAGGGCCCCTCGTCGGTCTTGTAAACCGTAGCCTGTCCCTCAAACATGAAGATGCTGCCATCCACCAGCGGTTTGCCGGCCAACACACAGGCATCGTTGATCAGGTAGCGAGTCGGGAAATTGTCCGATCCGTTGAGCACAACATCGTACGGGGCGATAATGTCCATCACGTTGGCCGAGGTGATCGCCGTCTCGTGCCCGCGCACCTCCACGTCCGGGTTGATGCGGTGGATCGTCTCTGTCGCGGAGGCAATCTTCGAGCGGCCCACGTCATCAGTGCCGTGCAGCAACTGTCGCTGCAAGTTCGAGAAATCCACAGAGTCGAAATCCACCAGCCCAAGCGTGCCCACGCCGGCCGCGGCAAGGTACATGGCCGCCGGGGAACCCAGGCCGCCCGCGCCGATCAGCAGCACGCTTGATTCCAGCAGCTTGCGCTGGCCCTTGCCGCCGATATCGGGCAAGATGATGTGCCGGCTGTAGCGATAGATCTGTTCGTTCGTAAAGCCTAACATGTGTCCACTCCTCGTCATCCGCTCTTCTGCACGGTGATATGCCAATCGGTATCATTCACTTTTTCCACGCTCATAACTTGGTGACCTTCATTCGTCAAGCTGCGGGGCACGTTGTGCGCCGACTCACTGTTGTCCACAGTGACTTGCAGAACCTGGTCCGCGGCCATCATTTCGATGGCCAGCTTCGACTTGACGAACGTGAAGGGACAAACTTCGCCTTTCAGGTCAAGCTGGTGGTCAACTTTGACCGGCGCGGCGACTGCCCCGCCCGCCATGGCCGGGATGACAGAGACTTCGTCATCTGGCTCGACGGGCGTGTCCATGCCTTGCAAGGTGCGAAAGTCCTCGCCGTTCACGAACAGGTTAATGAAGCGCTTGACCTCGCCGCTCTCATCGCAAATCCGTTCGCGGATGCCGGGATACTCCTGTTCCAGCACATCCAGCAGGCCACGGATGCTGTCGGCTTCGGCCTCCACCTTGGATTTTCCGCCGGTCAGCTTGCGCAACGGCGTGGGCAAAAATACGGTTGCCATCAGTTCAATCCTCCCCTATTTCAACGAGAACGTTTTGTTTTCGGCAGCCCCTCACTTGGTGCGCCGCACAAAAAAGATGTACCGGTTGCCATCCACCTCGGATGCAGCTAATTCATGCTTGGTCTGTCGCGTCCAGGCTTCTACATCGGCCGGTGCCCCGGCATCCGTGGCGATCATTTTCAGAACCTGCCCCTTCTCGATATGTTGGACAGCCTTGGCCATTTTCAGGATCGGGATGGGGCAAATCTGTCCGCTGCAATCCAATGTCATGTCAGCAACTATGTTCGTCATTCTGTCATATCTCCTAAATCAAACCTGATCAAACGAACAGGGAAATGTCTGCTTCGGCAGCGTAGTCGAGGTAGGTAGCTGCGCCGCCGACCTCCACGCCATCGATGAGATCGTCTGCCTTCAGGCCGAACACGTCCATCGTCATCTGGCAGCCGATCATCCGCACCCCGCTCTCCACGGCGATCTCCAGCAGATCGCCGAGTGTGGCGACGTGCGCCTTCTTCATCATGCCCTTCATCATCGTGGTGGCCATCGCCGTCATGCCGGGGATCGCTCCCACCAGGTTCGGTACCGGCATCGGCATCGCCGGATTGGCGAGCGGTGCCACCTGCAAACCCTGGAACTTGCTCTGGCGAATGATGTTCAGGCCGTAGAAGGTGAAGAAGATGGCCGCCTCCATGTCCATGGCTACCGCTGTGGTGGCCAGGATCAAAGGCGGATAGGCCATATCCAACGTCCCTTTTGAAGCGATCAAGGCGATCCGCTTCTTCTTCGCAGTTTCACTCATTTTTCGTCTCCTTTTCATACGCCGCGTCCACAGGGGTGGGCAGCGTCTGGTGTACGATCAAACCGATTCGATGCGGCCGCTGGCGGGACACGAGGGACAAAAAACGACCCAGGGAAACAGCAAGTGGTTACGTCCACGATCACGTTCCCCTACACACGGCAGCAAGCCACACAATGCGTATCGCTCGCGGGAACGGTAGCTGTCCTGGGTTTTGAGTTTACGAAGAAGCCAACGAACTCATCTATCGTGACAGGACCGCTATCGTTCCCGCCCAAGACAGATGCACCTGTTGATAACGCTCTCCGCTGCCTGGCACAAGGCCAGGTCTCGCCTACTAATCATCATCATTCATTTTCACCACCCACTCAAACCGGTCGCAAAGCCGAGCAAGCTCGGATCTTCCATCAATTCCGGGCTCCACGGGTCCGCCAGTAACTCCACGTGCGCCGGGACGTCAGGAACCTCGCGTTCCACGACCTCTTTCACCTGCTGGATCATGTACGGAGCATAAGGACAAAACGGTGTGGTCAACAGCATCTCAACCTTGGTCTGTTCCTCACCAAACTCAATCGACTTGATCAGCCCCAACGAAACGACATCCAGGCGAATCTCTGGGTCAACGACCTCTCGCAAGGCTGTCATCATCTGTTTTTCTCTTTCGGTTGTTGTCATCTCGTCTCCTCGACTCAACTCACCCGTACGCTCACATCATCGCCGTCAACGTGCACGTCATACGTTTGGATAGGCACCATCGCCGGCAGCGCGATCACCGCTCCCGTACGAACATCAAAGCGCGCACCATGGCGCGGGCACTCGATGGCGTGGCCATCCAGATCGCCCTGGTCGAGCGGCGCGCCGTCGTGGGTACACACATCGTCCACCGCGAAGACGCCCCCATCTCGCACATGGCACAAGGCGATGCGCCGGCCTTGCACGTCCACAACCTTCGTTGTACCGGGCTCCAGTTCTGCCAACTGGGCAACCTTCACATGTTCTGCCATCCTGGTTCTGCCTCTCCCTCATCGCGCGGCCAAAGGCCGGTTGCTAGAAGAACGCCTCGTGGTTCTCGTCGTCGCTCTCCGGTTCCTTGCCGTGCAGGCCATACACGCCGGCCTTCAACACCTTCAGCGAAAGCAACGCACACTTGACCCGTACAGGGCCTAGTTGAATCCCCAACATCTCCAGCACGTCCTCTTTGCTGATCTGCTTGGCCTCCTCCAGCGTGAGACCGACAAGTTGCTCCGTCAGCATCGAGGTGGAAGCCTGGCTGATCGCACAGCCGTGTCCGCTGAAGCGCACGTCGGTTATGCAGTCATCCTCCACGTTGAGATCGATCTGTATGAAGTCGCCGCAGACCGGGTTGTCCTCCCCATAACTGATGTCCGGGTTATCAAGTTTGCCGTAGTTGCGCGGATTGCGGTAGTGATCGATGATGAATTCTCGATACAGGTCGTCCATAGGTTTCCTTCGCTTGGCTCGGCGTTCTGCTGCCGATTTGCCGCCAGTCATTGTAGCAGAACTGGCCTCAAAAGTCAAAGATTTTCTTCGTAACGTGCAGGGCATCAACGAGCCGGTCAACATCTTCGCGGGTGTTGTATAGGTAGAAGCTGGCCCGCGTTGTAGCATGAACGCACAAGCGCTCCATCAACGGTTGGGCACAGTGGTGACCGGCACGAGCGGCAATAGCCTCGCGGTCGAGAACGCTGGCCACGTCATGAGGGTGGATTCCTTTCAAGTTGAAGCTGGCGACACCACCGCGTTGGTGTGCCGGCGGGCCATACAAGGTCAGGCCATCCACTTCACTCAGCGCCTCCAGCGCATAGGCGATCAGATCGCGCTCATGCTCGTGCACAGCGTCCATGCCCAATTCTGTGAGGAAGTCCACCGCCGCTCCCAGACCGACGCCCTGGGCGATTGCCGGGGTCCCGGCTTCGAACTTCCACGGCAAGTCGTTCCAGGTGGCCTCGTTCAGGTGTACGGTTCGGATCATGTCACCGCCGCCCATGAATGGCGGCATCTCTTCGAGCAGGTAGCGCTTGCCGTACAGCACGCCGATGCCGGTCGGTCCACACATCTTGTGGGCGGAGAAGGCCAGGAAATCGCAATTCAGGGCCTGTACGTTCACAGGCAGATGCGGCACGCTCTGCGCGCCGTCGATCAGAGCCAGCGCGCCAACCTCATGCGCCCGCTGCACGATCTCCCCCGCCGGCGTGATGCTGCCCAGCACGTTGGACATCGCAGTGAAGGCAACGAGCCGTGTCCGCTCAGTCAACAGGTCGTCGAGCGTCTCCAGTGCCAGCATTCCATCATCCTCGACCGGGATGAAGCGCAGCTGCGCCCCGGTCTGTTGTCCGATCAATTGCCACGGCACCAGGTTCGAGTGGTGCTCTAACTCCGTCAGCAGGATTTCGTCACCCGGTTTCAGGTTCGCTCGCCCCCAGGAATAGGCCACCAGGTTAATCGCCTCAGTGGTATTGCGTGTGAAAATGATCTGGCGTGGGCTCTCTGCGCCGATGAAGCGTGCCACCTTGCGCCGGGCGCCTTCGTACGCCTCGGTCGCCTCCTCGCTCAGCGTGTACACGCCGCGATGCACGTTAGCGTTGAGTTCGCGGTAGTACCGGTCCGTCGCCCCGATAACCGACTCGGGCTTTTGGGAACTGGCCGCGCTGTCCAGGTAGATCATCGGCTTTTCGTGGATCTGGCGTTGCAGAATTGGGAACTGCTCGCGGATCCGCCGCGCGTCGAATGTCGGTTGACCTGCCATGCCTGCTGTTTTCCTATTTCCTTTGGCGTAGGCCTGGGCCTACGCCTCCAACCCCAGCTTCCGTTCCACCGCCTGGCGCAGCCGGTTCTGCATGCTCTCCAAGGGGATGCGATCGAGCACTGGTGAGAAGAACCCTTCTACGATCAGCCGGGTAGCCAGCTCCCGATTCAGTCCCCGACTCATCAGATAGAACAACTCGTCCTCGTCCATCTGCCCAACAGTTGCGCCATGGGTACAGCGCACGTCGTCCGCTTCGATCTCCAACTGCGGCATCGAGTCGGCCCGCGCTACCCGGCTGAGCATGAGATTCCGATTAGCCTGGTACGCATCGGTGCGCTGCGCTCCTGGGTCTACCCGGATCAGCCCCTGGTACACCGAACGCGATTGTCCAGTCAGGGCACCTTTGTAGAGCAGATCGCTAGTCGTGCCGACGGCCCGGTGGTGTTGTAGCGTGTTCTGGGCGACGTGCTGTTTCCCATCCGGGAAATACAATCCCTGCAGCCTGGCCGAAGAGCCGTTTCCGTTCAGCACCACTTCCGTCCGCAACCTACTCAAATGTGAGCCGAGCGCTGCCGACGTCCAGTTGAGCGTAGCATTGCGGTTCAGGATCGCACGTTGTGTGCCCAGGTGGTAGACATTGTCGGCCCAGTCCTGTAGAGCCAGGTAGGTCACGTCCGCGCCATCCGCCAGCCAGATCTCCGCCGCGCCGACATGGAGCGCCGGTTCGGCCGCCCCTGGCGAAAGAAACTCCTCAACAACCGTCACCCGGCTGCCGCGCTCGGCCACAATGAGGGTGTGCGGGAACAAGGCCGTGCGCGGCGCTTCCGCCCAGTGTAGCACGTGCAGCGGGAGCTGGACCTCCACGTCGGCCGGCACGTAGACAAACGCACCGCCGTGCCAAAACGCCGTGTGCAGTGCCTCAAGTTTCCCCTCTGCCGCCTGCACGACGCGAAAGACGCGGTCCTGCACCAGGGCCGGGGCTTCACGCACGGCGCGGTTCAGATCGGAAAAATGGACACCCGCGTCTGCCACGCTGGAGTCCAACTCATGATATGCTGTCGCTCCTTGGTGCAGGGCCAGCAACCCGGATCGCTCCGCTGCCGGAAGCAAAGCGTGCTTCAGCGGCTCCGGAAAGTCTGCCTTTCCGGTCCAACTCACTGCCGGAGTCGGGCCGGTTGCGAACATCTCCCAGTCTATCGCGCTAATGTCTGTCCGCGGCCACTCCGGCCAAGGGGTTTCGCGAAACAGTCGCCATGCTTCCAGCCGCTGGCCGAGTAGCCAATCAGGTTCACCGTTCGCTCGTGCCCGTGCCTCCAGGGCCTGGCGCCCAAACCCAGAATCTCCGTCCGCCCGGACATCTATTGTCTGTTTCAATACCTGCATTGTCACCCAATCGATCCTTCCATTTCCAGCTGGATCAAGCGGTTCATTTCCACGGCGTATTCCATTGGAAGTTCTTTCACCAGCGGCTCAATGAAGCCGGACACGATCATCAAGGTGGCGTCCTCTTCCGAAAGGCCGCGACTCATGAGATAAAAAAGCTGCTCCTCACTCACCCGGCTCACGCTCGCCTCGTGTCCGATGGACACGTCGTCCTCGTCGATCTCCATGTACGGGTAGGTGTCGGAACGGGAGTGGTCATCGAGGATGAGGGCGTCGCAGACGACGTTGGACTTGACGCCGCGAGCACCGGGGTAGACCTTTACCAGGCCGCGATAGCCGGCGCGACCACCGTCCTTGCTGATCGATTTGGCCGTGATCTTCGACGAGGTGTAGGGCGCACCGTGTACCGCCTTGGCCCCGGTGTCTTGGTGCTGGCCGTGGCCGGCAATAGCCAGGGAGAGCACCTCCCCACGCGCCCCCTTGCCCATCAGGTACACGGCCGGGTACTTCATAGTCAGCTTAGAGCCCAAATTGCCGTCAACCCACTCCATTACGGCGTCTTCGTGGACGATGGCTCGTTGTGTGACCAGGTTGTAAACGTTGGTTGACCAATTCTGAATCGTGGTATAGCGGACACGCGCGCCCTTCTTGACGATGATTTCGATGACGCCACTGTGCAGCGAGTCGGTGGAATACGTCGGAGCCGTGCAGCCTTCGACGTAATGCACCTGGCTGCCTTCGTCGGCGATGATCAAGGTGCGCTCGAACTGCCCCATGTTCTCCGCATTGATCCGGAAGTATGCCTGCAACGGGATTTCCACCTTCACCCCCTTCGGGATGTAGACGAAGCTCCCTCCGCTCCACACCGCACTGTTCATCGCGGAGAACTTGTTGTCCGCCGCCGGAATCACTGTGCCGAAGTATTCGCGGTAGATCTCCGGGTATTCCTTCAAACCGCTGTCAGAATCGAGAAAGATGACGCCCTGGCGCTCCCACTCCGCCTTCAGGTTGTGGTAGATCGCCTCCGACTCGTACTGCGCGCCGGCGCCGGCCAGGAATTTCCGCTCCGCCTCCGGTACGCCCAGGCGATCAAACGTCTCCTTGATGTCGTCGGGCACGTCATCCCAGGATCGCCCCTGGCGGTCGGTCGGTTTGATGTAGTAATACATGTCCTGCACATCGAGCATGGCCAAGTCGCCGCCCCAGGTCGGCATTGGTTTGCGGGAGTAGATGTCCAGCGCCCGGAGCCGGGCCTCGCGCATCCAATCCGGTTCGCCCTTCATCCACGAGATTTCCTCAACGATCTCCCGATCCAGACCTTTGCGCGATTTGAAGACGTATTTCTCCGGATCACGGAACCCATATTTCTCGTCGTACTCGGCCCGCTCAATTCCTACACTAGGTTGAGCCACTTCTATCCTTCTTTCTATCCGTTCCTGCAAGCGTTCATGACGCTGAGTTAGGTCGCGTCTTCCACTTCCGCGCGTACCCAGTCATAGCCCTGGGCTTCCAACTTGTCTGCCAGATCGCGTCCACCGGACATCACGATGTTCCCGTCCATGAAAATGTGAACGAAGTCAGGCTTGATGTATCGCAGGATGCGCTGGTAATGCGTGATCACCAGCACGCCCATGTTCGGCCCAGCCAGCGTGTTCACCCCACGCGAGACGATCTTCAAGGCGTCAATGTCCAGGCCAGAGTCGGTCTCGTCGAGTACGGCAAACTTCGGCTCCAGCACGGCCATCTGCAAAATCTCGGCCCGTTTCTTTTCGCCGCCAGAGAACCCCTCGTTCAGATAACGGCCCGCGAACGAGCGGTCCATCTCCAACAACGCCATCTTGTCCGTGAGGAGCTTGCGGAACTCCATTGGGCTCATACTTTTCCGGCCCCGCCCGTTTCCCTCATGCGCTTTGATGGCCATGCGTAGAAAATTCGCAACGCTGACCCCGGGGATAGCCGTGGGATACTGGAAGGCCAGAAACAACCCGTGCCGGGAGCGTTCATCAGGCCCCCAGTCCACGATGTTCTGCCCGTCCAGCAACACCTCACCCTGGGTGACCGTGTATTTCGGGTGCCCCATCAGCGCGTAGGCGAGCGTACTTTTGCCGGACCCATTGGGGCCCATCATCGCGTGAATCTCGCCCTGCCGCACCGCAAGGTCCACGCCCTTCAATATCCCTTTGTCCTCGACCTGCACGTGCAGGTCTCTGATCATCAACTCCGATCCCATCGGTCAGTTCGTCCTCCCAGAATATTCGTCTCGTACGGGAAAAGCCTAACAATCATCCCGCAATTCAGGCTGATAGATTATATCAAACTTAAGTGTTCTTGTCAAGTTCACGGCCCCCTGATTTGTACACGGTAGGTCTCAACCTGGGGGAAGTATACGAAATAGGCATCGAATGATGCCTTCTCGTGTGGCGCAAGGCTTCTCGGATCGGTGTACACAAATCCGCTGTTGACCACCACGCCCCAGGCATCGTACAAAGTCACCACCACGCGAGCGTAATCCACCAGGCGGTCTCCCTGATTGACGACCTGTCCAACGACATGATAGAATCCACGCTCGTCCTTGAACGTCCGATCGTGAAGCACCGCCACTGCGGAACGGATCGGCGCGCGGAGATCGCGGCCCGTGGCTCGCAGACTGTAGTTCCACAGGCCGTCTATCGCCGGATGAGTCAGGTGAAAAGGAACGGCATCGCCAGGGGGGATACTGGCCAGCAGCGCCTCACCTTCGACCTGACCCAGCACCCGTCCCGCCCGACCGTAAAGTGTCGCCGAGATCTGAATCATGCCCACGTCCCGGGCTGTGCGGTTGTGCAGTTCGCCCACTATGTGCAGCACGCCCAGATCGTCGGTGAAGTCTTTCCCCTGGCTCAAGTCCAGGATGATGGATTCGGGCGTGGACTCCGGCGTGGGCACGGTCGCTTCCGCCGCCGGCCCAAGCGGAGTAGTGGTCAGAAAGGGAGCCAACGGCGCGGAGGGCCGCAGCCACGGCCGCAGCCAGCTCGGTGTCGTAGCCACCAACGTTACCGCCGCTGACTCATGACCGTTTTGCCACGTCGTCACCCGATAGCGATAGGTAGTCGCTGGCCGAAGCCCCAGATCGGTGTATCGGGGGCTTTGCACTACGGCCTGTAGCCTGAACACGCCATTGCCCATCCCCAGGTCAGCGTAAACGCGGTAACGCATGTCCGGCCCCTCAATCGGTGCCTGCCAGGCGATATCCACGCGGTTTGGCGCAATTGTGACCGACAGCCTTCGCGGCTCCGGAACGGTGTAAGGCGGGGGGGTCACCTTGGCCGTGCGTGTGGGCGTGGGGCTCGCTGTGCGTGTGGGTGTGACGCTGGCGGTGCGCGAGGGCGTGACGCTGGCGGTGCGCGTGGGTGCTGCGCTCGCCGTGCGTGTGGGTGTGACGCTGGCGGTGCGCGAGGGCGTGACGCTGGCGGTGCGCGTGGGTGCTGCGCTCGCCGTGCGTGTGGGCGTGACGCTGGCGGTGCGCGTGGGTGTGACGCTAGCGGTGCGCGACGGCGTGGCGCTGGCGGTGCGCGTGGGTGTGACGCTGGCGGTGCGCGTGGGTGCTGCGCTCGCCGTGCGTGTGGGCGTGACGCTGGCGGTGCGCGTGGGTGTGACGCTAGCGGTGCGCGACGGCGTGGCGCTGGCGGTGCGCGAGGGCGTGACGCTGGCGGTGCGCGAGGGCGTGACGCTGGCGGTGCGCGAGGGTGTGGCGCTCGCCGTGCGCGAGGGTGTGGCGCTGGCCACCGCCGTCTGGCTGCTTGTGGCCGAAGGCA
>CAZDTE010000040.1:11496-23090 GCA_964508275.1 uncultured Ardenticatenales bacterium
GTGCGCGAGGGTGTGGCGCTGGCCACCGCCGTCTGGCTGCTTGTGGCCGAAGGCAGAGTGACCCATGGCGTGAACGTGGGGCGAGCAGTACGCACAGGGGGGGGAGAGACGGTCAACGCGACAGACAATCGGTCAATGCCGCTGCTTGCACGGCGATACAGCATGAACCCCAAACTGCCGAAAACTACCACATTCAGGGCAATCAACATCGCGACGACGAACAACTGCCCCCGTGAAGGCCGGCGATCCATTTCCTTTCCCCCCCGCCAGCGAGATGAGTTTCTGGTCCCGTGCCTATTGCCGGGCGTTTCAGCAAAGGCACGGTCCGGTAGGCCATGGCCTGTCCAACCGTGCGGAGTTCGTTGTGGCGGCTGATACCGCTACGACGAACGATCAGTACCCGTGTGACGATGCGTTTGCCGTCAGCGGGTCAAATCGGACACCTGGCGCAACAGGGCAATTGTTGAAGCGCCCAGTTTCACCGCATCACGGAGCCGAATCTCTACGTTTTCGGCTGGCTCTTCTGGAGCCAGTTGGTTGAGGTAGGCGAGTGCGGCCACCACGCCAACAAAGGCGCCGATCAGGCCACCGACAAAAGCAACACGTTGTCGATAACTCAATGTCATTGAGGTGTGTCCCTCCTACAGAATACACGGCAATTACGCTCAAGCACCACGAAGCACCTGCCCGGCCCGGCGAATGCCCGCCCACACGCTGCGTGCAGCGGTGAACGGGAGTGCGATCCAGCGACAGATTCGCGCCACCCAACTGCTGACTCGCTGGAGATAGCCGAGAACCTGCCGAGCGTAGGACGGCAGATTTACTGATAGCCAACTCACGCCCTTGAGGGCTAGAAACACAACGGCGCCTGCCGCCGTCACCACAACGGCGATCTCGAGGACCAGAAGGATAGAGGCGATGCTTCCCCAAAAAGATAGGCTTGTCATATTACCAGGCTTCCTATCGAAAAGCAGTCCGGCCGGCGGCCGATCCAGGAAAGATGTGCAGTCTGTAATCGAAGTTCACTATGATTTGCCGCCGAGTGAGCGTCGGGCCTTAATCCCCGACAGTTACCTCTCAGTCAGTTGCCTCAGAAATCCCAGTCTGGTTTGGGGTCAGGGAGGCGCAGTACTCTGTCGAGTCTTTCCAAGAGTTCCTGCGGGCCGAAGAGATCGTCAGTCGCGGCCAGCCCAGTTGCCGGTCGCACGCCGAGCCACATCCGAGTGAAGGCCCCAACCGACGCCGCCAATGTGGGCAGAGCAGGGTCTGCGCCAGGAGCCGACGTGGCCAGACACTCTGCTTCGCCGTTGACAGCGGCGACCATGGCACGGCCACACTCGATCAGAAGATCGGCCGCCTCTTCCTTGCCCTTTTCGAGCCAGCCAGTTTCACGCCAGATGCGATGCACAGCATCCTTGTCCCTGCTGGGGTCGTAGTCACGGCACTCCATACGCTCTGTCCTCCAAAGCCCCAACCACCGGCTCCAATGGCCGATAGTAGCACAGAAGCGCGTTTTTGGCAAGGCAGGTGTGGCGACTCAGCGGCGAACGGCGCGCAGGGCGATGTAGTAGCCTGTGCGGTACCGCGTCGGCCAGGTCGCGGCTCGCTCGCAAACCGCCAGCAGCCTCGCCAGCCACGTCGCTGGCCGCGACCGGCCGGCCACCCATCGAGCCAACCAGATCGCCGGGAGGCGTGGCGCGTGTACAATCGCCGTCTCGTCCGTGACCGTGAAGCCGGCCAAGTCAAGCGCGTCCCGCGCTTTGCGCCGGGTGAGCGTGGCGCCCATGATGTAAGGCACGATCCCGAACCGGCGCAGCCACCGGTAGGGCAACACATTCCGCAACCGGACGGCCGGGTTGTGCGGGCTGTCCAGCGAAAGGATCAGCACGCCCCCCGACGAAATGGTGCGGCCCAGTTCGGCAAGTGCGCTGAAGATGTCCTCTCGGCGGTCAAAATGATCCAGCGAGGAGTTTGACAAAACGAGTTGGAACGTCCCGGCGGCAAAGGGCAAGGCGCGCACATCGGCGGTCAGCAGGTACGCCGTCCCCCGCTGGGTGCTCCGGACGGCGGCTCGCACGATCGCCGGCGCCCAGTCGATGCCGAACACCCGTTCGGCAAACCCGGCCACGGGCACGAGCAAGCCATGCGACCCGATCGCTTCCTCGAACAGGTCCGTCTTCAACGCCGCCACGGCCGTGCCTTCTGGCTGCCACCGCACGAGGAGGTCGCGGTAGACACGGGCCATGTGCGCTTGCCAAACCCACTCGTTCCGGCGCTGCGTCGCCTCAATCGCGGCGGCTTCCCACGCTTCGGGGGTGGAGGCTGGAGGGGTCGTCATCAGCGGTGCCGCCGATCGCCGGCCGCGTGGCGCAGGAGGCCAAGCGCGAACGAGAACCCACTGTAGAGAAAGTAGAACCAGTGCCAGAGGATGGCCAGTGCGGTGAAGCGCGCGCCTCGGCGACGGTGGAAGAAGCGGTAGAGCGGGTAATTCACGGCCAGAAGCAGCACGACGGCGATGGCCCCGACGCAGCGGGCGGCCTGGCGACGCGGCACAGACCAGCCGGAGATCAGCAGGAGGTAGACAGCGATCGTGCTAACGCGATCGGTCCGGCGGAGATTCAGGTCGTTGGGGAGGCGGCCCTCGCGCAGCAGTAGGAGCGTCCACGGCACCGCTCGCCGGCACACGTCGGTGCGCAGGAGCGAGCCGGCGGTCCAGCGTTTCAGGTGCGTGGCCTGCATTTGCTTGCACAGCCGGATACGGCGGCCAGCGCGGATGAGCCGGTATCCGAGTTCGATGTCCTCGATCGACGGCTCCGAGTACCGGTCGGCGTCGAATCCGCCGACGGCCAGGAAGTCGACCCTCCGGATAACGCCGCAGCCGGCCCAAAAAGTCGTGGCTTCATCGTGGCCGGCCTGGTGGACGGCGTGGTGAAAGAGGTTCTTGTACTGCGACAGGAAATCTGGCTCCGGCGGCGCGTCGTCGTAGGAGCCAAAGCAGGCGGTCAATGACCCGTCGCGCCCAAGCGCGTCGAGGGCGCGAGCCAGCGCATCGGCGTGAACGACCACGTCGGCATCAACAAAGAAGAGCAGATCACCGGTCGCCGCCTCCGCTCCCTGGTTCCGTGCCGCCGCCGGGCCAACCTGGGCGGCGGCGCCGACTTGAGCGGAGGTGCGCAGAACGCGGGCGCCCAACGCGCGGGCCGTTTCGCCCGTGCCGTCGGTCGAGCAGTCATCCACGACGATGATCTCGTCTGGGCGCGGCTGCGACCCCTGCAGTGCAGTCAGGCAGCGCGCGATCGTCTTCGCGGCGTTGTGTGCCGGAATGATGGCGGATACTTGCAGACGCATCGGTGTCCGGGGCGGGCCTCGTGACCGGGGGCCTAATACCGGCCTTCCCACTCGGTGATCGCTTCCTGAATGAGCATGCGTGCTTCCCCTTCGGGGATGTCCGAAACGGACTCGTAGGCCTGGTCAGCGATCAGAATCTGGAAGCGGCCTTTGACCCCGGCCACGAAGCGGATTTCATGTTCCAGCGGCTCGGCCCGTCGGGCCAGCCGCTCGTGCAGGATGCCTTCCAACTCCCCGACGAAATCGCCCGTGGCCCTCAGGAGTTCGTTGTCGAGGGAGGAGCGCACCGGAAGCTGTTCATCGCGCATGAGGATGGCATCCAGGAACCGCCGCCAGAACGGTTCCGTGAACTCTTGCGCCAGCGCCGGGGTGGCTACCTGGGCCGAACTGACGGCCAGGGCGTGCGAAGCGGTGCGTGGCGCCGGCGCGCTCGTTTCTTCCTCCGGTCGCGACTCGGCGATGGGAACTATCTCCGTCCAGGCGCGTAGGAGATCGCCGATTTGCCTCACCCGCTGCCGGGTCGCCTCGTCCAGCGGTTCGGGGGCCGCGTAGCGGCTCGCGCCGATCTCCAGCTCAACAGGGGCGTCGAGGTTCTCTTGGGTGATGCGGATTCGTTCCTCCGCTGCTGTCACCATTCTCCTTCTCCATCGGTCTCGTACCGTGGCCGTCAGAGGCCGCTGAACGAGAGAGTTGCCGGCTGATCCATGTAGATCAAGTACGCCTTGCCCGGTTGCAGCTCGGTTAGGGTGTTCATGTACGCGGGAACCTGCCGGTAGTACGTGACGGGGCCCCGGTCATAGCCCAGGACAGCCGCGTAACTCGTCCCCAGGCCGGCCAGTGCCGTCGTCAACGGTGCCGCCGTGCTCGGCAAGAAGGGCACCAGATTCCAGCCACTGCAGAGAGAGAACACGGTGGATGTCGAAACAGGTGTGCCCGTGATCGCCAGGGTGGCGGCAACATCCGTCTTGATCCAATAGCCGTGGTAGCCATCAACGGTGGCCAGCGTGCTCTGCGGATCACCGGGATAGTACGAGGCAGCGGCTTGCTGGCACGAGAAGGTTGTCACGGCTTGCAGGTGCCCGGCGATCGGGGCGAAGGCCGAATCGATGCTGAGGTTGGCGGGCGTGAGAGGTAAGCCGACCAGGTTCCAGCCGGCGGTCAGGCTTAGTGTATCGGACACAACTGTGACCGTTGCTGCCTGGTACGTGTACGACTCGGTGGCCGTGCTCGAAGGGTTCAGAACGGCGAGAATCGCGCGATTGTAGGTCGAGCCAAACCCAGACAGCACGGCGGTGCCGTCCTCGCCCGCGTCCAGGCTGATCGGCACGACCGTGTTGGTGCCGGCAGCGAAGCTGGATGAGCTCGAACCGACGGCATAGGCCGCGAACTGCCCGGCATCATCGCCGTTGAACGCCAGTTGCAAATCCCCGCTGGCGCCGGTGAACAGCACGTAGTCCGTGGCGTAGGCATTGACCGTCGCTGCCGTGGAAGCAACGGGGTAGCTTGAATGAAGCCCCGCCGCTGTGGGATGGAAGAACTCGGCGAGCAGATCGAGATTCGTGTATCCGTAGAAGAAGGGCGCTGACCCGATCGAGGTGTCGTCCAGGTAGTTGGCCAGTGGCCAGCGGGGGAAGATGTCGGCAAACGTGTCGCTGTAACCGCGAGCCACCAGCACGTCGTTGATGCCAGTGATGCCGTTGCTCCCCTCATCAACCAGCGCCGTGATCGTCGCGTCGCCGCCGAACTTCTCCCACAGATACAGACTCCACAGATAGGCCGCGCCGTAGTCGGCAAGCTGCCCGCTCCAGGTGGTCAAGGTGGTGTCCGGCGCTTGCAGGAATCGCGAGACGTGACTGGACGGGTGCCCATAACCCGCGCGAAAGATGGCCAGGTCCGAAAGGCCTTCGTTGACCCAGGTCTCCTCATACGGATCGTGGTTCCAGTGGATCATGTGTTGGAACTCGTGGGCCAGCGTCCCGTAGAAACTCTGGCTGCCTGGCGTCGCCGGTGAGACGTCCATGTAGAACATCTCGCGCTCGTTGCTGTGCGCTATCCAGGCCTGGGGATACTCATCCGCCGAGGTGTAGTATCCTGCCACGTACACGTTGCCGTAGCCATAGTAATACGGGTCCCGGATGTTGAGCAGGAGGATGGTGATGTGAGTATCGCCGTCAATTCCAGGATTCGGCTCGTTCCCAAAGATCGTCGTGTTGGAAACGTAGATCGTGTTGTCGAACTCGGACACGATGTTATCCAGGACCGTACCGCTGATGCTCTGACTGTTCTCAACGTAAACGTAGGCGTGTACGCCGATCCGCTGGAGGGTAGCCGTGAACTGGTAATAGGTCCCGGTCTGGAAGTCATACGCCCAAAACGTGGTCTGTTGTCCCAGCGTGTCCTGGATGATCTGCCCCTCAGCGTCCAGCTTGCCACGCGCGCGCAACTCACCCTTCGTCGGCGGGCGCCAGCGAAACTGGGTGGCCAGCTTCATCGAGAGGTCGTGGAAGACCGGGCTGCCGTCGATCGGCTCCGGCGTGGAGACGTGTTCTGCCTGCGGCGGCGGGTCGGCTGGCTCCGGCCCCTCGGCCCAGAGCGACCTGTAGCCAACGGCAAACACGCCGGCGATCAGCACGACCGCGAGCATCAGGGGAAGCTGTCGTCGCATCTCCTGTTCCTAATCGTTTGGCGGATGCACATCATCCGCGAATCTTGCGCATACTCCTCAATTATATGCCTACTGGTCGCCGATGTCAATAGTGCTACGGTCACGAATGCCGGGGGGATTTCTTGCCTTCAACCGCGAGGTATGGTATCATGGCGACACTATGGCACACGAATCGGCGACGACGCGCATCCGACGCGTTTTCGAGGCCCACCGCGAATTCCTGCTGTTGTTGTTGCTGTTCACCGCCTTCCGCCTGCTGGCCTTGTTCCTGCTCCGGCCAGGCGGCTTCATCTACGATTACTCCGACTACTATTTCTTTGAGTCATTTGCCGCCTTTTCCGACGAGGGGTTTTACCCCTTCGTCCACTACTGGATGGAGTACCCGCCCCTCTTCCCTTGGATGGCGGTGGGTGCATACCGGCTGGGACTGCGATTCCCGCTGTGGACCGATCCGCGCCTGGCCTTTTACAGCCTCGTCGGGCTGGAATTGCTGCCCTTCGAGATCGGCTGCCTTGCGCTGATCTATCTCATCGCCCGCCGGGTCCACTCGCCGCGCGTGGCGCTGCGCTGTGGCTGGATCTACGCCCTGCTGTTCGTCCCGCTCTACACCTGGACCGGCTGGTTCGATACCATGCCGCTCTTCTTCCTGCTCGCCACGCTCTACCTGTTGCTGGATCGACGGGCGCTAACGGCAGGGATCGCGCTGGGGCTGGGGTTCATGAGCAAGGCCACGCCGGCCGTGATCTTGCCGGTCGGCTGGGCCGTGCTGGGCCCGCAAGCGACCGGCCGGCTGCTGGACTGGGTCAAGCCAACACCCCGCCGCATCCGGTTCGTGGCCAGCTTCGCCGCGACCGGTCTGCTGATCGCCGCCCCGTTCCTGTGGATCAATCCAGGTCTGCTCGCCGCCAGTTTCCGCAGCATGTTCGGGCGGTCGTCCTGGGAAACCGTGTGGGCGCTGCTCGACGGCTACACCGGTTACGGCCGGCTTGGCGGCAACCGCTTCGATCCAAACCCGACGTTTGCAACCCATCCCACCAGCCTGCCCTGGTGGCTGATCACGGCGACGTTCGCTGTGCTCTTCCTCGGCCTCTACTTTCGGAACGTGGATTGGAGGTCGCCCCGGCGCGCGATCGCCTTCACCGGCCTGACCGTTTGCCTCTTCCTGCTCTACAGCAAAGGATACAGCCCCCAGTTCCTGGTCTGGCTGCTCCCCTTCATCGTGATCATTTTTCCGAGCCTGCGGGGCATCGGTTATGCCCTGCTGCTCAGCGTCGCCAACATCGTGGAGTGGGTGTTTTACTTCATCATCTTCCCGCAAGAGCCCGGCGTGCTGGTCGCGGCGATCCTGTTGCGCACGATCCTGATCGGCAGCGTGGCGCTGGAGTTCGCCGTCCGCTTCGCCGCCGGCGCCGACAGTCTGGCCCGCGTGCGCCGAGCCCTCATCCTGGGCCTGACCGCCGTCTCGGTAGCTCTGCCGCTGGTCAGCCTCCCGCACCTGGCGCGGGTCTACGCCGAATCGCGCGCCGAAGCGAACCCCTACCGCACCGCGCTGGTGACCATCCAGGAGCAAGCGGCGCCCGGCGCGGCCCTCCTGTTCACCGACCCGCAGGCTTATCGCCAATTCTATCCCTTCCTGTGGCCACGGAACACCCTGCGCGTCCTGCGCGAGGGGGATGACCTGGCCGCCCTGATCGCTGGCCGCCCGGAGGCGTGGCTAGTCCGCGGCGACACGCCGCTGGATGACGCCGTCGGTGAGGGGGCCCAGCAATGGTTGGAGGATCACTTCTCGCCAATCGAAGCAGTCACTACGCCACGCCTGCGGTTGCGCAGCTATCGCCGCGAGGGGGTGCAACGTGAGTGAAGACCGCCGCACCGGCCTGGCGATCTTCAGCTTCCTCCTGGCCCTGTACCTGCTGACCTACAGTGGCCAGTTCCACACCAGTGATGGGCTGGCCATGTTTGCCGTTGCCGACAACATCACCCGCAGCGGCCACCTCGACATCGAAGCGATCCGCTGGATCACCGAGCAGCAGGGCGGTTTCGGGCCCGATGGGCGCGGCTATGCCGCCAAGGGCTTGATGACGTCCGTGGTCGGCGCGCCTCTCGTGTGGATCGGCCGGCACGTGCCCTGGTGGGGTGCGACCCAGACGGCGCTACTGCTAAACCCGCTGCTCACCGCCCTGACCGCCTGGCTGCTGTTTCATTTCGTGCGGCGCTGGGGGTATGGCCGGCGCACAGCAACGCTCACGGCGTTGACGTTCGGCGCAGCTACGCTGGCCTGGCCGTACACCAAGACATTCCTGAGCGAGCCCCTGACCGGTCTGGGGCTGCTTCTCGCCGCTTACGCTCTCGTCCGCTATCGCGACACCGGCAGCCTGGCGAACCCGTTTTGGGCCGGGCTCGGCCTGGCGGTCGCGCTGCTGGCCCGACCGGCCAGCGCCATAACGTGGCCCGCGTTCACCGGCCTGTTGCTGTACTTCGTCTTGCGCCGGGCCCGTCATGGTAAGCCTGACGACATCACCGCCCAGACCTCCATACTCCCTACTCCCTACTCCCTACTCCCGAACATGATGCCGCTTCTTACCTTCGGCATTCCCCTGCTCTTCGGCGCCCTTGGCGTACTGGCCTTCAACGTGGCCCGCTTCGGCGATCCCTTCCAGAGCGGCTACACCGGTGTGCAACGCTTCTCGACACCGCTGCTCATCGGGGTTGCCGGCCTGACGATCAGCCCAGGTCGCAGCCTGTTCCTCTACGCGCCGGCGCTGCTGGGCATCTTTCCGGCGTTGCCTCGGCTGTGGCGGAGACACCGCCCCGAAACGGCACTGACGTTCGCCGTATCGCTAAGCTACCTCGCTTTCTATGGCCGCTGGTTCATGTGGCACGGCGGCGTGGCCTGGGGGCCGCGCACGCTGCTGCCGATCGTGCCTCTGCTCAGCTTGCTGCTGGCCCCGCTGCTGGATGGCTTGCGAGGCGCCGGCCGTTGGGCGTTCGGCTTGCTGGCCGGGTTGAGCGTGGCCGTGCAACTGCTGGGTGTCACGGTTGATTTCGACCTGGCCCAGCAAGCGCTGCTGGACACAGGCCAGCGACTGTTCGCGCCGATCACCTTCTTCGACCCACGCTATGCCCAGATTTGGCTGCAGGCCGGGTTCCTGCGCCCAGAGCATTTCGACTTTGCCTGGGCGAGCGCCGGCGCAGTCGATCCGTTCGTGCTGCTCCTCACGCTGCTGATCCTCGGCGCGAACGGCCTGATCCTGTGGCGGGCGATCCGTCGCCCGCCCGGCCGCGCCGTCGGGATCAGCGTTGCTGTCACCCTGTTCGGGACGGCTCTGCTCCTGGCTCGCTATCGCCTGGCGGAACCGGCTCCGTTCCGCGAGCTGGCGGCCCGCATTGAACAAGACGCCCAGCCCCGGCAGACGATCATCCTGGACGATCCGGTAGGCAGTGAGCAGTTCTTCAACCTCTTCAGCAGGCCGGTGGCGATCCTGGGCCTGAGCGAGGGGGAAGGTGAGCTCTCGTTGCAGGCGGGGCCGGCCGTGCGGCGTGTCATCGCGGACGGCGGCGCGTTCTGGGTGGTGAGCGATGGGCCGGGCCGCGACCGAAATCCAATCGACCTGGCCCTCCGCGAGCAAGCGTTCTACGTCTTCGCGGAGACGTATGGTGACCGTCGCCTGACGCTTTACGACATCCCGCAGCAGCCGATGGGTACGTTGACCCTGAACGAACCGGTCCGCTTTGGCTCGGCGATTCAGTTGGAACGCGTCGAGGTTGACCCGCGTACGCGTGCCGGAGCGGTGCTGCCGTTGGTGCTGCACTGGCGAGCGCTGGACCGTCCGCCCGAGGACTTTCAGATCTTCATCCACCTGGTGGACGGCGCGGGTCGGATTTGGGCCCAGCAAGACGGAACACCGGCCGCCGGCCGCCGGCCGACCACCACCTGGCAGCCGGGGGAGGAGATCGCGGATCGCCATGCGTTGTTGCTGCCCGCCGACCTCCCGACGGGCGACTACCGGTTGCGGTTGGGGCTGTATCGCCTGCCGGGGGGTGAGCGGCTGGGCACCGCACAGGGGCTGGATCACCTTACGTTGGGGCCGGTGCAGGTGATCCGGTAGGACGCCCGTCACATAGCTTTCGTATGCGGTATCTGTTTTCGGCCAGGTCCTTTCCGGGGCCGGAACGTAAACTGGAGGTTCTCATGACGAAACGACTCTGCAGCCTGTCCACCTTTTCAATCGTCGCCTACGATCCCGAAGCACAGGAGTGGGGTGTCGCTGTGCAGTCGAAGTTCCTGGCTGCCGGCGCGGTGGTGCCCTGGGCCCAGGCCGGTGTCGGGGCGGTGGCGACCCAGGCCTACGCCAACACGTCGTTTGGGCCGGATGGGCTATCGCTGATGGCCGAGGGCATCAGCGCGCAGGAGACCTTGGACCGCTTGATCGCCGCCGACGACGGCCGCGCGCGCCGGCAAGTGGGACTGGTGGACGATCGGGGACGCCCTGCCAGCTTCACCGGCGACGAGTGCCCGCCCTGGGCCGGCGGAATCACTGGCGCACACTTCGCCGCCCAGGGCAACATCCTCGTCGGCGAGGCGACGGTGGAGGCGATGGCCAGGGGATTCGAGGCGGCAGCCGGCGAGTTGGCCGACCGCCTCGTAGTCGCGCTGGCCGCCGGACAGGAAGCCGGCGGCGACCGGCGAGGACAGCAGTCCGCCTCGGTGCTGGTCGTGCGGGACAAGGGCGGTTATGGCGGTTACACCGATCGGTACCTTGACCTGCGTGTGGACGACGATCCCCGGCCGATCGAGCGTTTGCAGGCCCTGGTCGATCTGCACCATCTGTTCTTCCGCCCCCCGGCCCCAGGCGAAATGGTGCCGATCGAAGGAGCGATCACCCGCGATCTGCAGCAGATTCTCCGCTGGGCCGGCTACTACGACGGGGCGATCACCGGCGATTACGACGGCCCCACGCAAGCTGCGCTGCGAGCCCTGATCGGCAACGAAAACTTCGAGGAGCGGTTCGACGAAGAACAGCAGATGATCAGCCGTCAGGTCGTGGATATCTTGCGCAAGAAGTTCGAGCGCTGACCGCTTTCACAAGCAAATCACGGCCTGGGATCGCAGGGCGTCCAACACAAACGAAGGTGCCGCCACCAGCCCGGCTACGCCAGCAGGTGAAGCAAACCGCCACCTCTTTATCGGCCGAGGCAGCGGCGATGGCGACCTCCAGCGCCCACGCAGGCCTTGTCGAGCGTGTCATCGGTGAGCAGGGTGGACATCCGCTCCGCCACGAATCGGTCCTCTCGTCGCCTGACGAAATAGCAAACGTGATCGTCGGCCGGTTCGCTACCCAGAAAGGTGTGCCCGGCAATCTCGCACCAGGCCGGCACCTGGCTCGCCGAAGTCCGGTCATCGCTCCGAAGCGCGATCACTCCGGTCGCCGTGTCCCGCTTGAAGGCCTTTTTTGCGTTTTGGGGTATCATCTCAATCATTCGGGGTGAGCAGAACGTCGCGCCCCCCTAACCTCAGGTTAGGGCCTAACCCCCCAACTTTGGGGGCATGTGCTCCCCCAGAATTGGGGGCCGGGGGGCG
>CAZDTE010000041.1:0-23036 GCA_964508275.1 uncultured Ardenticatenales bacterium
GGTTAGGCCTAACCTCAGGTTAGGGGGGCTTGACGTCCTGCTCACCCCGCAATATCGATGAGATACGTAAAATCAAAGAACAGATAAGAATCCGTGGCTGGAAATGCCGTGTGTCATACAGCCAATATGATTATTCGCCAGACTCCAGTCAGGAAATGACCCTTACAACAAGGATAACATGACATGACCAGACAGATCCTGGCCAGATGCGCTGTGCTGATGGCCTTCATCCTCTTGGGAACAGGTTGTTACTTTACACCCACAACCCCCGTCACGGGTAGCCGTGTACAGGGCTCGGCAACTCCTCACGCCTCCGCCCCCACAGCCTACCCGGCCTCCTCGGCGACGCCGTATGGCCCGGTGTTCATGCTAACCCAGCCGCTGCTTGTTGGAGCCGAACAGGTGGAGGGATTGGGTCCGGCGGAGGTGCCAATCTTGATTGTGGACGTTTCCGAGAGCGGTTCGGTTTTAGGTCAGGGCACAGTCGGCAGCGATGGGACGTTTTCCGTCGCCGTTTCCCCGCCCCTGCAGAAGAGCCATCTGATTGCGATTGCCCTGGGCGACCTCAGCGGCACGGACCTGGATGCAGAAGACTTCCGCTCCGGTCCAGGCTATCGCGACATGCCGATGATCGGCACCCTCTTCGACATGGTCGTCGTGGAGGAGGCAGAGTAGAGGCTAATACCCCCGCCCAACACCTCGATAGGTGAAGCCCAGATCGCGCATCCGTTCCGAGTCGTAGATGTTGCGCCCATCTAACAGAACCGGCTGGCGCATGAGAGACTTGACCTGGGACAAATCCAGGTGCTTGAACTCGTTCCAATCGGTCACCACGACTATGGCATCACAGTCCCGGGCCAGGTCGTACGCATCCTTTGCCAACTCAATGTCCAGGATGAGACGCTCGGCGCTGGGCATCGCCACCGGATCGTATGCTTTCACCTGCGCACCCTCGCTGTGCAGCAGATGCGCGATCTCCACGGACGGCGCTTCGCGCAGGTCGTCGGTGTTGGGCTTGAAAGCCAGCCCCAGCAGCCCGATAGTACGATCTTGCAGGCCGCCCAGCAAACCTCGAAGTTTCTGGACCACACGCCGCCGTTGATCCTGGTTGATGTCCATGACTGCGCGCAGCAGTTGGGGGTGCCGGCCATGAATCGCCGCCATGTGGGCCAACGCTTTCACATCCTTCGGGAAGCAGGAGCCTCCATAACCCAGGCCGGCGTCGAGGAAGTGGTGGCCGATCCGTTTGTCGTAGCCCATGCCCACGGCCACCTCCTTCACGTCGGCGCCCAGTTGCTCGCAGATGGCGGCGATCTCGTTGATGAACGAGATGCGGCTGGCCAGGTAGGCGTTCGAGGCATACTTGATCATCTCCGCCGTGCGCAGGTCGGTTACTACGATGGGAGCACGGAGCGAGAGATAAAGTTGGGCAACCTTCTCCGCCGCCTCCCGATCGAGGGAGCCGAGCACGATCCGGTCGGGGGAGAGGAAATCGTTGATGGCCGATCCTTCGCGCAGGAATTCCGGGTTGCTGACCACAGCGAATGCGGCGTCGTTGTTGCGATGCCGGTTGATGATGTCTGCCACCCAGTCACCGGTGCCCACCGGCACCGTGCTCTTGTTGACGATGATCAGCGGGTGGTCCATGACCTCGGCGATGGTCTCGGCAGCCATGCGCACGTACCGCAGATCTGCCTCGCCGTCCACACCTTCCGGCGTGCCCACCGCGATGAAGATGAACTTCGGCTGCTCTTCTCGGATGGCCTCATCGTAGGACGCCGTGAAGCTCAAGCGGCCGGCCGCTACGTTGCGTCGCACCGTCTCCTCCAGGCCGGGCTCGTAAATCGGCATCTCACCGGCCTTGAGTATCTTGACCTTCTCTTCGTCAATGTCCAGGCAAACGACATGGTTGCCTAGATCGGCGAAACATGCGCCGGTGACCAAGCCGACGTAGCCCGTTCCTACCACACAAATATCTTTCATGGTTTGTCTACCTCCAAGTGCTTTCAGTTTGCATGAGGCGTGTTACGTGTTGCGCAGCCCTATTCTTACGTTTCACGCTTCCTTACTCCCTACTCCCTACTCCCATTAATCATTTCAGAGTCGCTCCACGCTCAACGATCTTTGCCACCCGCCGCCCCATCTCCACTGCATAGTTCGTCCCCCGGTCCCAGGGATAGACCTGGCTCATGCTGGCGAAGTATAGGCCTGGGATCGGTGTGGACAGGGACGGAATCTGTTCTGAGTAATTGACCGGCACCACCGGCTGCGCGTACCGTTCGCGGAAAAGCCAATGGGCCCGCACCCACGAGCGGTCGAAGGCCGGGTTGAACCGTGGTAATGCCTCCAAAAAGGTCTGCAGCAATTCTTGTTCGGTCATCTGGAAGTATGGGTGTGTGGGAGGCAAGTAGTCCCCCAGATAGACCAGATGGTCGCCGTCGTAGTGGCGTGGGGACATATAGTTCGTGTGTTCCACCAGTGCCAGGAAGGGAAACTCGCCCTTCGGCAGGTTCAGCCAATAGATGTCCGGGATCAACTGTCGTTTCAGGGCCAGGATCATGACGACGGCGCCCATGGAGCGCAGTTTGCGCAGTTGGCCCAGATAATCTTTGGGCAGCTCTGGCGCAAGGCGAGCCATCAAGCCAGGCGAGACGGTGGCAACCACAGCATCGAACTGCTCCTCGCTGCCGGTTGTGACGATCCGTAGCCCCCCCGTGCCTGTTTGCTCGATGCGCTGGGCCGGTGTGGTCAGATGAATCTCGCCACCCTGGTCACGCACGCGGTCGGACAGGGCGTCGGCGAAAGCCTGGAAGCCGCCCACGAAATACCCTAGCTTGGGACTCCGTTTGTAGATGCGGGCCCAGAACCAAGCCATGCTCACTTCGCGGTAGTTCTCCTCCCCAAATTTGCCGATTAGGAGGGGTTCCCACAGCACCCGGTAGGCCTGCTGCCCCATGAAACGCGGCAGCCACTCATGGGCCGTGTAGCGCTCCAGTCGGCGCCAGTCGCGGGTCAGCCGCAGGTAGGCCAGCACCATTCCCGTACGCAGTTTGTCGACCATACTCAGGTGCGGAAAGCGCAGCAAGGCGCTGGGTGAATCGAGGGCGTATGTCCCGCCCCGATACCAGATCGCCGTTATGGGGCGGGGAAACATGACCTTGTCTGCCAGACCCAGTTCCCGGATTAGGCCGATCACGTCGCGGTCCGATGAGAACCAATGGTGGTAGAAACGTTCTAGTGTCCAATCCCACCCCTCGTCCCGAAACCCTGAAGCCAGGCCACCGACGGCCGCGGACGCTTCGAAAATGGTCACGCGATGACCCCGACTGGTCAGGTCGTAGGCAGCGGTGAGGCCGGCTATCCCTGCGCCGACGATAGCAACGTTCATCCCTCAACCTGGACGCGGGCAGCCTGGACATCTTTCCAGGACAGGCTCTCACGCGCCATGTAGTATGCTCCGAGCAACGTGATCGGCAGCCACAAAGCAGCATGGAGGACGAGCGTGTAGCCGGTAGCCACGTTGCCGGCCACACCGAAACTCTCCAGCACCTGGATTCCCGGTGCGTCGAAGGTGCCCACGTAGCCCGGTGCCGACGGGATCGTCGTGGCCAGATTCACGATGGCCGTCATCAGCATGAGCACGTAGAAGTTGACGTAGAAGGGGAAGGCGTGCATGACGAACCAGTACTTGCCGGTTTCGAGCAACCAGATCACGATAGAGGTGGCGAAAATCATGAACACATCGCGCCCGCTGCGCAACGAAGCCAGCCCGGTCATGAACTTGTCGAGGGTCCGGTGAGCCAGGGAGCGGAAGCGAGGAGGCAGGAGCCGGTCCACAAATCGCGAGTACAGCCGCCGGGAATGTTCCGGCGAGATTGCCAGCACGAAGAAGACCAGCAACGCGGCGAAGAACAGGACGCTGAACAGGATCACCGGGCCTTCGTACGCGTGTCCCAAGCCAGCGAACGGAAGCGTGATGAAGACGAAGAATAGCATGGCCACGCCGTCAAAGATCCGCTCGACGATCACGGTCGCCAGGCTGGCGCTGATGCTGACATCCTCTTGTCGTTTTAGGACATAGGAGCGCAGCACTTCGCCGGCGCGAGCCGGGTAGATGTTGTTACCCATATAACCTATGGCAACGATCGGGAAGAGTCGGGAAAGGGAAATGGCCTTAATCGGCCGGAGCATGTAATACCAACGCCACGTCCGAACCCAGACCGCAACAAAGTAGATTGTAACCCCGGGGATCAACCACCAATAGTTTGCCTGGCGCAGGGTGCTCCACACATCGGGAAGCCGCTGTCCTCGTAGCGCATAGAAAAGGAATAGTACGCTGATTAGGACGCCCAGCCAGAATCGCCATCTTTTATTCATTCCTGCTCCGTGATTTTGCACACACGTGTGCGGCTATTATACACGAAGCAAAGAGATAATACAAACAACTACCCGACAGATGGGGAACGTCAGGGCGGGGCTGTAGGGGCGAGGTATTCCCCTTTGCGTGGGGCCTTACTGGTTCTACGGGGCAGGCCGAAGGGATTTGTCTCTCTCAGGGGTCTGCGAGAATGCCTCGCCCCTACAACTTGCCTGCTCGTTCGATCTGTGCTATCATGCGTTCTTTACCGGGGCAGTGGTCAAGGAAACCCGTGAGCATGGATGTCTTCCCGATCTGTCTGATCAACTTGCACGAAAAGATGTGCGTTGTAGTCGGTGGGGGCGTGGTTGCCGAGCGGAAGGTCAACACGCTGCTCGAACGCCGGGCCCGTGTCGTGGTGATCAGCCCCACGTTGACTGCTGATCTGCGCCGCAAGGTGGCGGCAGGAGAAATCACGCACGTCGAACGGGCTTACCGCCACGGGGATTTGGAAGGCGTGTTCTTGTGCATTGTTGCCGCCGGGAATCGCCAGGTGGCCGCAGCGGTGTGGCAGGAGGGCAATGAATGTGGTGTGCTGGTGAACGCTGTGGACGAGGCGGCACATTCTCATTTCATCATGCCGGCCACGGTCAGACAGGGTGACCTGACGATGGCGATCTCCACGGGAGGACAAAGCCCCGCTTTGGCAACGAGAATCAAGGAGCAGTTGGCTGCGCTGTTTGGGCCGGAATACGGTGCTCTGCTTCAGATTCTCGGTGCACTTCGGCCACGCGCGATCCAGGAATTGCCATCCAAGCAGCGCGCTGATTTCTTCTACGCGGTAGTGGATGACGCGGCAATCATGAGGCTCTTGAGGCGCGGCAGTTATGAACAGGCGTTGGCCCATGCTGAACAGGTGTTGGATCACTACAGAGGACAGAAAGTAAGCACATGAACAGCGGAATGGTCGGAATGGTCTACCTGGTCGGCGCCGGTCCCGGGGACCCCGGCCTGATCACGGTGAGGGGTATGGCGTGTCTTGAGCAGGCCGATGTCGTGATCTATGACCGGTTGGTGAACCAGGAGCTGCTTGCCAACACAAAGCCGGGAGCCGAGCTGATTCTCAAACAAGACTTGGGCGGGCAGGGCGAAGTTAACCGCACGTTGGCCGAACGGGCCGCGGCCGGGGAGATGGTGGTGCGCCTCAAAGGTGGCGATCCGTTCCTCTTTGGCCGGGGAGGCGAAGAGGCCGAATACCTGGCCGCTTGTGGCCTGTCTTTCGCCGTGGTGCCCGGAGTCAGCTCGGCGCTGGCGGTTCCGGCCTACGCCGGCATCCCCCTCACCCACCGCCATCACTCGGCCACGGTCGGGATAGTCACCGGGCATGAAGCCTCGCCAAAGGATGGGCCGGGGGTCAACTGGGCTGAACTCAGCCATACGGTGGACACCTTGGTGATCCTAATGGGGCTGGGGAACCTGCCCTTCATCGTGGAGCGGCTGCTGGCATCGCATATGAACGCGGACACGCCCGTGGCGGTCATCTCCCAGGGAACCCTGCCGGTGCAGGAAACCCTGATCAGTACGCTCGGCGAGGTAGCCGAACAGGTGCAACGCTGCGGGTTGCGGTCGCCGGCAGTCGTCGTTGTCAGCGAGGTCGTCCGGTTCCGAGAGAGCATTAGCTGGTTTGAGGAATCTGCGCAGGGGCCGGAGGAAAGATAAGGCTTTTGTCTTAGCGAAATAGACAGAGTGCCTTATTGAGTTGCCAGCCAGAATCCGTTATACTGAGAATAGGCGCAAAGTAGCGAGTGGGGTTCGACTAGAATGACTTGGGCCACTCTTGCGAAGACTCAAGGCCTTCACAAGAATAACAGTCTCCAAGTTGTATCAGCCGCACCATAACGGTTTCGCGGGACCTGGGCCGGCGTCCGTACACACGGCTTGAGCCACCCCATATTCTGAAAAGGAGAAGCCTCATGTCCGAAGAAGCTCAGAAAAAGAAACGGTTAGCCATGATTGCCTCGAAGGGTACCCTGGATATGGCCTACCCTCCGTTGATCCTGGCGACCACAGCCATAGCGCTAGACATGGAAGCCGCCATATTCTTCACCTTTTATGGACTGAACATCATTCGCAAGGGGAAGTTCCAGAGACTTCAGGTGGCCCCCCTGGCGAATCCGGCGATGCCGATGCCGGTGCCGAACCTGGTGGGGGCCATTCCTGGCATGACCTCCATGGCCACGATTATGATGAAGGGAATGATGAAGAAAGCCCAAGTTGCCACCCTTGGCGACCTGCTAGAAGTCGCCGTCGAAAGCGGCGTACGCCTGATCGGTTGCCAGATGACGATGGATGTTTTCGGCATCGGGGCCGACGATATGATTGACGGTGTTGAGATTGGTGGTGCAGCTACGTACCTCGACTACGCTGCCGATGCGGACATTTCGTTGTTTGTCTAAGGGGAGGTTTTGATGACCGAGCAAGTGGTAGACATGACTTTGGATTGTAGTGGGTTGATCTGCCCGATGCCGATCGTGAAAATTGCGAAGGCAATCAAGCAAATCGAACAGGGGCAAATCCTGCAGATGATCGCGACCGATCGCGGGGCGCCGGCCGATATGGAGGCCTGGACACGCCAGACGGGTCACGAGCTGGTGGAGTCTGAAGCGGCAGGAGACCGTTTCGTCTTTCTCGTCCGCCGAACCAAGTAGCCGGCGGTTTTGTGTCACTCGCCAGGTGACAAGTGCAGTGATTGGGAAGGGTTCCTTTACATGTACATTGTAATGATTGACAAAGATACTTGCGAAGGATGCGAAGATTGCGTAGATAGTTGCCCGGTAGAATTACTGGCCATGATCAACGTGCCTAGTGACAACCCGGATGCAGAAGCATTGATCGCAGAGATCGTTGGCTCACTGGACGACTGCTTGGGCTGTGATGCGTGTCAGGAGATTTGTGAGAGCGGAAGCATCACCGTAATGGAGGTGTGACGTCTTGCCTCCGCGCATTGTCGTAGCCGCACCGCGCGGTCGCTCTGGCAAGACGGTGACCAGCGTCGGACTGTGTGCCGCTTTGGCCAGGCAGGGCCTGCGCGTGCAGCCGTTCAAACGCGGTCCAGATTACATCGACCCCAGTTGGCTGTCTGCCGCGGCCGGCCTCCCCTGTCGCAACTTGGACGTGTACCTGATGGGCGAGAGCCTTGTTCTGGACCGCTTTGCGCAAGGCTGTCAGGCCGGAACCGATCTGGCTCTGATTGAGGGGGCGATGGGTCTTTTCGATGGCCTGGGTGAAGCGGGTCTGGGCAGCACGGCCCATGTGGCGCGATTGCTCCAGTCACCGGTCATTCTGGTGGTAGACTCCAGCCGGATTACGCGTAGTATCGCCGCCCTCGTGAAGGGCTATGCCAGCTTCGACCCGCACGTGCGCCTGGCCGGAGTGATCCTGAACAACGTGGCGGGCGCGCGTCACGAGGCCAAACTGCGGCAAGCGTTGGCCACCCACACCGACATCCCGGTCTTGGGCGCCATCCCCCGCCGGAAACACCTGACGATCACCCAACGCCATCTGGGTCTGGTGCCACAGGCAGAACACGCGACCCACAAAACAATGGTGGCCGCGGCCCGCCAAGCCGTGTCAGACCACGTCGATCTCGGCGCGATCCTCTCCATAGCGCGCACCGCCCCCCCGATTCCACACGCCCACTCCCCCACGCCGGACACAGGAACAGCGTCTCGCCCCACCCTGGGCATCGGCTGCGACGCGGCGTTTTCCTTTTATTACCCATCCAATCTGGATGCGCTGGCTGCGGCAGGGGCCCGCTTGGTGAACGTCGACATGCTGCACGACCGCGACTTGCCGCCAGTAGATGGGCTGTATCTGGGTGGCGGGTTTCCCGAAATGTTCTTGCAGGAACTGGAAGCCAACGGCGGATTGCGGGACGCCGTGCGGGAGCGGGCCAGGGCCGGTATGCCGATCTATGCCGAGTGTGGGGGGCTGATGTACCTGTCTCAGAGCATCCGCTGGGGGACGCTCAGCGCCCAGATGGCCGGCGTCCTGCCGGTGCATGTAGAATTGACGGAGCGCCCTCAGGGGCATGGCTATGTCAGCCTGCGTGCGCTATCCGGAAACCCCTGGTTCGACGCCGGCCAGACCATTCGTGGCCACGAGTTCCACAACTCGCGTCTGATCGGGCTTACGGACGAACAGTTCGGCTACCGGGTGGAGCGCGGGCACGGGATAGATGGCCGCCACGACGGTCTGGTGCAAGGACGTGTGCTGGCATCGTACGCACACCTCCATGCGGCGAGCGTGCCGGGCTGGGCGCCCCGTTTCGCAGAGCTGGCAGCCAGGTTCCACGCCGAGTGCGGGCAATCGCCGTCTGCCGGGTCACAGGCGACCGATCCGGTTCGGGAACCTCGATTGTCTGTGTTGACCACCAACCTGGTCGCCGGATGACGTGATGACCTTGCTTCCGCCGCCGTCACCAGTCGAGGGACTTGGCCTGTGGGCGGGCGCGGGCGTAGCTGGGTCGGTGTGTGGCAACCGGAAAGAGAACGGCTGAGATGGGCAGCAGTGACGAAGCCAGAAAACCGATGCCGCTGTCTGTCGTGGGTCTGAGCCACAAGGTGGCCCCCGTGACACTGCGCGAAGCGTTCAGCCTTTCCCCGGCGGACACGAAGACGGCCCTGCGACGGCTGGCCGACCGGCTGCACGGCGAGGTGGTGATCCTCTCAACCTGCAACCGGTTGGAAATCTACACCTGCGCTACCGCGGCGACCACGGTTCGTGACGCGATCCTGGACGATTTGTCTTCCTGGTCGATGAACGAGCTGGCCACCCTGGATAGGTGCACATACGACCACCACGATCATGTTGCCGTGCGCCATCTGTTCTCGGTGGCCGCCGGGCTTGATTCGATGCTGGTGGGGGAGCCGCAAATCCTGGGGCAGGTGCGGCAGGCGTGGGCCACCGCCAGAGACTGTGGCACGGTCGGGCCCGGCCTATCGCGTCTCTTTCAAAATGCCCTGCGGGTGGGGAAGATGGCCCGTACCCAGACGAATGTTTCCCGCTACCACGTTTCCCTGGGCCAGGCCACCGTCGCCCTGGCGAGTCGGTTCTTCAACGGCCGCGGGCTGTCACCGCAGGACGTGCTGATCATTGGGGCCGGAGAAGTAGCCGAACTGGTCGCCCGCTCCCTGACCGTGAACGGATTGGGGCCGGTGCTGGTGGCCAATCGCAACTTCGAGCGAGCGAGTTCGCTGGCCGCTTCGTTGCACGGTCGCGCGATCCGGTTCGCCGACGTTCAGAACGCCCTGCGCGACGTGGATGTGGTCATCAGCTCGAGTCATGCGCCACACCATGTCCTGCACCACGCGGACATCGAGGAGGCATTGGCGCATCGTCAAGGGCGGCCCTTGTGCCTGATTGACATTGCCGTACCTCGGGACATTGAACCTTCCGTGGCCGGCTTGCCGGGGGTTTGCCTGCGCAACATCGATGACTTGCAGTCGGTGACGGACGAGAATCTGCGTCGCCGGCAACGGGAAGCCGACCGGGCTGCTGCCCTCGTGGCCGAAGAGGCGGAGCGCTTCGTGCGGCTGTGGCGGTCATTGGGAGCGGTGCCGGTTATACACAAGGTGCGCGACCGTGCCGAGATGATCCGGAACGCGGAGGTCGAACGCGCGTTGCGGCGACTGCCGGCGTTATCGCCGCAGGAGCGGGAGGTGATCGAGGCTTTGAGCAAGGCGCTGGTCAGCAAGGTGCTGCACCCGGCGCTGGTAAAGCTGCGCGAGCCGCCAGGCGGGCTGCCATGCGCCGACTACCTGGATTGCGTCGCCGGCTTTCTGTTGGACCGAGGTCAGTAACCCGCTGTAAGAATGGCTAACCTCTCCCCCCCCCACTCCTCCCCCGAAGGGGCCCCCCGCATGGGGGAGGCTGCCGGCTGCCGGCCGCCGGCGTTCACTCCCCCCAGCGTGGGGAGATGGAGAGAGGAGAAATGCGGCCCTCGGTTCGCCTCGGTGTAGCGGCAGGCCTGGTGACTGCCGGGCGGGGCGATCCATAGTAGACGATGAAGGCGTTAAATCGCAACGAGAGGAGGACATGGCCATGAAATTCGGCATCATGGTGCTGGAGGGACCCTACCAGCACGAGGCTTCGGACAGCGCGTACCAGTTTGCGCGGACCGCCGTAGCCAAAGGACACACCATCGAGGGCATCTTCTTCTACACCGACGGGGTGAACAACGTAAACAAATTCATCAAACCGCCGGCAGAGCGAGTGATCAGCCGGCGCTGGTCCGAGTTCGCGGAGGAGCATAGCATTGACATGGTGGCCTGCGTCGCCGGCGCGATCTACCGTGGTATGACCGAGGAGATCGCCACCGATCACGTGCGCATCGCCGGTCTGGGACAATTGGCCGAACTGATCCAGAAAACAGATCGCCTGATCAGCTTCGGCGATTAGCGATCGGCCCTCAATAAACGGGAGGATTTCCATGACCGAGAATAATGACGCTAAGAAAGCGCTCGTGCTCATGCGGCGAGCTCCGTACGGTACGTTCTACACCTTTGAAGGGTTGCAGACCATTCTGATTATGGCCGCATACGAACTCAACATCAGCGTTGCGTTTGCCGATGACGGCGTGTACGCGATCACGGATGGCCAGGATCCCAGCGCCCTGGAGATGAAACCGTTGGCCCGCACCTTCCGCGCCCTGCCAGACTTCGACATCGAGCAAATCTACGTGCACAAAGACTCCCTGGAAGCGCGGGGCCTGACGACGGATGACTTGGTCCTCGACCCGGACGTGCTCACCTCGGAGCAACTGGCCCAGGTGCTGGCAGAACAAGATGTGGTCTTGCCGTTCTGACGCCGGTGATAGACACTCGCCGGGTTGACCGGCCAGAACCCGAGAAGAAGCGCCTCGCCGACGAGAGGAAGGCGGTTGTCGAAAGCGCTTTTCTCCCCAAGGCGATGGCGCTCTGCCCGAAAGACGAGGAACAGTTCGCGCTCTGTATCGAGAACTGTTTGCTTTGCCCCTGGAGCGATTGGCTCACGGCTGCATAGGCCTGCATTAGGCCTGCATAAGGCCTGCGTAGATCTTCGTTGGGCTTCCGCCAGCGCAGAGGGCATTTGCTTGTTTTGGCCAATTCAAGTAAAATATGTGAGGAGGGGACTGTGCTTTACACGATCAACAAGTCACCGATAATGTTCCGGAACCTGGAGTCCTGTCTGGAGGTGGCACCGCCGGGCGATCCTATCCTGCTGTACGAGGACGGGGTTTATGCGGCGGTCGCGGGAGCCGAGACCGAGTCCTTGATGAACGAGGTGGTCGAACAACATCCGGTCTATGTGTTGGACGCCGATCTGCAAGCACGGGGCTTGACGCGCTTGGTTTCTGGCGTCGAAGTTGTAGGCTACGAGCGCTTTGTAGACCTGGTGGTCGAGCACAACGTTGTCTCCTGGCTGTGAACTATTGAACCGTGACGTTTAGCACTCCGCGCACCACGGTTCGTGCGAAGGAGGTGTGGACCTATGCCCCAGCCCTGGCGCGCCATGGTGGAAGAGTTGGACGACCCGATGATGGTCATAGACCGGAACCGTCATGTGCAATGGGCCAACCGCTCTGCGCGCGAATTGGCCGACTGGGGCAACGGCGATCTTCCAAAGA
This sequence comes from uncultured Ardenticatenales bacterium, assembly GCA_964508275.1. Lineage (GTDB taxonomy): Bacteria > Chloroflexota > Anaerolineae > Ardenticatenales > JAADHH01 > CAZDTE01. The sequence goes on from CAZDTE010000041.1 coordinate 12,024, forward strand.
GCCTACCTTGCTATGTGCTGGTGCACAACGGCCAGCCGTGCACACAAGACGATTGCGACTGTCCGATACCTGATGTGCTGAACACAGGTAAGTCCGCCCGCACCATTCATTATCACCCACCAAAAAACGGTGGCCCCGAGATGTACTTCGAGGTTGTGGCCTCACCGCTGCGCAACGAAAGCTCAGAGATCGACGCGGTTGTTGAGTTGCGGCGTGACATCACCCAAGAGTTTACGCTGCGCGAGGAGTTGCTACGTCGCAATCGGGAGCTAACGGCCCTCAACACGGTGATGAACGCAACCGGGCAGTCTCTTGACCTGGAGGCGGTCCTTTCCACTGCCCTGGACGAGATCGTGCGCCTCACAAGCATGGACATGGGGGCGATTTTCGTGCTCCGCCGCCAAACCGGACGACTGGAGCTGCTCACCTGTCACAACTTGTCGCGAGAGGCTGGGGAAGCAATCGCTGAGTTGCGCTTGAGCGATAGCCCTTGCGGAATCGTCGTTTCGGAAGGGCACCCGCTCGTCATTCCCGATGCCAACAAATACCGGGGCAAGAAATGGTCACTCCTCCAACGCGAGGGCCTCTGTGCCTTCGTCCACATCCCGTTGATCAGCAAGGGGGAGTCATTGGGCAGCCTGTGTGTGGGGCGTCGCCAACCGTACCAGTTTCCGAGTGAAGAGGTTCACCTGTTGAGTGCAATCGCCGGCCAGGTGGCCATCGCAGTAGAAAACGCCCGCCTGTACCAAGACCTGGAGCAGAAAGAGCGTATCCGGCGAGAGTTGCTGCACCAAGTCATCTCCGCTCAAGAGGACGAGCGTTGCCGGATTGCCCGCGAGTTGCACGACGAGACGAGCCAATCGCTCACCGCGCTCCTGTATTCGCTGGAAGCGGCGGCCCAGAAACCTGCCCACGGGGACGGTCAAGACAACAAGCTTCTCTGCCTGGAAATGCAACGCCTGGTTCGCAACACCCTGGATGGTGTCCACAGACTGATCCATGACCTGCGCCCTACCTTGTTGGACCACCTCGGATTACTGGAAGCCACTCGCTGGATGGCCGAAAAGCGCCTGGGGACGCGTGGCATCCGCGTCCATGTGACAAAACGGGGCCCGGTGCGACGATTGGAAAGCGGCCTGGCGACGACGGTATTCCGAGTCGTTCAGGAAGCTACCCACAACATTATCCACCATGCCGGCGCCCACAACACCTATTTGGATTTCGATTTTCAGCCCTACTACCTGGCTGTCACTGTGCGTGATGACGGGATTGGTTTCGACCCCCTGGCAATTCAGTTCCGCCTCGGGTCGCCCCGGGGATTGGGGCTGTTGGGTATGGAGGAACGCGTTGCGTTGGTCGGCGGGGACCTGCTGATTTCATCGAGTCCTGGTGAAGGGTGCGAGGTACAGATCAAGGTCCCTCTGGGAGAATACGAAGATGAGTGAGATACGGGTGTTGGTTGTTGATGACCACGCGATACTCCGCGAAGGTATTTGCTCCCTGCTGGCTCTGCGCGACGACGTTCAGGTGGTGGGCGAGGCCTCCAACGGCCATGAGGCCGTACGCCAGGTGGCCCAAACCCATCCCCATGTGGTCTTGATGGACATCTCCATGCCGGAGATGGACGGCGTGGAGGCGACCCGTCAAATCAGGCGTTCTTTCCCCAACACCCAGGTGCTGATCTTGACCCAGTATGACGATGACGTGTACATTTCTTCCCTGTTGGAGGCGGGGGCGTGCGGCTATGTGCTCAAGCGGTCCGGCGGGGAGGAGATTGTCAACGCGATCCGCAATGTGCACACCAAGGGTGCCTACCTGTCCCCAGAAGTTGCACGCCAAATCGTAGCCCAGCGACAAAAGGGTCGCCGCCAGAAGCCTACGGGCAAAGCTGGCCAGCTAACCCGTCGAGAACGGGAAGTCTTGGCGCTCATCGTCGAAGGTCTCAGCAGTCGAGAGGTGGCCGAACGGCTCTGCATCGCGCAGAAGACGGCGATGGTACACCGCAGCAACATAATGCGCAAACTGGACATCCACAAGAGCACCGAGCTGGTCAGCTACGCAATTCGTCGCGGGTTGGTGTAGTTTTCCGTTTAGCTCTCCACTCAATCTCTTCCCTTCATCATTCCCGCCCACACGTCGCCCATTTTCGCGCGTGCGGTCTCGACCGCTTGACGGAAGAGTGGCTTAGCAGCCGCCTCGTCGAGGGGCTGAAGTGGGGTCAGGGCCTTGAGGGCCTCAATGTCCAGCCCGCTTTGCAGCACAGCCAGACCCGATCCGGCAGCGACCTGGGCCGCGATCTTGATGGCGTCGGCTTCATTCATTCCGGAAGCCGTGCCGGCCTCGGCGAGCGCCTCGATCACCGCAAAAACGTAGCGCGGCGCGGCTCCGGCTAGACCAGTACACAGGTCCATCTGGTCATCGTCCACCCCCACGGTTTCGCCGAGCGCGGCCAAAAGGCTCTCTACGTTCCGCTTTCCGTTCACCGTTACCTGCTGGCCGAAGCAGACCGGGTTCATCCCCTGCCCGATCAGCGACGGGGTGTTGGGCATGATGCGGGCAGCCTGCGTGCCGGCGCCGGCCTGTTCCTGGATGAAGGATAATGGAACCGCGCCGGCCATCGACACGATGACCTGATCATCTTGCAAGCCATCTTTGATCTCCGACAGCACCGGGGCCACGGCAGCCGGAGGCAAAGCGAGAATGATCACATCCGCCCCCTCGACGGCTTCACCGGCCGTGGCGACCACATCAACCCCGATCATTCGCGCGTGCTCCTGTGCTTCGGCGCTGATATCACATCCGCGGACGCGATGGCTATTCGTATCCAGCAGACGCTGGCCGATAACGTGACCGATCCGGCCCAGGCCAACGACGGCCACGGTTTGCTTATGCTCTGCCATGAGACACCTCCTAACTCGGATCGGATAGGATGTAACCAAATGAAAAGTGACTGTCGTAGTATACCACAGGATTCTAGCTTGGGGAAGGGGGTTGAGCAGAAAAATAGGGCATTTGTCTTAGGCAAATAGATGGTGTGCCTTATTGAGTTGAGCGTCAGAATGAGATAGAATAGAGACGGGCAGCGAGTTTTGCGGGTTGCGCCTGCCCTCCATCATCCATGGTAACGGTCTTTCGAGGCCTATCCTGAGCCAACAAGCGTGCAGCCAACGCAAACCGGGTGGGGAAAGGATCGAGCATTCACCATGACCGTAGTCCGACTTCTATTGGCCGAAGAGAACGCCGCTTTGCGGGACGTACTGTCCAGAGCACTGCGTGATTCACCGGAACTCGAACTGGTGGGCGTGCTCAGTCGCACGCAGGGCATATTGGGCAAGGCCCCTGCCCTAAATCCGGATGTCGTGCTCATGGACGTTCACGTGAAAGAGGGAAACGCCTTGAACCTGGCCCGCCAGTTGCGCCCCCTGGTGCCTGACGTGAAAATCGTCCTGTTGACGGAGGAAGATGCCTCCCTCTATGCTGAAGCTGCCGCTGCCAATGGGATCAGTGCCTGTCTTCCCAAAACGGCTAGCCACAGCAACCTTGTACGTGCCGTCCTGTCGGTCGTCGGCGAAGCGGAGACCATGCAGCCTCGTCGACTACGTGAGAAACGAAAGGAGAAACACGCATGACGGTGGTAGTTCTGGCCTGCCCAACGTGTGGCTTCATCATCGCCGACTTCACGGAAGAGCAGATGGCTACGGAAGAGCGCGTTGGCAAACGATTCCAGTATCTCAAGAAAAAGCAAACGCTATGTCCGAACTGTCTGATTGCAACCAAGCGACTGAAGGAACTCCGTGGCGCGGAGGCCAAAGAGGCCAGAGCAAAGGCACCTACCTTTGCCGCTGAAGTGGAGGCACCGGAGGGGGAAGAAGCCGAGGAGGGCGCCACGCCCTTCATGGACGATCTGGAGGAAGGCCCCTGGCCCAGCCATGTCACGGAGTTGAAAAAATCGAAGTACCACATCATGATGTATGAGGAGTCCATGCGCCTGCGCCAGACGCAGTGGGGGTTTGGTGGCTACATCTCCCTGCCCGGTGTGGCCGCGGGCATACTGGTGCGTGCCTCCGCCCGACCGGACATCGCCAAAGGGGCGAATTTCATGCGCATGTTGGCCCCTTCGGGCGGTTACTACACCACAGACATGCTCCGCACCGTGTGCGACATCACCGACGAACATGCCTACGGCATATTACACCTGCACAGCGCCGGCGGCGATATCGAAATCCTGGGCATCCCCACCGAGCATCTGGAAGATGCTGTCAAAGCGCTGAATGAGCATGGCTTCGACGTTGGGTCCACGTCGGATGCCTACCGCAACTCGGTAGACTGTCTGGGTATGTCCCGCTGCGACGCGGCGCTGGTAGACACCATGGGGATGCGCGATGCCTGGTATCGGCGGTTCCTTGACGACGTGCAGTATCCTCGTTTCCCGCACAAGCTCAAGGTTCGTTTCTCTGGCTGTCCCAACGATTGCTCCCGTGCGCAGCAGAAAAGTGGCATTGCCCTCATCGGGGTGTTCCGCGACCTCCCCCGGGTGGACAATGGCCGCGTGCGCGAATGGGTGGATCGCGGTGGCGACATGAACGCCATCGTCCTGATGTGCCCCACGCGCGCCATGCTGTGGGATGGGAAAACGCTGGAGATCGACCCTGACTCCTGCGTGCGCTGCATGTTCTGCATCAACAAGTGTTCCTATGCCATCCGCACCGGCGTGGATCGGGGGGTGGCGATCGTTGTCGGGGCCAAATTCCGGGGGAAGTATGGCCCGCTGATGGGCAAAGTCTTGACGCCGTTCGTGCCGGCAAATCCGCCAGATTACAAGGAAGTCTTCGACATCTCCGACAAAGTCGCCGATGTATTCGATGAGCACGCACGGCGCAAGGAGCGACTGGGTGACTTAATCTTCCGGGTGGGCATGGACCGGTTCACCGAGTGGGTGGGTCTGGAGCCATCGCCGCGCCAACTCGCGGAACCGCGCACGAACGTCTACTACCACTGGAAAGCGGAAGAATTGGCCCGCTAGAAAGGAGCGAACCGCAATGCCAGGAATTGGAATACCGCCACTAGAGAAGACGATTCCTCCTATCGTGAAGCGCAACTACGGCCAGTGGGCCTACCACGAGGTTCCTCGCCCCGGCGTGTTGAAGCATGTGGCTGAGAGTGGCGAGGAGTGCTACACGCTGCGTGCGGGCATGCCGGCGAATGGGCGTGTCAGCACGGAACTGGCCCGCCAGATATGTGCCGTTGCCGACACGTTCGCTGAGGGCCACCTGCGCATCACGCGCCGTCAGAGCCTGGAGCTGGTCGGTGTGCCTGAGGACCAGATTGACGCCGCCATCGCCGCACTGAATGGCCTGGGTCTGTCTGTGGGGGGCGTTGACCGCGCCCTGCATAACATCGTAGCCTGTACCGGCTGGATACACTGCCAGTTCTCGGCCACCGGGGCGGCGGCGATCAGTAAGGCGTTGGGCGATGAGCTCTACGACCTGTTCCTGAAAGAGGAATTGCCTGCCAAACTCAAGATCTCTATCTCCGGTTGCGTAAACAATTGTGGTGAAGGGATCACCGGAGACATCGGCGTCATTGGTATCCATCGTGACCTGCCCCGCGTGGATGACGAAAAGGTCAAGGCTTGCGAGATGGCCCTGGTCATCTCTATCTGTCCGACCGGCGCCATTCGCCCCAAACCGCCAAAGTCTGTTCAGGTCGATCCCAACCGATGTATGCACTGCGTGGCATGTGTCGGACAATGTGAAGGCATGCCGATCGGCGATCCGGAGACGGATGGCGTGGCCATCTACGTCGGTGGCAAGGCAGGTAATGCGGGCAGCGGCCCCAACCTGGCCAAGTTGGTGATCCCGTGGCTGCCAAACACGACACCGCGCTGGCCCGAAACGACTGCCGCCGTCAAGAAGATCATCAACGCCTGGACCGCCGGCGCGCGCAAGCACGAACGGATCATCGACTGGATCAACCGCATCGGCTGGGAGACGTTCTTTGAGAGAACCGAAATCCCTATGACCTATAAGCACCTGGATGGCTACAACTTGTGGCACTTGTCGTCGCGCTCAGGCGTGCGGTTCCATTGGTGATGGTGGGGAGTAGGGAGGAAGGATAAAGGAGTAGGGGTTGAACGCGGAGCGGCTCGGAAACGATGAATGCGGGATGAGGAATGATGAATGGCGTGAAACGTAACACGCAACACGCAAACATATCAAATCAAGAAGAGGAGGACACGTTTCATGGCTGGACAGACGATTGAATTCAAGGGCAAGACGCTGGAATTGGACGAGGATGGGTTCCTGCAAAACCCAGACTTGTGGGACGAGGGTGTTGCCGAGTTCTTTGCCAAGGAGGAGGCAATACCGGAGCTTACCGAAGACCACTGGAAGGTTATCAACTACATTAGGAACTATTACTTGCAGTTCGGAATCGCGCCCATGATCCGCAAGATCGGCAAAGATTGCGGCCTGCCGGTGAAACACATGTACCAGATCTTTCCCACCGGCCTGGACAAAGGGGCCTGCCGGTGCGCCGGCCTGCCCAAACCGACCGGGTGCGTTTAGCCTATGGACGGCGTCAGCCTGACGTTTAACGTGCTGGCCTACCTGGCGCTGGCTATCTTCTGGGTGGGGGTGGGCTACCGGCTGTGGGTGTGGGCCGAAACGCCCGTCCCCTTGAAGATTCCGACCACGCCGGCGCCGGAGACGCTGGGCGGGGTCTCCGTGCGTATGGCCGGTGAAGTCTTCCTGTTCCGCAGCCTCTTGCGGGGCGACAAGGCTCTTTGGCTGGGCGGCTGGACCTTTCACGGCGCGCTACTGCTCATCTTGCTAAAGCACCTGCGGTATTTCCTCTTTCCGGTACCGGCCTGGGTGGCTGGGCTGAATCATATCGGCTTGTACGCGGGCGAGTTCATCCTCATCCCGCTCCTTTTCCTTCTCGTACGCCGCTTCTTGCTGGAGCAGGTGCGCTATATTTCAGTCCTCTCCGATTACCTGGTGCTCCTGCTGATCATGGCCATCGCCTTCACCGGCCTGGTGATGAAGTTCGTGGCCGGTGTGGACATCGTCGCGGTCAAAGCCTTCATGCTGGGCATCATCACCCTGTCGCCGGCGGCCATGCCAACCAGCCCGTGGTTCCTGGTCCACTTCTCACTGGTGCTCGTGCTGCTGGTCTATTTCCCCTTCAGCAAGCTCATGCACGCAGGAGGCGTTTTCCTGAGCCCCACGCGCAACCAGCGCGACGACGGGCGAATCCGGCGCTACGTGAACCCGTGGGACTACCCGGCAGAGTCGGGAGAAGTCACCACCTTTGGGGGAGGATAACGCATGGCCGACATGAAAATCGAAGTGCCGTCCCTGCAACCGGACGCCTTCGCCGACAAACAGGGCCACCGCGCACATGCCGATCACATGGAGGCGCTTAACCTGCCCCCAGAGCTGGTGGACAATTGGCAGCAGCGGGCGCTGGAGAAAATGGAGCAATTGCTGGGGCGCTATCGCTCGCTGCGCGATTATCTCGACATCTGCGTGCGCTGTGGTTCTTGCGCCGATAAGTGTCCCTTCTTCCTGGGCACCGGCGACCCGAAGAACATGCCGGTGGCCCGCGCCGAACTGCTACGCAAGGTGTACCGCTACTACTTCACGCCGGCTGGCTGGCTCCCGGACCTGGGCCGCGCGGCTCCGCTGGACGAAGATCTGCTCGATGAGTGGTACACCTATTTCTACCAGTGCTCGGAGTGCCGGCGCTGCTCTGTCTTCTGCCCTTACGGCATTGACACGGCGGAGATCACGATGGCCGCGCGTGAGATCATGGCCAGCATCGGCGTGGCCAACAAATACATCACCGAGGTGCTGGCCAACGTCTATCGCACCGGCAACAACATCGGCATTCCCGCGCCGGCCTGGGCCGACAACCTCGAATTCCTGGCCGACGACATCCACGACGAAATCGGTGTGGACGTGAAAATGCCGGTGGATGAGGTGAGCGCGGATGTGCTGCTCGTGCCTCCCTCCGCTGACAACTTCGTCAACCTGGACACGATGATGGGCTACGGCAAGGTATTCCACGCCGCCGGCATCAGTTGGACGACCGCCACGTACGCCAGTGAGGCGGCCAACTTTGGCCTCTTCCTCGATTTCAACAACATGAAGATGGTGAACAAGCGCATCATCGACGCGGCACATCGACTGAAGGTCAAGAAGATTGTCTTCGGCGAGTGCGGTCATGCCTGGCGTGCGGCCCTCTACATGAACACGCTCAGCGGCCCGCTCGATTTCCTGGAAGTGCCCTACCCAATCCATTGCACCGAATTCACCCTGGACTTGCTGAAGCGAGGCGCGTTCAAGCTGGATAAGAGCGCCAACGACGAATACGTCGTCACCTATCACGATCCGTGCAACGTCGCGCGGGCCGGTGGGCCGCTGGAACCGCCGCGTGAACTGATCCGCGCCTCGTGCAACCGCTTCGAGGAAATGCCGGAGAACACCACGCGTGTCAACACCTTCTGCTGTGGTGGCGGCGGTGGACTGCTCTCGGACGAGCAGATGGACGTGCGCATGGCCGGCGCGAAGATGCGGGCCACAGCAGTGCAGACGACCAACGCGAACTTCTTGGCCACGATCTGCGCGATCTGCAAAGCCCAACTCAAGAAGGTGGACACGCACTACAAGCTGGGAGTGGAAGTCGAAGGTGTACACGGCTTGTTCGGACGAGCGCTGGTGCTCAACGGCAACCAGGAGGTCTAGGAACGATGGGCAAAGCGATCACCTTGTTGCTGTTGTTATTCCTGGTGTGTGCGTTGGCCGGCGTGGCCGCTCGTGCAGGGGGTCCCGCGCCGTCCCTCGGTCAAGAAGGGCCGCTGGCGCTGCACGTGCTACCCGGCATGCAGCCACCCGATTATCACCAGCCAATCGAAACGTGGAAGGTCACGCACCCGGCACGGGTGCAGACTTCGGGAGAACAAGAATGCCTGGCCTGCCATAACCCGGCGACGTTTTGCAACGTGTGCCACAGCTATGTTGGGGGTGTGCTCCTCTTCCCTGCCTGGACTCCGACGCCGGTGCCACCACCAACGGAAGTGCCGACGCCCGGCCCTGCGCCGTCTGCAAATTCTGTCGCCAGCTTCTCCGCCGACGTGCTTCCCTTGATCAAAGCGCGCTGCACGGATCAGTGCCACAACCCACAAGCGGCTTCCGGGATGGGCGGTTGGGACGGCACGACCTACGATGCCTTCATTGGGACTGGGAACCACGCGCCTGTCGTGCGGGCCGGCGACCCGGCAGGTAGTCTGCTGATGCAGAAGCTGCGAGCTATTCCGGCAGCAGGAGCGCCGATGCCGATGGGCGCTGCGCCGCTCTCCGAAGCGGAAATCCGCACGATGGAGAGCTGGATTGCTGATGGTGCGAAGAACGATTAGGGTCGCGGGGCGGAATGCCAATCGTCAACGGGCAACGGGCAACGTTGACGCGCTTCAACGTGACGCACGCAACACGCATTACGCAATAGGCGACACGTGACGCCCAACCCCTGAAACGCATCACGCGCCGATTCACGGAACGCACGCATGAAAATCGGGGATTTCGAGTTCAGCCGGCGGGAATTGGCCGGCTCGATGGGCGATTTCGGGACGCTCTTTCCGCTGGCGGTCGGCTACATCGTCATCGTTGGACTGAACCCGGCCGGCTTTCTGGTGGTCATGGGGCTGACGAACATCGCCCTCGGCCTGGTCTACCACATCCCGATGCCTTTACAACCGAAAAAGGTGGTTGCCGCGGTGGCAATTGCCCAACGCTGGGACCCGCAGACGGTGTACGGTGTTGGACTGGGCCTGGGATTGGCATGGCTGGCCCTGGCCGCTACCGGCCTCGTAGACCGGCTGGTGAAGATCACACCGCATTGCGTGATCCGTGGGATCCAGGTGGCCCTCGGCCTCCTGCTCGGCCAACTGAGTCTGGAAATGCTGGGCCAAGGGCCGTTCAGCCGTTGGGGCAACTGGGGTCTGGGGCTGGTTGCCATTTTGGTCGCCGTCGTGTTGAAGGACAACCGGCACGCCCCGGCAGCCCTGGTACTGATGGCGGCCGGCATCGTGATCCCGCTGGTGCGCGGGGAATTGGCCGGCGTGGTCCACGTAGGATTCGATCTACCGCCGCTGACGGTTCCCTCGCCGGCGGATGTGTGGCGTGGCATGGTCGGGGCCGGCTTTGCGCAGATGCCGTTGACGTTGACCAACGCTTGCCTCTCGTGCGCCGTGTTGGTACGGGACTACTTCCCAGAGCGGGCGGTTCCGGAACGTCGCCTGCTGGTCAACCAGGGAGTGATGAACACGGTGGGGGCGCTCTTCGGCGGGATGCCGATGTGTCATGGTGCGGGCGGGCTGGCCGGACAGTACACGTTTGGCGCACGCACCGGTGGCGCGGACATCCTGGAGGGACTGATCGAAGTCGGGCTGGGCCTGTTCCTGGCCGGTTCGATTGTCGGCCTGTTCCGCGTGTTCCCGATGAGCATTGTGGGAGCGATGCTGTTGATCGTCGCCTGGAGCCTGGCGGCGATGGCCAAGGACGTGCGCGGCCGCTTCGATTGGGCTGTGCTAGCGCTGACCGCTGCCGTCTCGGTGCTCACGAACATGGCCGTGGGGTTCGTTGCAGGCATGGTGGTCTATCACGTGGGTGTGCGAAGCGGCCAATTGCCAAGTGACAATTAGCAAGGGGTCGTGGGGATTCTCGGTAGGGAGGCCCTTGGCAGCGGCGGCGCGCATTGCCTGGCCGTCTGCGCAGACGAAGATGAGGGAACGGCCGTCTCGGCGACGGGGTCGTCAAGCGGCACGTATTCTTCCCCTTCATTCGGGGGATCGGTTGCCGGAGGAGGCTATATGTCCAGGCGAGCTTGTAGCCGGGAAACTTGTCTCTCCAGTGCCGTCAGGCGAGAGAGAACTTCATCGCGGAAAATGGTTTGTGCAGTCATGTGCCACTTCTCAGTACACACAGCACATCAATCCGAAATCTAAAATCGCAA